>JBBSHH010000065.1:0-13714 GCA_038253225.1 Mycobacteriales bacterium | reverse complement strand
CGATAGCTTGGATCTCTCCGTCGGTGGAGTCCGGCCCCACGCCGTCGAAGAACGCACCGACCTCGACCTTCCACCGCCGCAGGTAGGCCCGCAGCACCGGGACCTTCTCTTCGTCGGTAAGTTCCCGACCGCGAAACGCCTCGGTGCGGGCACCGAGCCGCAGCTCGCCGGTCGTGGCGACTCGTAGGTTGCGCACCCACTGGCCCTCCCCGCGCGCCGACACGAGATAACGGCCCCCGTTGTGTTCGAGCAGGTTCACCGGAGTTGTACGCCATGCTCCGCTGCTCCGACCCTGCACCGCCAGAATCCGCGAGCCGAGGATGCTGATCCCGTGCCGGGTCAGGAACGCGACTGCTCTGTTGAAGACGTTACGAGTGAACCAACCCGGGGCGCGATAGTGAGGGGGCACGGTCACAGTCTGCCGTGAGCTGTGGGGGCGCCGCCGACCGGTCGGTGACCTAGGAACGCGATCAGTCGCCGGGTCGGCCTGACGCCGACAAGGCTGGCCTTCTAAGGTCGTCGGTGACGAGGGAGGTCGCGATGAGCGGACTGGCGGTCGCCGATGCGGCCATGGGGCAGCTCGAGCAGTACCGGACGGAGCTGACCGGCTACTGCTACCGCATGCTCGGGTCGGCCTTCGACGCCGACGACGCCGTGCAGGAGACGCTGGTACGGGCGTGGCAGGGCCTCGACCGGTTCGAGGGGCGCTCGGCGCTGCGCTCGTGGCTCTACCGCATCGCCACCAACGTCTGCCTCGACAGCCTGCGCGCCCGGCAGCGCCGCGCACTGCCCATGGACCTGTCGTCCCCGGTCTCCTCGACCACCCCGCCGGGCGAGCAGCTGCCGGAGGCGACCTGGATCGAGCCGATCCCCGACGGGGACATCTCGGCTGACCCGGCCGACCGTGCCGTCTTCCAGGAGAGCATCCGGCTCGCGTTCGTCGCCGCGCTCCAGCACCTGCCGCCACGCCAGCGCGCCGTCCTCATCCTGCGCGAGGTCCTCGCCTGGCAGGCCGCCGAGGTCGCCGAGCTGCTCGACACGACGGTCGTGTCGGTGAACAGCGCGCTGCAGCGCGCTCGAGCCACGCTCGCGGCGAGCAACCTCACAGACACCCCGGCCAGCGTGGGCGAGGCCGACCAGGCACTGCTCGCCAGCTACGTCGAGGCCTTCGAGGCCTACGACATCGACCGGCTGGTCACGCTGCTCCACCAGGACGCCAGCATCTCGATGCCGCCGTACTCGATGTGGCTGCGGGGCCTCGCGGACCTGCGCGGGTGGTACCTCGGCTACGGCATCGGCTGCCGGGGCTCGCGGCTGGTCCCGGTCACGGCCAACGGGTCGCCGGCGTTCGGGCAGTACCGGCCGAGCGGGCCCGGTGGTCGCCACGAGCCGTGGTCGATCCAGGTCCTCGAGATCTCAGCCGGCCGGATCGCGCACGTCCACCACTTCCTGGACCCGGCGCTGTTCGAACGCTTCAACCTGCCGCCGCACCTCGACGCCTGACTCACCGCTGCACCGCACCACGTCGCAGAGTCCGGCCAGCTCGAGCAGCCGCACCAGCCCGGACGGGGCGCCGTCCACCTGTATCGACGTGCCCATCCGCCGGGCGGTGAGCTCCAGCCGAGCCAGCGCGTCGACGATCGACAGGTCGGCGCCGTCGACATGGGCGGCGAAGACCACGACGAGGGTCGACACACAGTGAGGACGGCCGGGTGGCCCCGAACTCATCGCCACGGCGCCGTACGTCGCGTCGCAGCCGCCGATGAGTTCGATGCCGGCCGCCGGCTGGTGAGAGGACCGGCACAAACAGAACCCCGCGGTCGAGTTCGGACCGGGTTCTATCCTGTCGGCTGACCCCGAGCGATCCGGCTGTGGCGCCAGGGAGACGGCGATGACGCAGGACCCCTGCTCAGCACACGAGCAACACGATCATGTCCACGGCGAGGGCTGCGGGCACGAGACCGTCCAGCACGAGGAGCACCTCGACTACGTGCACGACGGACACCGGCACGCCGAGCACGCCGGCCATTACGACGAGCACGGCGAGGCGCCGCACGGCGACGCCGCGAACCTTCAAGCCTGACGACGCTCGACGAGCACGCTAGTGATCTTCGCGGTGCGCTGCCGTCAGCCGGCCAGGTGGGTGGCCAGCCGCCGCAGGCCGTCGTCGATCGACACCTCCGGGCGGTAGCCGAGGTCACGCCGGGCCGCGGAGATGTCGAACCAGTGCGCGGTGCCGAGCTGGCGGGCGAGGAACCGGGTCATCGGCGGCTCCCCCGGCCGGCGCAGCAGCCGCCACCACAGCTCGGCTGCCGCGCCGGCGGCGACCGCGACCGGAACGGGGACGGTGGCGGTGACCGGAGCGAGCCCACCGGCCCGCAGAATCGCGTTCACCAGCTCCATCACCGGCCGGGGCTCGCCCTGGGAGATGAAGTACGCCCGACCGGCGCAGCGGGACCCGACGGCGAGCCGGTCGGCGGCGAGCAGGTGCGCGGCCGCGGCGTTCTCGACGTACGTCGAGTCGATCAGCGCGCGGCCGTCGCCGACGAAGCGCAGCCGGCCGCGGCGCGCCCGGTCGAGGATGCGCGGCACCAGCTGGGTGTCCCCCGGCCCCCAGACCAGGTGCGGCCGCAGCGCCACCGTGGCCAGCGAGGCGTCGTTGGCGGCCAGCACCACCCGCTCGGCGGCGGCCTTGGTGGCCGGGTACGGCGAGGTGAAGTGCCGTGCGTAGGGCAGCGACTCGTCCGCCCCGGCGAGGCTTCCGCCGCCGTGCACCACGCTCGGGGTGCTGGTGTGAACCAGTCGACCAACCCCCGCGGCGCGGCAGGCGGCGATCACGTTGCGGGTGCCGTCGACGTTGGTCCGCCGGTACTCCGCGGCCGGCCCGGAGATCCCCGCCTTCGCGGCGACGTGGAACACCATGTCGCAGCCCTCCACCGCCCGCCGTACCGCGGCCGGGTCGGCCAGGTCGCCGCGCACCAGCCGGACGCCGAGCCGGGCCAGCTCGGGGTAGTCCCCGCGGGCCAGGCTCGCCACATCGTCCCCGCGGACCAGCAGCGCCCGTACTACCGCCCCGCCGAGAAAGCCGCCGCCACCGGTGACGAGCGCCTTCACCTCCGGTCGGCCACCCGACGGGCCAGCTCGCCCCTGTCGATCTTGGCGTTGTGCCGGACGTCGACCGGGAAGCTGCGCAGATAGCGCACGGTCTCGATGCCCGCCGTTCGCGGGTCGGCGGCGGCCAGCGACAGCAGCTCCGCGGTCAGCGCCGCCGACGGACGGCGGGGGCGCTCCAGCTCGATGCAGATCACCGGCCGTTGGCTGCCGGGGGCGCCGACGCCGACCAGCGCGGACCGGCGGACCCGGGCGTGCCGGTTGAAGACCTCCTCGACCGGGGTGGTGTCCATCGGGCCGGCCGCGGTGTGCACCCGGTGCGCCTTGCGGCCCTGAAACCACAGCCGGCCGTCGTCGTCCCGGACGGCGAGGTCCCCCATCCGGTGCGCGACCCGGCCCTCCCAGTCGAGCTTCCCGAGCAGGTTCGCGGCCGGTCGGTCGGCGTACGCCACGCTGACGTTCGGTCCGCGGACCACGACCTCGCCGACCTCCCCCGGCCCGACCACCAGCTCGGAATCGAGCCGGGTCAGCGGCGCGTCGCTGACCCGGATCAGCACCACGTCGACGCCCGGCACCGGCCGCCCGACACAGATGCCGGCGGCGGGCAGCGAGGCGATCTCGACGCTGCCGATCGACGTCACCGGCAGCGCCTCGGTGGCGCCGTACGGTGTGTGCACCTGGGCCCCGGGGGGCAGCATCGCGACGATTCGCTGCTGCACCGCCCGGCTGACCGGCGCGCCGGCCGAGATGACCCGGCGCAGGGTCGGGATGCTGGCGCCGCCGCGCTCGGCCCAACGGCCGACCGTGTCGAGCAACGCGGGAGAGGCGAACATCAGCGTGGCGCCGTACCGGTTCGCGGTCTGCACCAGCCGTCGCGGGTTCACCCGGGCCGGCCGGGTCGGGTCCATCGGCGGCACCACGGTGGTCATCCCCAGCGCCGGCCCGAACAGGGCGAACGGCGGAAATGTAGCGAGGCTGACCTCGTCGGCCCCGACGTCGTAGAGGTCGCGGACCAGCCGCACCTGGGCGAGGAACTGCTCCTCGCGATACTCCACCCCCTTGGGTGGGCCGGTGCTGCCACTGGTGTAGAGGATCGCGGCGGCCGCCGACGGCTCGCGCGGCGGCGGCCGCAACGGCAGCCGGGCCCGGCCGGCCCGCTCGACGGCGGCCAGCGTCGAAGCGCCGGGTAGCGGCGACCCCACCACGACCGCCAACCGGGCGGTCGGGCCCCAACCGAGCAGCCGTCGGGCGGCGTGCGCCCTCGGCACCCCGATGAAGGCGCCGGGTGCGGCCTCGGCGAGGCAGGTCCGCAGGTGGCGGCGGCCGATGCCCGGGTCGATCAGCACCGGCACCGCCCGCAACCGCAGCAGCGCGAACGCCAGCACGAAGAAGTCGGCGGTCGGCGGCACCAGCAGCGCGGTGCGCACCCGCGGCCCGAGACCGGCGTGGAGCAGGCCGGCCGCGACCGCGTCGACGCGGGCATCCAGCTCGGCGTAGCTCATCGTCTCGAAGCCGCCCCGACCCGCCAGGATCGTGGCCGGCCGATCCGGGCTGGCGGCGGCCGCGGCCGCCAACAACCCGTCCAGGGTGCCGGCCGCCAGCCCGGCGGGAGCGGCCGGCGCGGTCACGCCGTTGCCGTCCGGGCCGCCAGGAACCGCAGCACCAGCGGCACGATCTGCTCGGCGGCGTCCTCCAGCACGTAGTGCCCGGCGTCGGCGAAGCGGTGCACCTGCGCGTGCGGGAAGATCTGCGTCCAGCGGTCGAGGATGCGCCGGTCGAAGACGAAGTCGCGCATCCCCCAGGCGATCAGCACCGGACGGTCCGCGAGCGTCGGCAGCAGCTCCGCGGTGCGGGCCAGCACGGCGTACGCCGGGTCGGCGGGTCGGACCGGGATGTCGCGCACGAACCGGGAGATCGCCACCCGGTGCGCCGGGGTGTCGTATGGCGCGAGGTAGCCGGCGCGGACGGCGGCGGGCAGCCGGGGCCGGGCGGTGCCGAGGACGGTGGCGCCGCGCGCGAAAGCATTGCCGTAGCGCACCGCCAGGTCGCCGAGACCGGGCAGCCGGGCGGCGCGCAGTGCCAGCGGCAACCGCTGGCCGGCCGGCAGCGGAAAGGCCGCCGTGTTCAGCAGCACCAACCGGGCCACCCGGTCCGGGTGCCGCGCCGCCCAGGACAGCGCGATCGCGCCGCCCCAGTCGTGCACGACCAACGTGACCGGCTCCGTCAGCGCCAGCTCGTCGACGAACCGACCGAAGTCGGCGATCCGGCGGTCGAGCGTATGCGGGTACGCGCCGGCGGCCGGCTTGTCCGACCGCCCCATCCCGATGTGGTCCGGCGCGATCGCCCGGAAGCCGGCTGCGGGCAGTGCGCTCAGCAACCGGCGGTAGTAGTAGGACCAGGTGGGGTTGCCGTGCACCAGCACGACGGGGTGACCGGCCCCCACGTCGACGTAGGCCAGGCTCAGCCCGTCGATGTCCAGCCGGTCGGGCTCGGGGAGCCGGTCGGTCACCAGATGATCTCGGCGGCGGCGGCGTTGACGCCGCTGCCGATGCCCATCAGCATGACCCGGTCCCCGTCCCGCAGCCGGCCGTCCTCGGCGCACTTGGACACCACGGTGGGCACGGAGGCGGGCCCGATGTTGCCGAACCGGGGGAAGATCAGCGGGAACTTCTCGATGTCGAGGCCGAGGGTGTCGCAGACCGCGCGGGTGTGCACCTGGCTGACCTGGTGGACGGCGTAGACGTCGACGGCCTCGGGGTCCCAGTCGAAGGTGTCCACCGCCTCCTTCCAGGTCTGCGCGGCGAGCTCCAGCCCGGCCAGCAGCAGGCCCTTGGTGTCGGTGCGCATCTCGTCGGGCTGGCCGGTGCACAGCAACGCGTGCTCGGTTCGGGCCCGGCTCAGGCCACCGAGGAAGCGGTGTCCGGCGCCGACCAGGTCGGCGCGGGAGAGCACCATCGCCACCGACCCCGAGCCGAGGGTCAGGGTGGCGAACTGCTCCCGGAACATGGCCTCGTCGCAGCTCTCGGTCGCCAACCTCGCGATCGTCGCCTCCACCGCGAACCGGCTGCCCTCACCGTTGACGACCAACCCGTGGTCGATCTCGCCGTGCTCGATCATCGAGGCGACGAGGTTCATCCCGTTGATGAACCCGAGGCAGGCGTTGCCGAGGTCGAAGTTGCCGGCCTCCGGCGGCAGGCCGAGCCGGCCGTGCACGATGCTCGCGGTGGAGGGCTCGATGTAGTCGCGGCAGACCGAGGTGTTGATCAGTACGCCGATCCGAGCAGGGTCCACGTCGCTGCTCTCCAGCGCGAGCCGGCCCGCTTGGGCGGCCACCTCGCTCGGCAGCGTGCCGGTGTCCCACACCCGGCGCTCGATGATCCCGGACAGGCTCTCCAGCAGCCCCGGGTGGACGCCGAGGCGGTCCAGTGTCGACGCCAGCTGCGCCTCGATGTCGGCGGAGGTCACGACGTGCGGGGCGTCGACGTGCGCCAACCCGCTGATGACGACCTCGTCGTAGCGCTGCGCTGCCTTCGTCACGTCGGCTCTCCCGGGGTCACAGAGGCGCCCGGCAGGCGCCCGTTGATCTTCGGCGTGGTGCGGCCACCTTACGTGCGCAGCCGGGCGGCGGCTCGACACGATCCGGGCGTGCTGCCCACCCGGACCACGTTCTAGTCCTGGGAGGACTGGCCGCCGAGACCCGCGAAGGCCTTCTCGAGCACGGTCAACCCTTCGTCGAGCAGGTGCTCGGGCATGACCAGCGGCGGCAGGAAACGCAGCACGTTGCCGTACGTGCCGCAGGTCAGGACGACGACGCCCTCCGCGTGGCAGGCCTGGGCCACCGCCACGGTGCTGGCCGGATCCGGCTCCGTGGTCCCGGGCCGGACCAGCTCCACAGCGACCATCGCGCCGCGTCCGCGCACGTCGCCGATGACCGGGAACCGGGCCTGCAGCTCCCGCAGCCGGGGCAGCATCAGCTCCCCCAGCCGGCCGGCGGCCGCGACGAGGTCCTGCTCCTCGATGGTGCGGATCGCGCCGAGCGCGGCCGCACAGGCGACCGGGTTGCCGCCGTACGTGCCACCGAGACCGCCGACGTGCACGCTGTCCATGACCTCCGCGCGGCCGGTGACCGCCGCCAGCGGCAACCCGCCGGCGATGCCCTTCGCGGTGGCGATCAGGTCGGGTACGACGCCCTCGTGCTCGCAGGCGAACCACTGCCCCGTACGGCCGAAGCCGGTCTGGATCTCGTCCGCGACGAACATGATCCCGTTGTCCCGGCAGTACGCCGCGAGCCGCGGCAGGAAGCCCGCGCCCGGGACCACGAAACCGCCCTCGCCCTGGATCGGCTCGATCACCAGCGCGGCGACATTGCCGCCACCGACCTGCTTGTCGACGGCGGAGATCACCTCGGCGGCGGCTTCCTCCCCGCAGTGCTCGGGGCCGGTGGGCCAGCGGAACGGGTAGGCCATCGGCATCCGGTAGATCTCCGGGGCGAACGGTCCGAACGAGTGCTTGTACGGCATGCTCTTCGCCGTCAGCGCCATCGTGAGGTTCGTCCGACCGTGGTAGGCGTGGTCGAATGCGACCACCGCGGACCGGCCGGTGTGCGCGCGAGCGATCTTTACCGCGTTCTCGACCGCCTCGGCTCCGGAGTTGAACAGGGCCGAGCGCTTCTCGTGGCCGCCGGGGGTCAGCCGGGCCAGCTCCTCGCAGACCGCCACGTAGCCCTCGTACGGGGTGATCATGAAACAGGTGTGGGTGAACCGCGCGACCTGCTCCTGCACCTGGGCCACCACCGCGTCGGCGGCATTGCCCACGTTGACCACCGCGATGCCGGAGCCCAGGTCGATCAGCGAGTTGCCGTCGACGTCGACGATCACCCCGCCGCCCGCGCGCGCCACGAACACCGGCAGGGTCACCCCCACCCCGCGCGCCACCGCGGCCCGCTGGCGGCCCGACAGCTTCTGCGACCGCGGCCCGGGGATCGCGGTGAGCAACCGGCGTTCCTGGGGCAGCGCCGGGCCGCCGCGCTCGTCCGCACTCATGTCATGGACCTCCTCCGGACCGTGCCTGCGCTTAGCCGGAGTATCACCCAACCGCTGCGAGCGCGTCGCCGGCCAGCCAGCCGGCCCAGCTCATGTTCCAGTCGGTGAACCCGTTGCCCGGCTCGAGCCGCCGCGGCGTACCGACCACCTGGACGACGTCGCCGCGACGGCTGAACCCGAAGAACCACTTCGCGTCGGCGACGCCGGCGTTCACGCAGCCGTGCGAGACGTTGCGCCGGCCCTGGGAGGCGACCGACCAGGGGGCGGCGTGGACGAACTCCCCGCTGTAGGAGATCCGCGTGGACCAGGCGACGTGCTCGTAATAGCCGTCCGGCGAGGTGCGTGGGATACCGACGGTGGCCGAGTCCATGATCTTGTCGGCCGTCTTCTCGAGGACGAGGTGAACGCCGCTGGCGGTCGGGTACTGGTCTCGACCGGTGCTGACCGGGAAGGTCCGCACCACACGACCGTTGTCCCGAACCGACATCGTGTGCGTCTGCGCGTTCACCAGGCTGACATGGCTGGCGCCGATCGCGAACGACACCGTGCGCGAGGCCCCACCCCACACCCCGCCGCCGGCCCAGACGCCGGCGATGTTGGCGTGCAGGGTCACCTTCGTGCCCGCCGGCCAGTAGCTGCGCGGCCGGTAGTGCGCCTCTCGGGCGCCGAACCAGTGCCACGCGCCTTCGACCGGCGGGGTGGACGTGACGCCGAGCCGGGACTGAACCGCACGCCGGTCGGACACGTCAGCGGTGAAGAAGACGACGATCGGCATGCCGACACCGACCGTCTCGCCCTGCAGTGGGGCCACCCGCGCGGCCAGCATCGCGGTGGGGGTCAGCGTCGTGAAGCTGGTGGTCCGTAGCGACGTGACGCCGTGCCGGTCGACCGCCCGGGCGGAGACGACGTAACGCTGGCGAGGCAACAACGCCGCGGTCGACTGCCAGCGCTGCCCGTCCGGGCTCAGGGTGCCGGCCAGAGTTATCGCACCCGCGGCGGCGGTGACGTCGGTGAGCCGACCGCGCTCCGCCGTCACGAGCACGTGCGCATCCGGGCGCACGGCCGGCGTGCCATCCGCCGGCAGCACGGTGACCGACGCCTCCGACGCCAGGCTGACCGGTGCGGCCGGACGCGCCACCGGGGCCTGCGCCGAGCCGCTACAGGCCGTGGCACCAGACAACGCGGCTACCGCCGCGGCGGTAGCGAGCCACCGGCGTCTGGGCGTCATGTCCCCAGCGTAAGGGCTCAGCCGCCGGGCGGTCGGCACGTACAGTGGCCGGCATGATCGACAGGCTGGTCTGGATCGACTGCGAGATGACCGGGCTCGACCTGGCGCGCGACGCCCTCGTCGAGGTCGCCGCTCTGGTCACCGACTCCGAGCTGACGATCCTCGACGAGGGACTCGACATCGTCATCTCGGCTCCGACCGAGTTGCTCGACTCCATGCTGCCGGTCGTGCGCGACATGCACACCGGATCCGGGCTGCTGGCGGCGATCCAGCAGTCGACTGTCGGGGTGGCCGAGGCCGAGGATCGGATTCTGTCCTACGTCCGCGGCCACGTCCCCGAACGGCGCAAGGCGCCGCTGTGCGGCAACTCCATCGCCACCGACCGCGGGTTCATCAGCCGGGACATGCCGCTGCTCGACGACTTCCTGCATTACCGGATGGTGGACGTGTCGAGCGTCAAGGAGCTGGCCCGCCGCTGGTACCCCCGGTCCTACTACAACGCCCCTCGCAAAGCGGGTGGGCACCGCGCGCTGGCCGACATCACCGAGAGCATCGAGGAGCTGCGGTACTACCGGTCCACGGTGTTCGTGCCCCCACCCGGACCGGACTCGACCACCGCCAAGACGGCGGCCGCGCAGCCGACCCCGCCCGATCCGCATGCGGTCAGTGCGGACTGAAGCAGCCCGCTAGACTGGCGGTCGGCGCGCCTCACCGCGCGTCCCCTGGTGGGCGTAGCTCAGCTGGTAGAGCACCGGGTTGTGGTCCCGGTTGTCGCGGGTTCGAGCCCCGTCGCTCACCCCACGAAGCGGCGGGTCAGTCCTCGGCCGGACGAGGCAGGACTCGTCACCGCCGACCATCTGACGAACTAGCCGCACACGAGGCAGTCGACACCTGGCAGGTCCTGGAAGCGGGCGCTGGGATCGGTGGTGACTACAGTTCGCCTGGTCGCGACCGCTGTCGCAGCGATGATCAAGTCTTGGGCGCCGCGCTTGGCGCCAGTGCGATGTACGTGTGCGAGTAACCGTCCGTGCGCCTCGGCCACGTTCACGTCGTAGATCTCCACCGGCAGCGTCTCGAGGACCGTCACGAGAAACTCGGCGCGCGCGGCCTGATGGCGCGGACTGGCCAGCTCGATGCCGGTGCGGAGCTCGGCCACGGTCACTGCTGCGATCACGACGTCGTCCTCGTCGTCGACGACCCCGGCGATAGGCGTCGAGCGACCTCGTTCTGAGGCGACAAGAACTCCGGTGTCGAGGATCAGCCTGCCGGCCACGCGGGCCCGTCCAGAGTCACGGCACCGCGAGCCGCCGCCACGTCCGCGGCGAACTGCTTGTCGGGCGGACCCTTCCGCAACAGGGCGACGACGTCGCCCCCGTTGCCGGCTGTGGCCGGTCCGATCGAGGCGATGCGGCGCCCGCCGCGGGTGACGACCACGGTCTCCCCCGCCTCCACCTCGTCCAGCAGAGCCGCGAACGACCGGCTGGCCTCGGTTGCCGTTACTGTGCGCACGAGATCAGATTCAGATTAGGGCAGCCTCGAGCGCCGGCGCACGTCAGGTAGCAGGTGCTGGCCTGCGATACCACCGACCCGGTTGGGTCTCCTGAGCAGCAACTCGGTCCAGCCGGGAATCGCCGCAGACCGCTGACCGGCGGGTCAGCTGCTGCTGGCGCCGTGCGCGGCCTGGTACTGCTGAACGATCGGGGCCGGGATACGGCCTCGCGTGTTCACGGTCAGGCCCTGGCCGGCCGCCCACGCGCGTATCTCGCGGGACGATCCAGCCGTCGCCGCGCGCGCCGAGCGGGCGCCGCGGCGCCGCGACCGTGACCCGGAGCCCGCGGAACGGCGGTGCGCCTGGGCCGCCTCGACGTAGGGCGCCATCACCTCTTCGATGCCACCCAGATGCCCTGCGCACATGTCGAGCACGTAGGACTTGCCATGGAGGCCGAAATGCACCGTCTGCTCGGCCGGGACGTCCCCGTCGTCCAAATCGCAGAGCAACAACTCGACTACCTTCTTCACCACGAGATACCCGTCCTGTTCGGCCTGCCCCGTCCACCACGATCATGCCGCATCAGGGCGGAATCGTCACCTTCATCGAGCAGCGGCACGCCGTACGGCGCCCGGCGACTCCGTCACGAGCGAAAGTACGGGTCCACGGCGAGGGATCGGAAAGTCTCCAAACCCGCCCCCGCCAGCCCGTAGTTGCGCACGCCGATGGCGTCCCAGTACACGACCGCCTTGATGGACGGCCACTCGGTCTTCAGCACATCTCGTGCGGTGGTCAGCCACTCGACCTGCGGCATACCCTGCGCCGCTCCGGTCTCACCGATCATCAACGGCTTGCCGCGATCCCCCCACGCAGTGTAAAAGCGGGTAAACGACCGGCGGAAGCTCTTGGGGTTCGCGCTCTTGTTGTAGCCGTCGGCGGCCACCCAGTCGACGTACCGGTCTCCGGGGTAGAACGAGGCGGCGGGCTGCGGGAACGCGTCTCCGCCCGGGCACCACACCCAGGCGACGTTGCGCACGCCTTCGCGTTGGAACACCGTCCAGATGTGCTGCCATGCCGCGACGTACCCAGTGGCGCCCGCGTCGCCGATGCAGTTCGCGTGCTTCTTCTGCAGGTTCATCTCCCAGAACCACCGCACGAACACGGGGTGGCCGAAGGCCTTGATCGCGCGTGCCCGAGAGACGATGACCCGGTCTTCCTTGCCTGCCGCCACATCGGTATCCAGGGCTCCGCACGCCCAGCTCAGCAGCGGGATGGAGCCTTTCTGCACGTCGGCCTGCGCCTCCGGGCCGGGGAAGTCCTCGCGCCACTTGTAGAAGTGGTGGTCAATGCCGAGATGTCTCCGGATCGCGTTCTCGAAGGAGGGGATCTGGGTCGACTTGCTCAGGCTGGTGCCGTTCGCCGAGGTCGGGTTGACCCAGGCGCCGAGGTAGGCCCCCGTCGGGATGGCCGGCTTGGCGCCCCGTGGGCCCGGAGACGGTGGACCCTGCCCCGGCGGCGGGGTCAAGACGCTCCGGACGGCCTGACCATGAGGGCCGGACTTCGAGCTGCTGCCCCCCGAACAACCCGCCAGCATCACGGCGAGAGCCAGGAACGCCACCGACCATCCCGGTGCACGTCGCACGCCGGCTCCCTCCACGCTCTGCTCCAGCGCACTCCGCGCGGAGACCACCACAACCCTTTCCAGGGTCGCAGACCTCCGCTGGCCCTGACCGCCTGGTAACGATGCGTCGGGCCGGCCAGTGCCGGAGAGCCGGGGCGACCTAGGGTGAGCCGGTGACCATCCTCGTTGATCCGGCGGCGTGGCCCTGGCGAGGCCGGGATTGGGCCCATTTGGTCAGCGACGAAAGCTACGAGGAGCTGCACGCCTTCGCCTCCCGACTAGGAATCCCGCGGCGGGCGTTCCAGGGCGATCACTACGACGTCCCGACGGAGTTGCGCGCGCAGGCGATCGGCCTGGGCGCCGCCCCGATCGCAGCTCGGGAGCTGGTACGACGGCTCCGGGCCGCGGGCCTGCGCCGGCCGCGTAACCGCGGTCAGAGCTGACGCAGCTCGGCGGCGAGGTTGGCTCGAGCCGGCATCTCGAACCGCTGCCGCCCGGCCGGCGTGGAGAACAGACGCGGCCGGGACATCAGGGCTGTGAGCACCTGCCGGCGGCCGGCCCGCCAGGCCGCGTCGTCGAGATGGGCGTACTCCCGGCGCACGGCTGCGGCGTACTCGGCGTACTCCACGGGTGGACGGGCCAGCACAGCCAGATCGGCGTCCACCAGCACGGCGCCGTTGCGGTCGTCGGCGCCGACCTGATGGCTCCGGGTAAGGCGAACGAGGCGAGCGACCTCCGCGACCGTGGCGTCGGCTAGCCCCAGAGCGGCAAGACCGGCAGCGGCGAGGCCGGCGCTGCGCTCCTCGTTGTCGCCGGCGGTCGGCTCGTAGACCGCGTCGTGGTACCACGCCGCCAGCCGTACGGCGTCGGCGTCGTCGGCGCCGGCGGCCAGCTCGTCGACCTCGGCCAGTACGGCGAGCAGGTGGTCACGATTGTGATAACTCCGCCGCGGTTCGTCGTACCGGGCCATCAGGTCCTCCCCAGCCCCGACCCGCTGCGCGCTCGCCGCAGTAGCGCCGGCCCGGTCCAAGAGCCGCAGCCAACCGGCGCGTAGGTCGCTCGACATGCGGACATCGTCCTCTAGGCCCCCCGCCCCCCCGACATGGTCGGCGCCGCCGGGGCCGGCTGCTAAGGTCGTCGATACGCGCCGCTAGCTCAACTGGCAGAGCAGCGGACTCTTAATCCGCGGGTTCGGGGTTCGAGTCCCTGGCGGCGCACCCCGT
>JBBSHH010000064.1:0-14162 GCA_038253225.1 Mycobacteriales bacterium | reverse complement strand
CCGTGACACTGCGGACAGGTCTCCGAGAACGCCTCGATGAGTCCCTGGCCGACCCGCTTGCGGGTCATCTGCACCAGCCCGAGCGAGGTGACCTCGGCGACCTGGTGCTTGGTGCGATCGCGGCCGAGGCACTCCATGAGCCGGCGCAGCACGAGATCCCGGTTGCTCTCGAGGACCATGTCGATGAAGTCGATGACGATGATGCCCCCGAGGTCGCGCAGGCGCAGCTGCCGCACGGTCTCCTCCGCGGCCTCCAGGTTGTTCTTGGTGACGGTCTCCTCGAGGTTGCCGCCCTTGCCGGTGAACTTGCCGGTGTTGACGTCGACGACGACCATCGCCTCGGTCCGGTCGATGACCAGCGAACCGCCGCTGGGCAGGTGCACCTTGCGCTCCAGCGCCTTCGCCAGCTGCTCGTCGACCCGGTACGCCGCGAACACGTCCCGGTCCTCGCTCCAGCGGTGCAGCCGGTCGGCGAGGTCGGGGGCGACGTGCTCCACGTACGCCTCGATCGTCTCCCACTCGTCGTCACCCTGGACGACCATCGAGGCGAAGTCCTCGTTGAAGACGTCGCGGACGACGCGCACGACGAGATCCGGCTCGGAGTACAGCAGCGCCGGGGCCTGCGCGCTGCCGGCCAACCTCGAGATGTTCTCCCACTGGGCCTTGAGCCGGCCGATGTCGCGGGTCAGCTCCTCCTCGCTGGCGCCCTCGGCGGCGGTACGGACGATGACGCCCGCCTCCTCCGGCGTGATGCGCTTGAGGATGCTCTTCAGCCGGGCCCGTTCGGTGTCGGGCAGCTTGCGGCTGATCCCGGCACTCTTGCCCTCGGGGACGTAGACGAGGTAGCGGCCGGGCAGGCTGATCTGGCTGGTGAGCCGCGACCCCTTCTGCCCGATCGGCTCCTTGCTCACCTGGACCAGGACCGACTGGCCGGACTTCAGCGCCTGCTCGATCCGCTGCGGCTTGCCCTCGAACTGGCTAGCGTCGTAGTTGACCTCGCCGGCATAGAGCACCGCGTTGCGGCCCTTGCCGATGTCGACGAACGCCGCCTCCATCGACGGCAGCACGTTCTGGACGCGGCCGAGGTAGACGTTGCCGACAAAGGACAGCGCGCTTGCGCGGGTGACGTGATGCTCGACGAGAACGCCGTCCTCGAGCACCGCGATCTGCGTGCGCTCCTGGGACTGGCGGACCAGCATCACCCGCTCGACGGCCTCCCGGCGGGCCAGAAACTCCGCCTCGGTGATGATCGGCGGTCGGCGCCGGCCCGAGTCCCGGCCGTCACGGCGGCGCTGCCGCTTCGCCTCGAGCCGGGTGGAGCCCTTGACGCCCTTGACCTCGTCGTCGGGACGCCGCTCCGCCCGCGGCGCCCGGACCTGCACGACCGTGCTCGGCGGGTCGTCCGGGGCCGGCACGACCGGCTCTTCGGCGCTGCCACCGCGCCGCCGCCGGCGCCGGCGCCGGCGGGTGGAGCCGCCCTCGCCATCGCCGTCCGGCGTGTCGTCGGCCCCGTCGGGACCGTCGCCGGCTGGTTCGGGGTCGGCCTCGCTCGGTGGGGTCGCGGTCTCCAGGGCGGCAGCCGCGTTCGCGGCGGGAGCACCCTCGCCGTCCGCGAGGCCGCCACGGCCGCGCCGGCCGCGGCGACGGCGACGGCTGGGGCCCTCGTCCCCGTCGCCGGCGCCCTCCGCCACGACCGCGTCAGCGGGGCCAGCGGCCGGCTCCGCGACCGCAGCGGCGGCGCCGGCCGGGGCCGAGGTCTCCGGCACCGGCTCGGATGCCGGGCCGGCAGCCCGGCGCCGGCGGGTGCGGGCGGGCGGCTCGACCTCGGCGGTGTCCGGCGGCTGGAAGATCACAACGGGTGGCCGCCGGATCGAGGCGGGCACGTCCGGGGCCACCGGCTCGGCCGGGGCCGCCGCGGCGGTCGCCCGGCTCCGCCGGCGTCGCGCCGGTCCGGGCGGCGGCTCGATGACAACCGGCGGCTCGATGACAACCGGCGGCTCGATGACAACCGGCGGCTCGATGACAACC
Organism: Mycobacteriales bacterium; assembly: GCA_038253225.1. Lineage (GTDB taxonomy): Bacteria > Actinomycetota > Actinomycetes > JALYNC01 > JALYNC01 > JBBSHH01. The sequence goes on along the minus strand of JBBSHH010000064.1, from coordinate 12,134 downwards.
GGCTGGCCGGTGTCAGCCGGCTCGGCGGCGGCGCGCTTGGTCGTACGCCGCCGACGGGTGGCCGGGGCCGGCTCTTCGGCGGCGCCCTCCGACGCGGGGGCCGGCGGCGGGGTCACCGGAGGCGGGGTCACCGGCGGCGCCGGCTCCGGCGGCGGGCCGACGTCACGGCCGGCGGCGCGGCGGCGGCGCGGGCGCGGCGCGGCACCGTCCGCGGCGCTCGCCGCGGGTGCCGGCGGGGATGCGGTGGTGGGTGTGGCGGTCGCTGTCGTGGTGGTGCCGTCGGTGACGGCGCCGTCGGCGGTGGTGCCGGTGGGCTCGTGGTCGAGCATCCGGGCGGTCTCCCGTTCACGGCTCCGGGGCGCGCGGTGATCGCGGCCGCACAGGAGCCTCTCGGCTGGCTCGCCGGACCCCGAAGGGTCCGGCGGAAGTCGGCGGTGGGTGCGCCCTACCGGGACGGCGGGGCACCGGCGGCATCTGCCACCAGCTCTGCGTCGGCCGGCGCTCCGTCGGCAGTCGGAGCGGCTGCGGCAGGACTGCGGTCCGGCGCGAGCGGGTCGGCGATCCGGCCAGTCGCTGCCTCGTCCAGTCGCCCCTGCGCCAGCCGGGTCACCGCGGGGGGGACCGGCGGCACGAAGTCGGCCACGGAACGAAGCCCGGCCAGAATGTCGTCGGGTCGGACGGCAGGTGTGAGGTGCCGGACGACCATGTGCAGTATCGCACATGGTCCGGCGCCCCCCCCGGGGACGCGCCCGTCGACCACGCTGGCCCGCACCACCGGGGCCCGCGCGTCCAGCTGGCGGCGGCCGTCCTTGAGCACCCGCTCCACCGGCACGGTCCCGGCGGCCAGGAAGCGGTCGAGCGCCGCCCGGACCGACTCGATCGGCACACCGGGCAGCGCCACCGCCCAGTCCGAGGCGTCGATGCGGTCCGGCAGCGAGCCGCTGCGGGCGGTGAGCACCTCGACGATGTCCAGGCCGCTGGGCAGGGCGGCGTCCAACGCGAGCCGCAGCCGCTCCGGGTCGACCGGCTCCGTCACGGCGATCTCGAGGTACTCCGCCTCACTGGCGACCCCGGTCGGCGCCGCGCCGGCGTAGGAGATCTTGGGGTGCGGCGAGAAGCCGGCTGAGTAGGCCATCGGTACGCCGGCCCGTCGCAGCGCACGCTCGAAAGCACGCTGGAAGTCGCGGTGGCTGGTGAACCGCAGCCGACCCCGCTTCGCGTAGTGCACCCGCAGCCGCTGCACCGCCGGCGGCGGCGGCGGACCCTCGGGGGTGCGGGCCGGCACGGTGGCTCAGCCGCCGACCGGGTGCAGCGGCAAGAGCGTGACGCCGGTCGGGCCGACCTGGATCTCGGTGCCCATGCCCGGGCAGACGCCGCAGTCGTAGCAGGGCGTCCAACGGCAGTCGTCGACCTCGACCGCGGACAGCGCGTCCTGCCAGTCCTCCCAGAGCCACTCCTTGTCCAGCCCGGCGTCGAGGTGGTCCCAGGGCAGCACCTCGCTGCGGGCGCGCTCCCGGGTGGTGTACCAGTCGATGTCGAGCCCGGCGTCCGCGGCGGCCTTCATCCAGCGGTCGAAGGAGAAGTGCTCACTCCACCCGTCGAAGCGGCCGCCGGCCGCCCAGACGTTGCGGATGACCGCCCCGACCCGGCGGTCGCCGCGGGACAGCAGCCCCTCCACGATTCCCGGCCGGCCGTCGTGGTAGCGGTAGCCGATCGCCCGGTCCCGGCCGATCGCGTCCCGCAGCAGCCGCAGCCGTCGGTCGGTCGTCGTGTGGTCGAGCTGCGCTGCCCACTGGAACGGGGTGTGCGGCTTGGGCACGAAGCCCCCGATCGACACCGTGCACCGGATGTCGTGGCGCCCGCTGACCCTCCGGCCGGTGGCCACGACCTCCTTGGCCAGCCGGGCGATCTGCAGCACGTCCTCGTCGGTCTCGGTCGGCAGGCCGCACATGAAATACAGCTTCACCGCCCGCCAGCCGGCGCCGTAGGCGGTGGTGACCGTGCGGACGAGGTCTTCCTCGGTCACCATCTTGTTGATCACCCGGCGGATCCGCTCCGAGCCGCCCTCCGGAGCGAACGTCAGCCCGGACCGCCGGCCGTTGCGGGCCAGCTCGTTCGCCAGCGTCACGTTGAAGGCGTCGACCCTGGTGCTGGGCAGCGACAACGAGACGTTCGTGCCGTCGTACCGGTCGGCGAGGCCGGTCGCGATCGCGGCGATCTCCGAGTGGTCGGCGCTGGACAGGCTGAGCAGCCCGACCTCCTCGTAGCCGGTGGCGTCGAGGCCGGCCGCCACCATCTCCCCGATGCCGGTGATGCTGCGCTCCCGCACCGGCCGGGTGATCATGCCGGCCTGGCAGAACCGGCAGCCGCGGGTGCAGCCGCGGAAGATCTCGACGCTCATCCGCTCGTGCACGGTCTCGGCCAACGGCACCAGCGGCGCCTTCGGATAGGGCCATTCGTCGAGGTCCATCACCGTGTGCTTGGCGACCCGGAACGGCACGCCGGGCCGGTTCGGCAGCACCCGCCGGATCCGGCCGTCGGGCAAGTAATCCACGTCGTAGAAGCGCGGCACGTAGACCCCGCCGGTGCCGGCGAGGCGGAGCAGCAGCTCGTCGCGGCCGCCCGGCCGGCCGGCCCGCTTCCACGCCCGGACTACGTCGGTGATCGCGAGCACCGCCTGCTCGCCGTCACCGAGCACGGCGGCGTCGATGAAGTCCGCGATCGGCTCCGGGTTGAACGCGGCGTGCCCGCCCGCCAGCACGATCGGGTCGTCCTCGGTGCGAAGCACCGCCTCGAGCGGGATGCCGGCGAGGTCGAGCGCGGTAAGCATGTTCGTGTAGCCGAGCTCGGTGGAGAACGAGACGCCGAGCAGGTCGAACGCTCGCACCGGGCGGTGCCCGTCGACGGTGAACTGTGCGACGCCGTGCTCTCGCATCAGCGCCTCGAGGTCCTGCCAGACGCTGTAGGTGCGCTCGGCCAGTACGCCGGCGCGCTCGTTGAGAACCTCGTAGAGGATCATCACGCCCTGGTTGGGCAGCCCGACCTCGTAGGCGTCCGGGTACATCAGGCACCAGCGCACGTCCGCGGCGTCCCAGTCCTTCACCGTCGAGTTCAGCTCGCCGCCGACGTACTGGATCGGCTTGCTCACCCGCGGCAGGAGCGGTTCGAGGCGCGCGAAGACGGATTCGATCGGCATGGACGGGACCCTCCGGCAGTCAGGGTGCGGTGCGCCGACCCAGCCTAACCCGGCAGCGCCGCGGCGGCGGCCGCGCCCAGCCGCGCACCAACGGTGGCCAGCACATAGCCGGGGCGGCGCATCACGTCGTACCAGGTGAACCGCAGCAGCGACCAGCCGAGCAGGGCGTTCGCCCGCCACCGGTCCCGGTACAGGGCGGGTACGCCGCCATGGGGGCCATGCCCGTCCGCCTCGATACCGAGCCGGATCGCCGGCAGGGCCAGGTCGAGCCGGGCCAGGTCGTGACCGTCCGGCGTGCTAATCCGATACTGCACCGCGACCACGATCCCGCCGTCGTGGAGCAGCAGTCGGATCGCGGTCTCGAGCGGGGACTCGCTGCGCGCGTCGACCAGCGCGCACTAGCGACGGGCGCGGGCGCCACCGGGCCGGTGACCGAGGCCGGTGACCAGCGCGGCGAGCTCGGCGGCGGTGACCAGCCGCCGCCGCAGCGCCGCCTCGCACGCCCAGACGGCGGCCAGTCGGTCGGTGCCGGTGAGCAGGTCGGTCAGCGTCCGGTGGACGGTGGTGACCCGCAGGCCGCCGGAGACCGACACATCGCGGGCCGCCAGTTCGGTCGACCGATGCACGGCCAGTCCCGGCCGGGCCGCCCGGTGCACCTCGGCGCGGACCGTCACGGCAGCCGCCCCGGGCATCGCGAGGACGGCCAGCCCGTGCACGCGGGCGGCGCTGGCGTGGCTGGCGACCGCCGCCGGGTGCCCGATCGCGAGGATGGCGGCGCGAGCCGCGCCCCGGGCGGTCAGCGGCTGGCCGGGCAGCGTGAACACGCCGCGATGAACGGGGACCAGCCGACCGCGGCGTACCGCCGAGTGGATCGCCTCGCCGGCCACGCCGCACCCGCGTGCGTCAGCAAGGGAGAGGACGCCGTCCTGCGCGGCGGCGAGGGAGCGCAGCGTGGCCAGCACCCCACCAGGCTGGCGCCGGCGCCGGCACCGGCGCGCGACCACGCACCGGGTTGGGGACACCCGCCGGTCCTGTGGACGGCGCGGTCGGGCGCCCGGTCGAGGAAAGCGGCCGGAATCGGTAACGAAAACGGCCGGAATCCTCGACCAGGCGGGGGGCGACGGCCTGCTCAGAGGTCGGGAAAGAACAGCCCGGCCTCGCGGCGGCCGGACTCCGGCGAGTCCGAGCCGTGCACGAGGTTCTGGCCGATCTCCAGCGCGTAGTCGCCGCGCAGCGAACCGGGGCCCGCCTGCACCGGGTCGGTGACGCCCATCAGCGTCCGGACCGCGGTGACGGCTCGGGGGCCTTCGACCACCATCGCCACCAGCGGCCCGCCGGTGATGAACTCGACCAGGCCGGCGAAGAACGGCTTGCCCCGGTGCTCGGCGTAGTGCTCCTCGGCGGTGGCCTGGTCCAGTGTCCGCAGCTCGAGCGCGACCAGCCGCAGGCCCTTGCGCTCGATCCGGTTGATGACCTCGCCGGCGAGGCCGCGGCGTACGCCGTCGGGCTTGACGAGGACGAGGGTGCGCTCGGACACGGGTGCTCTCCTGGCGGGTGCTGGGGTGCGCGGGGCGGCCGTCACCCTACCCAGCCGGGCCGGAGCAACCGGCGCGCGTCAGCCGCCGTAACGACCGAACCGGTGATGACCACCCCGGCGCCGAGGTCGCCGTGCTCGTCGACGAGCCGGACAGCCGCTTCGACCGCCGCGTCGAGCCGGGTCTCCACCAGCACCCGGTCCGGTCCGAAGACCTCGACCGCCAGCGCGGCCAGCTCGTCGGCCGGCAGCGCCCGCGGGGAGGAGTTCGCGGTGACGACCACCTCGGCCAGCACCGGCTCCAGGGCCGTCAGGATGCCGCGCGCGTCCTTGTCGGCGAGTACGGCGAGCACGCCGACGAGCCAGCTGAACTCGAACTCCTCCTGCAGGGCGGTGACCAGAGCCGCCGCGCCGGCCGGGTTGTGTGCCGCGTCGACGAGCATGGTGGGGCTGCTGCGGACCCGTTCCAGCCGACCGGGTGACGTCGCCGCGGCGAACCCTTCGCGCACCGCCTCCGCGTCGAGCCGGCCGCGGCCGCCACCGAGGAACGCCTCCACCGCCGCCAGCGCGGTTGCGGCGTTCTGCGCCTGGTGCCGCCCGTGCAGCGGCAGGAACACCTCGTCGTACCGGCCGCCGAGGCCCTGCAGCGCGAGCAGCTGGCCGCCGACGGCGACCGACCGTTCCAGTACGCCGAACTGTTCGCCCTCGACCTGCTCGGTCGCGCCGACCTCGCGGACCCGCCGGGACAGCTCGGCCGCCGCCTCGGGCGTCTGCTCGGCGCTGATGAGGATCGCCTCGGCGTGCACGATGCCGGCCTTCTCGGCGGCGATGGAGGACACGGAGGTGCCGAGGTACTCGGCGTGGTCCAGGCCGATGGGGGTGATCACGACGACGGGGGCGTACACGACGTTCGTGGCGTCCCAGCGGCCGCCGAGACCGACCTCGACCACCCCGACGTCGACCGGCGCGTCGGCGAACGCGGCGAACGCCATCGCCGTCGTCACCTCGAAGAACGTCAGCCGAGCCGGCATCCGGGCGTCGACGACCGCCAGGTACGGCGCGAGCTCGTCGTAGGTGCGGACGAAGCCCGCAGTCGAGATCGGCGCGCCGGAGATCGCGATCCGCTCGGTCACCGAGTGCAGGTGCGGGCTGGTGTAGCGGCCGGTGCTCAGGCCGAAGGCCAACAACAACGAGTCGATCATGCGGGTGGTGCTGGTCTTGCCGTTCGTGCCGGTGACGTGGATCGAGGGGTAGGCGCGCTGCGGCGACCCGAGCAGGTCGAGCAGCGCGGTGATCCGGCCCAGGTCCGGCGCAATCCGCGCCGGTTGACGCCGGTCGAGCGCGGCCAGCACGCGGGCCATCCCGTCGGCTCCCGGCTCGGCGGACTCGGCCGCCGCGCCCGCCGGCGGCCCGCTGCCAGGGTCGGTCGCCGGCCCCCGCGGTGTCATGCGCCGGGCAACGCGTCGAGCTGCGCCCGCAGGCGGGCGATGTCGGTGCCGGCCGCGCTGCGGCGGTCCCGCATCTTGGCCACCACCGGCTCCGGGGCCCGGCGGAGGAAGTCGGCGTTGTCGAGCTTTCCCGTCACCCCGGCGAGCTCCTTCTCCGCGCTGCCCAGCGCCTTGGTCAGCCGGGCCCGCTCCGCGGCGACGTCGATCGCTGCGGCCAGCACCAGCCCGACCCGGACCCCGTCGAGCTCGAACCCGACGTCGGTGGCCGCCGCGCCGCCGAGCAGGTCCAGCCGGCCCAGCGCGGCGATGTCGTCGAGCAGCGGAGCGAGCGCCGGCGCGGCGGTGAGGTCCAGCGAGGCGCCGATCCGCTGACCCGGCCGGATCCCCTGCTCGGTCCGGAACCGGCGGATCTCGGTGACCAGCGCCCGCAACCGCGCCAGTCCGGCCTCGGCGTCGGGATCGCGGTCGGCCGGGTCGGGCGTCGGCCAGGGGCCGCGCACCACGGTCTCCGCCCCGGTCAGCGCCGTGTACAGCGTCTCGGTGACGAACGGCACGACCGGGTGGAGCAGCCGCAGCAGCGCGGCGAAAACGTGACCGAGCACCGCCCGGGTGCTCTCCGCCTCCCGGCCGCCCCGACTCAGCGGAACCTTGGCGAGCTCGACGTACCAGTCGCACACCTCGTCCCAGGCGAAGTGGAACAGGACGTCGCAGGCCTTGGCGAACTCATATGTCTCGAACAGCTCGTCGACCTCGGCGGTGACCGCGGCGAGCCGGGAGAGGATCCAGCGCTCCGGGAGGGACCGCTCGCCGCGCGCCGGCGGGCCGGCGGCCGTGCTCGCGCCGTTGAGCAGCGCGAACCGGGTGGCGTTCCAGACCTTGTTGACGAAGTTCCGGCTGCCCTGGCACCACTCCTCGCTCAACGGCACGTCGGTACCGGGGTTCGCGCCCCGGGCGACGGTGAACCGGGTGGCGTCGGCGCCGTAGCGCTCCATCCAGTCGAGCGGGTCGAGGACGTTCCCCCAGCTCTTCGACATCTTGCGGCCGCGGGCGTCGCGGATCAGGCCGGTCAGCACCACCGTCCGGAACGGGACGTCGGGCATGGCGTAGGTCCCGAACATCATCATCCGGGCCACCCAGAAGAAGATGATGTCGTAGCCGGTCAGCAGCACATCGGTCGGATAGAACTTCGCCAGGTCGGGGGTCTGGTCGGGCCAGCCGAGGGTGGAGAACGGCCACAGCCCGGAGGAGAACCAGGTGTCGAGCACGTCCGGGTCCTGCCGCAGCTCCGGGCGCCCGCAGGTCGCGCAGGCCGTCGGGTCGACCGTCTCCGCCCCGCGGGCCGGGACCGTCGCGTGGCCGTCGGAGCAGTACCACACCGGAATCCGATGGCCCCACCACAGCTGCCGACTGATGCACCAGTCGTGCATGTCGTCCACCCAGCCGAAGTAGCGGGCGGCGAGCTGTGGTGGGGAGATGACCGTGCGGCCGTCCCGCACCGCGTCGCCCGCCGCGCGCGCCAGCGTCGCCACCTCCACGAACCACTGCAGCGACAACCGCGGCTCGACGACGGTCTTGCACCGCTCGCAATGCCCGACCGCGTGCACGTACGGCCGCTTCTCCGCCTCGATGACGCCGGCCTCCCGCAGTGCCGCCGTGATCGCCGGCCGCGCCTCGTACCGGTCCAGACCCTCGAACGGTCCGGGGGCGGTGATCACCCCACGCTCATCCATGATCGTCAACGTCGGCAGCGCGTGCCGCTGGCCGATCTCGAAGTCGTTCGGGTCATGCGCCGGGGTCACCTTCACCGCACCGGTGCCGAAGGCCGGGTCGACGTGCTCGTCGGCGACGACGGGGATCTTGCGACCGGTCAACGGCAGCTCGACCTCGGTGCCGACCAGGTGCCGGTAGCGGTCGTCGTCGGGGTGGACCGCCACCGCTGTGTCGCCGAGCATGGTCTCCACCCGGGTGGTCGCCACCACGAGGTCGCCGTAGCGGATCGAGACCAGCTCGCCGTCATCGTCGCTGTGCTCGACCTCGATGTCGGACAGCGCGGTCAGGCAGCGCGGGCACCAGTTGATGATGCGTTCGGCCTGGTAGATGAGCCCGTCGTGGTACATCCGCGCGAACACCGTGCGGACCGCCCGGGACAGCCCCTCGTCGAGGGTGAAGCGCTCCCGACCCCAGTCCACCCCGTCACCCAGGCGACGCATCTGACCGAGGATCTTCCCGCCGTACTCCTCCTTCCACTGCCAGACCCGATCCACGAACGCCTCGCGGCCGAGGTCGTGCCGGGACCGGCCCTCGGTGGCCAGCTCGCGCTCGACCACGGTCTGGGTCGAGATCCCGGCGTGGTCCATGCCCGGCAGCCACAGCGTCTCGTAGCCCTGCATCCGGCGCCGGCGGGTCAGCGCGTCCATCAGCGTGTGCCCGAGCGCGTGGCCCATGTGCAGCGAGCCGGTGACGTTCGGCGGCGGGATGACGATGCAGTACGCCGGCTTGTCGCTGCCGGCATCGGCGGTGAAGTAGCCGCGGTCGACCCACCGGTCGTAGAGCTCGCCCTCGACCTGGCCCGGGTCGTACTGCGGCGGGAGGTCGGTGCGGCGCTGCGGTGAGTCTTCGGTCACCCGGCCTAGTCTAGGCAGCGCCGGTGCCGCGGCTCGACGGCGTTTTCAGACCGGTCGCGGCGCCGACGGGGGCGGGCGGACGGTCAGGCCGTCTTCTCCCGGCGCTCCCGCTTGGGCGCCTCGCGCGGGACGATGGTTGGGTTGACGTGCTCGAGCACGACCTCGCGGTTGATCACGACGCGGGCCACGTCCTTGCGGCTCGGGATGTCGTACATCACCGAGAGCAGGACCTCTTCCATGATCGCGCGGAGCCCGCGGGCGCCGGTGCCACGCAGGATCGCCTGGTCGGCGATCGCCTCGAGCGCGTCGTCGCTGAAGTCGAGCTCGACGCCGTCGAGGTCGAAGAGTCGGCGGTACTGGCGGACCAGCGCGTTGCGGGGCTCGGTGAGGATCCGGATCAGCGCCGTCCGGTCGAGGTTGGAGACGCTGGTGATGACCGGCAGGCGACCGATGAACTCGGGGATCATGCCGAACTTGAGCAGGTCCTCGGGCATGACCTCGGCGAAGGTGTCGGTGGTGTCGATGTCGGTCTTGGACCGCAGCACCGCGCCGAAGCCGATGCCCTTCCGGCCGATCCGCGACTCGACGATCTTGTCGAGCCCGGCGAACGCGCCGCCCACGATGAACAGCACGTTCGTGGTGTCGATCTGGATGAACTCCTGGTGCGGGTGCTTACGACCACCCTGCGGCGGCACGCTGGCGGTGGTGCCCTCGAGGATCTTGAGCAGTGCCTGCTGGACGCCCTCGCCGGAGACGTCCCGGGTGATCGACGGGTTCTCGCTCTTGCGGGCGATCTTGTCGACCTCGTCGATGTAGATGATCCCGGTCTCGGCCTTCTTCACGTCGTAGTCCGCGGCCTGGATCAGCTTGAGCAGGATGTTCTCGACGTCCTCGCCGACGTACCCGGCCTCCGTCAGTGCCGTGGCGTCCGCGATCGCGAACGGCACGTTGAGCATCCGGGCCAGGGTCTGGGCGAGCAGGGTCTTGCCGCAGCCGGTCGGTCCGAGCAGCAGGATGTTGGACTTCGACAGCTCCACGCCGTCCTTCTCGGCCCCGCCGGCCTGCACCCGCTTGTAGTGGTTGTACACCGCGACCGACAGGGTCTTCTTCGCCGACTCCTGGCCGATGACGTAGGAGTCGAGGAACTCGTATATCTCGCGTGGCTTGGGAAGGTCGTCCCACTTGAGCTCGGCGGACTCGGAGAGCTCCTCCTCGATGATCTCGTTGCAGAGGTCGATGCACTCGTCACAGATGTAGACACCAGGGCCCGCGATCAGCTTCTTGACCTGCTTCTGCGACTTGCCGCAGAACGAGCACTTGAGCAGGTCACCGCCGTCACCGATGCGTGCCACGCGTCAACTCCCTCTCGTGCGCCGGGCCTGCCGGGCTCCCGGGCGTTGCTGTCCGGTACGGATGACGGTACCGCCTGCGAACGAAGAACGGCTGCCGATCCCTTGCGGCCGGACGGCGCGTCCGGGTGGAACTCAGGTGGCCGAGAGCTGGGCGAGCTTACGGGTGGAGATGACCTCGTCGATCAGCCCGTAGTCCACCGCCTCGGCCGCGGTCAGGATTTTGTCCCGCTCGATGTCGAGGCGGATCTGGCTCTCCTCACGCCCGGTGTGCCGGGAGAGCATCTCCTCGAGCAGGCTACGCATCCGCAGGATCTCGCGGGCCTGGATCTCGATGTCGCTCGACTGGCCCTCGCCGCCACCGGAGGGCTGGTGGATCAGGATGCGGCTGTTCGGCAGGGCGAAGCGCTTGCCCTTCGTGCCCGCGGCGAGCAGCACGGCGGCGGCCGATGCGGCCTGGCCCATGCAGACGGTCTGGATCTCGGGCTTGACGAACTGCATCGTGTCGTAGATCGCGGTCAGCGAGGTGAACGACCCGCCCGGTGAGTTGATGTAGATGTTGATGTCGCGGTCCGGGTCGCCCGACTCCAGGCACAGCAGCTGCGCCATCACATCGTTGGCCGATGCGTCGTCGATCTGCACCCCGAGGAAGATGATCCGCTCCTCGAAGAGCTTGTTGTACGGGTTGGACTCCTTGATCCCGTAGTTCGTCCGCTCGATGAACGAGGGCAGCACGTAGCGGGAGTTCGGTAGTTGGAGCGACATGGGGGCTCCTCCGTCAGGGGGTGGCTTGGGGGATGGTCCGGACGGCCAACGCGACCGTACGACGGAGGTCGGTCAGGAAACGGCCCCGGCGGAGGGGACCTGCTGGGCTCGGGTCACGACGTGGTCGACGAAGCCGTAGTCGCGCGCCTCCTCGGCGGTGAACCACCGGTCGCGGTCGGAGTCCCGCTCGATCTGCTCCACGGTCTGGCCGGTGTGGAAGGCGATCCGCTCCTGCATGGTCCGCTTCACGTAGAGCATCTGCTCGGCCTGGATCGCGATGTCGGAGGCGGTTCCACCGATGCCGCCGGAGGGCTGGTGCATCATGACCCGCGCGGACGGCAGGGCGTACCGCTTGCCGGGGGTGCCGGCGCAGAGCAGGAACTGTCCCATCGAGGCCGCCATGCCCATGGCGACGGTGGCGACGTCGTTCTCGACGTACTGCATGGTGTCGTAGATCGCCATGCCGGCCGAGATCGAGCCGCCGGGTGAGTTGATGTAGATGTAGATGTCGCGGCCGGGGTCCTCGGCGGTGAGCAGCAGCAGCTGCGCGCAGATGGTGTTGGCCATCTGATCCTCGACCACGGAGCCGAGGAAGATGATCCGCTCCTTGAGCAGCCGGTTGAAGACGGAGTCGTCGAGGCTCATCCCGGTGTTGCTGGGGAGCCGGTCGGACGGAACGACCAGGCCGGGGGTGTGAAGCGTCACGGCGTCACCTGCATCAGTCGAGGTCGGGGTGGGGTGATGTTGACCTGTGCCGACCCTAACCCGACGGCCGCGACCGGCCTTCCTCCGACGGAGGCTGTTCGCTCTTGGCGCACGCTGAGCACGGATTTGCCGGGCTGGGTTACTCCGTCCGGGTGGCGTCCGCCGGTCCGCCGGCCTCGGGCTCGCTCTCGACCCCGGTCTCGTCGTCCTCCGCCGACGCCGGGTCGGTCTCCGCGCGGAGCGCGTTGAGGTCGACCGGACGTCCGGAGGCGTCGGTGACGGTGGCGTTCTCGAGGACGACGGCCAGCGCCTTGCCCCGCAGCACCTCCCCCATCAGCGCGCCGAGCTGGCCGCCCTCGACCAGGGACTGGGCGTAGGCGTCCGGCGCTACCCCGGCCCGCTGGGCCCGGCTGACGACGAACTCGCTGAGCTCCGGCTCGCTGACGCCCAACTGTTCCTTCTGCGCGACCGCGTCGAGCACGAACTGCGCCTTGACCGACTGCGCGGCCCCGG
>JBBSHH010000063.1:0-14299 GCA_038253225.1 Mycobacteriales bacterium | reverse complement strand
GCCCCCGGGGGGCGGCCGGGGCCGCGCGCCGGCCGCCCCCGGGGGCCGCGGGCGGCGGGCCCCCGCGGGGCCCCCCCGCGACCCCGGGTTCTACGGTGTCGGTAGCCACAACTCGCCTCCCTGTCGTACTCCTCCGGTCACGTGCCGCTGATGGCTTGCTTGAGGTCCTTCGCCATGTCGCTGATGGCTTGGTCCGTGCTCTTACGTCCCTGCAGCGCCTCGTAGACGTTCTTCTCGATCGCGAGCGTCACCGCGTTGTAGTTCGGCGTCACCGGGCGGCTCTTGGCGTTCTCGATGCTCTGCTTGAGCACCGGCAGGTACGGGAACTGCTTGACGAGCCCGGGGTCGTCGTAGACCGAGGCGATGACCGGAGCGTTGGACTGAAGGGAAAGGAACTGCTTCTGGATCGCGGGGCTGGTCAGCCACTTGAGGAACTTCGTGGCCGACTTCTGCTTCTTCGAGAACTTGCTGATCGCCGCGCTGTGGCCGCCCAGCGTGGAGGCGCCGACGCCGTCCGGACCGGGCAGCGGGGCAACCGCGAACTTTCCGACGATCTTGGAGTCGGGGCCCGCAGTGTTGGCCAGACCGTAGACGTAGGGCCAGTTGCGCAGGAAGAGCAGCTTGCCGGACTGGAACGCGCGCCGGCTCTCCTCCTCCTTGTAGGTGATGGCCTCCTTGGGGATGTAGCCCTGCTTGAAGCCGTTGACCAGGAAGTCCAGGCCCTTGCGCGCCTCGGGGGTGTCGACGGCGACGTCCTTGCCGTCGTTCTTGAGAATCTCACCGCCGGTGGAGTTGATCGCCTCGGACGCGTTGACCGTCAGGCCCTCGTACTGCGCGAACTGGCCGGCGTAGCAGTTCATGTTGTTCTTCTTCGCGATCGCGCAGTCGGCGATCAGCTCGGCCCAGGTCTTGGGTGCGGTCGGGACGAGGTCCTTGCGGTAGTACAGCATCCCGCCGTCGGAGGTCACCGGCGCGGCGTACAGGGCGCCGTTGAACATCGCCGGCTCGATGGTCGGCTTGAGGAAGGTGTCGAGCGCGAACTGACTCTTGTCGAGCTTCGCGAGCCAGCCGCGGGCGGCGAACTCGGCGGTCCACACCACGTCGACGCTAACGACGTCGTAGGCGCTGTTACGGGCCTGGAAGTTCTGGACCATCGAGGCCCGCTGCGCGTCAGCCTGGTCGGAGAGCTCCAGGAGCTTGACCTTCTCCTTCGGGTGGGCCGAGTTCCACTGGGCCAGGATCTGCGGCAGGTGGCCGCTGGAGTCCTTGCCCTGGACGTAGGTGAAATCCCCCGTCCCACCCCCGCCGCCGCTGCTGCCGCTGCTACTGGGTCCTCCACAACCGGAGGCGACGAGCGCGGCTGCCACCGCGACCGCGCCAGCCAGGACGGGCATCCGCGCCATGTGAGCTCCTTCGTGCGACGTGTCGCCCGGGCGGGCGACGGTTCTGCGGCTGATCGTGTGGGCTCGAACCGGTCGGTTCGGCGCCCGGTCCGGGAGGAAGACTGCCACGCCCCCGAGGGCGGCGCCAGTGATCTCGGGCCGCGGCTAATAACGGTTTCAACACTGCCTGGCCGCACACCCTAGGCACGGGTGCCCGGCAGGGGAAGACTCCTCCCCCGGGCGGGTGGCCGTTCCGGCCCGGGAACGGCACCGGGCCCCGGAGGTCGGTGACCTCCGGGGCCCGGTGCGATGCCGATCACGCGTTCCCACCCGGTCGTGCCGGTGCGAACGTCGGCGGGGGCTAGGCGACGCTGAGCGACACCACGTCCCAGACCCCGCCGAGCGCCTCCATGAAGTAGGCGCCCTTGACCTTCGATCCGTGCAGGATGAGCGACTTGCTGTTCAGTAGCGGCACGATCGGCGCGTCCTTCATCGCCAGCTGGTCCGCTTCGCTATAGATCTCCGCCTGCTTGGTCGCGTCGGTCTCGGCCGCCGCCTTGTCCATCAGGGCGTTGAACGCCGGGCTGTTGTACTGGGAGATGTTGTTGTTGCCCTGCGGCTGGATGTTCCGGCCGTCGAACAGGACCGGCAGGACCGTGCTGGCCGACGGCCAGTCCGGGCACCAGCCGTAGAACACCATCTCCGGCTCCTTCTTGGTGTCACCGATCTCGGTGTAGTAGACCGAGGCGTCGACCTGGTCGATGTTCACCTTGATCCCGACCTTGCCGAGCGCCTCCTGGACGGCGGCGGCGGTGGTGACGCCCTTGCCCTTGTTGGTGGTCTTCAGGGTGGCGGTGAAGCCGTTCGGGTAGCCGGCGTCGGCCAGCAGCTGCTTGGCCTTGGCCGGGTCGCCGGTGGGGGGCGCCGGGTAGAGGTTGAAGTTCTTGTACCCCGGCAGCGACGGCACGACGATCGTGCTGGCGTAATCACCGGCACTCGGGCCACCGCGAGCAGTGCGGTAGGACTCCTTGTTGATCGCGTAGTTGACCGCCTGGCGGACCTTGACATTCGCCATCGGGCCCTTCTTGGTGTTCAGCCCGATGTAGCGGTTGCAGTTGTCGAAGCCCTCCGCCGACCGCGACTTCACGGTAGGCACGTTGAGGACCTTGGCGAGGTTCTCCGGCGCGACCGTGGTGTCCAGGTCGATCGCGGTCTGGTCCGGGCCGGAGTCGGCGATGAGCCGCTGGTCGATGATGGCCGGGTCCAGGCCCTCGGTGACGACGATCTGGTCGGGGAACGCCCCGCGGATCTTGTCGGTCTTCTTGTCCCAGGCGGTGTTGCGGACCATGACGATCTTCTTGCCGCGCTGGTAGGTCTGGAACTTGTACGGGCCCGAGCTGAACGGCATGTTGTCGTAGTTGACGCCGGTGTCCTTGGCCTTGGGAACCGGGGAGAAGACCGGCAGCGCGACGGTGTAGGCGAAGTCACCGACCGGCTTGTTGAGCTTGAACACGATCGTCTTGTCGTCCGGCGTCGTGATCGCCGAGCAGCCCTGGCCGCTCGGGTCCTTGTAGGGACCCTTGTACCCGGCGCAGTCGAGGTACTGCCGGGCGTAGGGCGCGCCCTCGGGCAGCTGGTCGGAGAACGACCGCTCGGTGCCGTACTTGACGTCCTTGGAGGTGATCGGCGTGCCGTCCTGGAACTTGACCCCGTCGCGCAGCGTGAACGTCCAGGTCTTGGCACCGTCGCTCGACTTGCCGAGGTCGGTGGCCAGGTCGGGCACGACCTTCGTGCCCTCCTTGCCCGCGACCGGCTTGTACGTCGTCAGCGTCCGGGCGAACAGCCGGCTGAAGTCGGACGAGTCCACGACGTAGGTGCGCTGCGGGTCCAGGTGCTCGAAGTCGGCACTCATCAAGAGGTTGAGCGTGCCGCCCGCCTTGCCGCTGGGCTTGGTCGTCCCCTTGTTGCCACCGCCACCCGCGTTGTTGTTGCTGCTGCCCCCACACGCGGCGGCGGCCAGCGCCACGGTCATGCCGACCGCGGCGAACTGCGCCCCTCTCCTGCTGAGAGTCATGCTCCTCCTTCGACTGCTGTGGCCCGGCGCTGGCCGGACACCCCCGAGCGCGACGGTCGCGGCCCGGGGCGGCCCCACCGGAGACCTCGCGCCGGCGTACGGCGCGGTGGTCTGGCGGGGTTTCGCGCAAAGTATTACGGCCCGCCGCGGGAGCGAAAGACCAGACGTCCGGCTGGCGACAAATCGTGACCGGCTAGTTATCTCCCCGCGCTCAGGCCCGCGACGCTCGGACGACGACACGCACGCCGGCCTGCAAGCGATTGCACCCGCGGACCTGCGCGGCTACCGTGCCGAGCGTCCGGCTCTGACCCGAAACGAGCTCCGATGGCTGCGAGCATCTCCGACGTCGCGCGCCTCGCCGGTGTGTCCATCGCCACCGTCTCGCGGTCGCTGCGCGGGCTGCCCAACGTGTCCACCGGCACCCGGGAGCGGGTGCAGCGGGCTGCCGCCGAGCTGTCCTACACCGCCTCCCCCACCGCCTCGAGCCTCGCCAGCGGACGCACCCGCACCGTCGGGGTCGTGGTGCCGTACGTGACCCGGTGGTTTTTCAGCCAGGTCGTGGCCGGGACCGAGGCGGTCCTGCGGGACAACGGCTTCGACCTGTTGCTGTACAACCTCGGCGGTGAGGCCGGCCGGCTGCGGTTCTTCGACCGGTTGCCGCTACGTCGCCGGGTCGACGCGGTCATCGTCATCGCGCTGCCGCTGCAGGGCGAGGAGATCGCCCAGCTGCGCGGGCTCGACGTGCCGGTGGCGCTGGTCGGCTCGACCGTGCCGGGCTTCGCCGGGGTGCGGATCGATGACGTCGAAGGGGCGACCAAGGCGGTGCGCCACCTGCTGGCGCTCGGCCACGAGCGGGTCGCGCTGATCTCGGCCCGGGCCGACGAGCGGATGCACTTCACCGCCCCGGTGGACCGTCGGGTCGGTTACCAGGCCGCTCTCACGGCCGCCGGCCTGCCCGTCGACCCGGCCCTGGACGTTACCGGGCACTGGGGGCTCACGGAGGGGGCACAGGCGATGGCAGACCTGCTGGCCCTGCCGGACCCCCCCACCGGGGTTTTCGCGGAGAGCGACGAGATGGCGCTCGGGGCGCTGCGGACGGCGCGCCGATGCGGCCTGCGGGTGCCGCGCGACGTCTCCGTCGTCGGCTTCGACGACCACGAGATGTCCGACCTGCTCGACCTCACGACGGTCGCGCAGCCGGTCCGGGAGCAGGGCGTGCTGGCCGCGACGCTCCTGCTCGACGCGATCGACCGGCGCGACGACGACGACCCGCCGCAGATGACGCTGCCTACCCGACTGGTCGTGCGCGCCTCGACCGGCCCGCCACCCGACCGCGCGGCCGGGTCGCCCTCCCGGCCGGCGCATGCAGGTCTCTGGGCGCCGTCAGCACCGGTCGCGCCGGGCTGACCCAACCCGCTTAGCCGCTCTCCAGCTCGGCCCGCGTCGGGGGGTCCGCGCCGGCCCGGCCGCAGGTCACGGCGGCCACGCGGGCGGCGAAGTCGAGCGCCGCCGAGAGCTCCGCCGCGGTCAGCCCAGCGAGCCGGCCCGGTCCCAGCCGCCCGCCCCGGTGCAACCGGTCCAGCAGCCCGGCGGTGAACGAGTCGCCGGCGCCGACGGTGTCGACGACCGTCACCGGCACCGCCGCGCGCTCGACCGTGACGTCGGCGGTGAGCGCGTACACCCCGTCACCACCCCGGGTGACGACCACCAGCCACGGGCCGAGCCGGAGCCACTCGGCCGCCACCTCGGCCCAGCCCCGCCGCGGATACACCCAGGCGAGGTCCTCCGCACTGACCCTCACCAGGTCGGATCGACCGACCCAGCGCTCCAGGTCGGACCGGTAGACGTCCCGGTCGCCGATCAGCGCCGGCCGCACGTTCGGGTCCAGCGACACCGTGACCGCACCCGCGGCCCGCCCCAGCAGCGCGGCGATCACCGCCGAGCCCGGGGCCTGGGCGATCGCCAGCGACCCGGTGTGGATGGCGGTCACCCCGGCCGCGGGCTGGTCGGACAGCTCGGCGGCGCTCCACTGCCAGTCGGCGGTGCCCTCGGTGTAGAACTCGTACCGCGCACCGCCCGCCCCGTCCACCTGGACGAGGGCCAGGGTGGCCGGCTCGGCCGCCGGGACGGCCGCGCGCAGGTCGACGCCGTTGTCACGGAGGTGTTCTCGCAGCATCGGCCCGAACCCGCCGGTCGCGAGCCGGCCGGCGAAGCCGACCGGGGTGCCGAGCCTGGCCAGCGCGACGGCGGTGTTCGCCGGGCCGCCCCCGGGGTGGGCGGTGAGCCGGCGGGGGTCGGCGGGGTCGGCGACAAGGTCGACCAGGACCTCGCCGAGGACGAGGATCACCGGGTGTGACCGGTCCCGGGGAGGGCGACGGCAGCACGCCGGGGTGCGGCGGGGCAGCGCACGGTCAGCGGAATCTCGGGTCGTTCGGGAGAGATGTCCTGCGAGCACCCTGCCCGAACGGCCGCGCCGGCGCCAGCGCCCCGCGGGGACCCTCCGGTGCGGCAGCGGGACCGGGTCATACCCGTGGTGGTCGCGCCTCGTACGGCGTGCTGAGCACAACGGTCGTCCGGGTGGACACGTTCGCCGCGGCGCGGATCTCCTGCAGCAGCGACTCCAGCGCGGCCGGCTCGGAGACCCGCACCTTGAGGATGTAGCTCTCCTCGCCGGCGACGCTGTGACACGCCTCGATCGCGGGCAGGTGCCGGAGCCGCTCGGGGGCGTCGTCCGGGGCGCTCGGGTCGATCGGCTTGATCGATACGAACGCGGTCAGCGGCAGGCCGACGGCCTCGGGCGGGACGACCGCGGCGTACCCGCAGATCACGCCGCGCTGCTCGAGCCGGCGGACCCGCTGGTGCACCGCCGAGACCGACAGGCCGGTCGCTCGCGCGAGGTCGGTGAAGCTCATCCGTCCGTCCGCCGCGAGCTGCCGGACGATCTCCCGGTCGAGGTCCTCCACGATCGTCGAGGGTACCCGCGGAGGGACCAGCGCGGCCCGGCCGCTCAGCCCCGGACCAGCGCCCGGCCGATGACCATCCGCTGCACCTGATTGGTCCCTTCGAGGATCTGCAGGACCTTCGCCTCGCGCATGTAGCGCTCCACCGGGTAGTCGGCGACGTACCCGTAGCCGCCGAGAACCTGGACGGCATCGGTGGTGACGCGCATAGCCGCGTCGGTCGCGAACAGCTTGGCCATGGCCGCCTGCGCGCCGAACGGCCGGCCGGCGTCCCGGCGTCGAGCCGCGTCGAGGTAGAGCGACCGGGCCGCGGCCACCCCGGTCGCCATGTCGGCCAGCATGAAACTCACACCCTGGAACTCCACGATGGCGCGGCCGAACTGACGCCGCTGCCGGGCGTAGCGCACCGCCTCGTCCAGCGCGGCCTGAGCCAGCCCGACCGCGCAGGCCGCGATACCGAGCCGGCCGCTGTCCAGCGCCGCCAGCGCGATCCCGAACCCGCCGCCCTCCCGGCCGATCAACCGGTCGGCGGGTATCCGCGCCTGGTCGAGCACGACCTGCGCGGTGGTGGAGCCGCGCAGACCCATCTTGCGCTCCGGCCGCTGCGGTCGCAGGCCCGGCGTGTCCGCGTCGGCCAGCAGTGTGGAGATCCCGCGCGGGCCGTCGTCAGAGGTCCGCACCATGACGTTGTAGAAGTCCGCGACGCCGGCGTGCGTCACCCACGACTTGGTGCCGCTGACGACGTACTCCGCCCGGGTCCGCACCGCCCGCGTAGTCAGGGCAGCGGCGTCCGAGCCGGACTCCGGCTCGGACAGGCAGTAGGCGCCGAGCAGCTCGCCGCCGAGCATCTCGGGCAGCCAGCGCTCCCGCTGCTCCGCGGTGCCGTGCGCGGCCAGCGGATAGCAGGCCAGGGTGTGCACGCTGACGCCCATCCCGACCGTGAGCCAGCCGGCCGCCAGCTCCTCGAGCACCTGCAGGTAGACCTCGTAGGGCTGGGCGCCACCGCCGTAGTCCTCCGGGTAGGGAAGGCTCAACAGCCCGGCCTTGCCGAGGGTCCGGAACACCTCCCGCGGGAACGTGGCGCTGGCCTCCATCTCCGCGGCCCGCGGGGCCAGCTCGGCGGCGGCTATCTCCCGCGTCAGCTCCAGCAGCGCCGCCGCCTCCGGGCTGGGCAGCGATCGCTCGACCGGCATCGGGGTCCTCCTGGCGGCCTTCGCACCGGCGACGTCGCCGGTGCGGGCGCCAGGGTAGTGCCCCGCCACCCAGCCGGCTCCGGCCTCGGTGCCGATGCGAGGTGCCCCGTTCCCCCCACCGCTCGGCCGGTGCACCGGGCCTCCGGACTGGGATGCTGCGGCCATGCCGGCTGCGTCGCGCGACAAGCTGCTGTTGCTGGACACCGCCTCGCTGTACTTCCGGGCTTTCTACGGCGTGCCGACGACCGTCACCGCGCCGGACGGGACGCCCGTCAACGCGGTGCGCGGGCTGCTCGACTTCATCGCCCGGCTGGTGAGCGTTTACCGGCCGAGCCGGCTGGTGGCGTGCATGGACGCGGACTGGCGGCCGGCGTGGCGGGTGGCGGCGCTGCCGTCGTACAAGGCGCACCGGCTCGGGCCGGACGGCGGCGAGTCCAGCCCGGACGAGCTTCGCCCGCAGGTGCCGATCATCGAGGAGGTGCTCGACGCGGTCGGGCTGGCCCGCGTCGGCGTCGCCGGCTACGAGGCGGATGACGTCATCGGCACGTTGGCGCTGGCGGCGGCCGGTCCGGTGGACATCGTCACCGGCGACCGGGACCTGTTCCAGCTGGTCCGCGACGACCTGCCGGTCCGGGTCCTCTACACCGCCCGGGGGGTCGGCCGGCTGGAGGTCATCGACGAGGCGGAGGTGACCCGGCGCTACGGGGTCCCGGCCCGGTCCTACGCCGACTTCGCGCTGCTGCGCGGGGACCCCAGCGACGGGCTGCCGGGCGTGGCCGGCATCGGCCCCCGCGGGGCGGCGGCGCTGCTGACCCGGTTCGGCTCGCTCGCCGGGATGACCGCGGCGCTGGCCGGTGGGGACGACGACGGCTTCCCGGCCGGCACCCGCGCCCGGCTGCTCGCAGCCCGCGACTACCTCGAGGCGGCCCGGGCGGTGGTACGGGTGGCGCCTGACGTGCCGCTTCCGGACTACGACGACCGGTTGCCGGCGACGCCGGCGCGACCCGCGCAGCTCGTCGCGCTGTCCGAACGCTGGGGCCTCGACGGCGCCCTCAACCGGCTGCTGACCGCGTTGACTGCGACCGCCGCCGGCTGATCCGCCGGCGCCCACAGAGGACTAGACGCTGCGGAGGGGGGCATTTCTCCTGCGTAACCGGGCCGGTAGCCGCGATCTCGCTACCGGCGAACCCCGACGGACGGGAGCTGCCGTGCCCCCCTCCGCGACCGGCGAGGCAGTGCCGCCTGGTGACCCACCACCGTTGCCGAGCGGTCTGGTCGACGCCCTGGTGGCGCATGCCCCGGTCGGGCTCGCCTGCTTCGACGCCCGGCTGCGGTGCGTGCTGGCCAACCCGGCGCTGTGGGAGCTGACCGGCGGTGCGGGGGCACGCCAGGCCGTCGACGGACGAGACCTGCTCGACCTGCGGCCGGCGGTCGGTGCCCGGTTGCTGCCGACCCTGCAGCGCGTGCTCGCCTCCGGGCAGCCGGTCCGCGACCTGGAGGTGCCGGGCGCCCCAGCCGGCCGGTGGCGACTGAGCTGCTACCCGGTCGAGGGCGCCGCCGCGGCGGGCCGCGGGGCAGTCGCGGTGGTCACCCCGGTCCCGTCGCCGCCGGCCCCGTTGGCCTCCGGCACGCCGGCGGCCGACCTCACCGGGACCGACTACGCCGACCGGGTGATACCCGCCGGCCGGCGGTCCGGCACCGCCTGGACCGACGTGTCCCGGCGCGGACGGGGGCGGATCGGCCTCGTCGTCGGCGAGGTGGACGGCCCCGAAGACGCTGCCGGGGTCGCCGGTTCGCTGCGGGACGCGGTGCGCGCGTACGCGTTGCTCGACCTGTCCCCCGCCAAGACCGGCAGCTGTCTCGGGGAGCTGCTGGGCGGGCTACCCCCGCCGGTGCGCGGGTCGTGGCTCGCGGCGGTGCTCGACCCCGGCAGCGGTGAGCTGCGCTACGCCGGCTACCACTCTCCGCCGCCCGTGCTGTGTTTCCCGGACGGGCGGGTCGAACCGGTGGCCGTAGGTGCGCCGGACGGCGGCTGGGCGGTTGAGGACGAACCGGTCGAGCGGCGGGCCCGGGTTCCGGCGGGCGCGACGTTGGTGCTGCATACGCCCGGGATCGACCCGCACCCGCACGACGCGACTCACCCCCCGACCACGCCGGACCCGGCCGGCGCGTCCGGGGCGGGGGCGGCGGCGCCGGCGGCCGTGCTCGAACGGCTGGCGGTGCTCGCCGGACCGGCGGCCCGGGCCGGCACCGGCGTGGCGCTTCTGGCCATCCGCCCCGGGATCGGCGCCGCCCGACCGGTCGGGTCGATCGCCGAGCTGTCGCTGCCCGGCGATCTGGCGGTGGTACGCGTGGCCCGCAACTTCGCCGCCGACACCTTGCAGCGATGGGAGCTCGGGGCGCTGGCCGAGACCGTCGTGCTGCTGGTCAGCGAGGTGGTCACGAACGCGCTCCGGCACGCCCGCAGCGGCGCGGAGCTGCGGATGCACCGCACCGTCGGCGGGGTCGAGGTCGAGGTCCTGGACGGCAACGACCGGATGCCGGTTGCCCGCCCGGTCGAGGTGGACTCCGAGTCGGGCCGCGGGCTGCACCTGATCGAGGCGCTGGCCTCGTCGTGGGGCACCGAGCCGGTGCCGACCGGCAAGCGGGTGTGGTTCCGGGTGCAGGACGGCCCCGACAGCGCGGCCAGCTGAGCGCACCTCGCCGGGCCGGCCGGTCAGGCGAGCGAGGAGTACGCCACTACGCCGCGCCGCAGCGCGGTGACCGCCACCCGGGCCGTCGCCGCCACCCGGGTGTCGGGGTCGGCCACGTCGCCGAGCTGGTCCAGCAGGTCGATCAGCTGCTTGACCCAGCGCACGAAGTCGCCGGCCGCCAGCTCGGCGTCGCCGAGAACGACGTCGAGCCGGTGACCGCTCGCCCACCGGTAGGCCGCCCAGGCGAAGCCGAGATCCGGCTCGCGCAGAAAGGCCAGCGAGTGCTCGGCCTCCAGCTCCTCCAGCCGGCCCCACAACCTCGCCATCTCGGCCAGCGCGGCCCGGGCGGCGCCGCCGGGCACCTTCGGCGACGCGTCATCGGGCCGGCGGGCCTCGAACACCAGCGTGGAGACGCAGGCAGCCAGCTCGGCCGGGCTGAGCGGTTCCCACAGCCCGAGGCGTAGGCACTCCGCGGCCAGCAGGTCGGCCTCGCTGTAGATCCGGGCCAGCCGCTCGCCGGCGGGCGTGACGGTGCCACCGGCCAGGTAGCCGAGCTCGCCGAGCAGCCGGCACACCCGGTCGAACGTGCGCGCGATCGTGTTCGTCCGACTCTCTACCCGCCGCTGCACCGCCTCCGTGTCCCGCTCCAACCGCTGGTGCCGCTCGGCCCAGCGGGCGTGGGCGTCCCGGTCCGGGCAGCGGTGACAGGGGTGCGCCCGCAGCCGGGACCGCAGCCGGGCGCTCTCCGGGTCCGCACCGGCCGGTGCCCGGCCGCGACCGGCGCCGGGCACGGCGTCGGCGACCTCGGCGCTGCGCAGCGAGGACGCCAGGTCCCGGCGGGACTGCGGCGAGCGGGGGTTGAACGACTTCGGCACCCGCAGCCGGGCCAGCGGCTGCACCGGCAGCGGGAAGTCGACCGTGGACAGCCGCTTGACCTGCCGGTCGTAGGTGAGCACGGTCGGCCGCGGCCCGTCCAGCCCGACCACGCCGGGGTCGAGCACCACCGCCAGCCCGGACCGGCGGCCGGCCGGCACCCGGATCACGTCCCCGGGCCGGAGCCGCTCCAGCGACTCCACCGCGTCGACCCGCCGCGCGGCCGCCCCCTCCCGGGCCAGGCGCGCCTCCAGGTCCCGCAGCGCGCGCCGCAACGCGGCGTACTCGGCGAAGTCACCGAGGTCGCAGACCATCTCCGCGGCGTACGCCGCGAGCGCCTCGGTGTTGCGGCCGACCTGGCGGGCCAGCCCGACCACCGCTCGGTCGGCCTGGAACTGGGCGAACGAGGACTCCAGCAGGGTTCGGGCCCGGTCCCGGCCGACGGTGCCGACGAGGTTGACCGCCATGTTGTACGACGGCCGGAAGCTCGACCGGAGCGGGTAGGTGCGCGTCGAGGCCAGACCGGCCACCGCCGCCGGGTCGAGCCCAGGGGTCCACAGCACGACCGCGTGGCCCTCCACGTCGATGCCGCGCCGGCCGGCGCGGCCGGTGAGCTGGGTGTACTCCCCCGCGGTCACGTCGGCGTGGGTATCGCCGTTCCACTTCGTCAACCTCTCCAGCACCACCGACCGGGCCGGCATGTTGATCCCGAGCGCGAGCGTCTCGGTGGCGAACACGGCCTGAACCAGGCCACGGACGAAGAGCTCCTCCACGATCTCCTTGAACGTCGCCAGCATCCCGGCGTGGTGGGCGGCCACGCCGCGCTCCAGCGCCTCCAGCCACTCCCAGTAGCCGAGGACGGCGAGGTCCTCGTCCGGCAGGTCGGCGGTGCGCGCCTCGACGTGCCGGCGCACCTCGTCGCGCTCGGCCGGGCTGTTGAGCCGCAGCCCGGCTCGCAGGCACTGCAGCACCGCGGCGTCGCAGCCGACCCGGCTGAAGATGAACGTGATCGCCGGCAGCAGGGCGGCGGAGGCCAGCGTCTCGACCACCTCGGCCCGGCCGGCCAGGTAGCCCCGGCCGCGCGGGCGCCCGCGCACCGGTCGCCCGGTCGGGGCGAATCGGGCCTCCTCGCGCGCCAGTCGCAACAGTGCCGGGTTGACGGTGGTGTGCGCGTCGTCGACGAACAGGTCGTAGAGCCGGGAGCCGACCAGCACGTGCTGCCAGAGCGGTACCGGCCGGTGCTCCTCGACGACGACCCGGGTGTGGCCACGGACGGTGACGAGCCAGTCGGCGAACTCCTCGGTGTTCGACACGGTCGCCGACAGCGACACCAGCCGGACCTCCGCCGGCAGGTGGATGATCACCTCCTCCCAGACCGCGCCGCGGTAGCGGTCGGAGAGGTAGTGCACCTCGTCCATCACCACGTAGCCGAGCCCACGCAGCCCCGGCGACCCCGCGTAGAGCATGTTGCGCAGCACCTCGGTGGTCATCACCACCACCGGCGCGTCCCCGTTGACGGCGTTGTCGCCGGTCAGCAGGCCCACCGAGGCCTCGCCGTGCCGGGCGACGAGGTCGGCGTACTTCTGGTTGGACAGCGCCTTGATCGGGGTGGTGTAGAAGCACTTGCGTCCGGCGGCGAGCGCCAGCTCGACCGCGAACTCACCGACGACGGTCTTGCCGGCACCGGTCGGCGCGGCGACCAGCACGCCCTCGCCGCCCTCCAGGGCGCGGCACGCCGTCAGCTGGAAGGGGTCGAGGCCGAACGGGTAGCCGGCGGCGAACGCCGCCAGGACGGGGGCGGCGGCCCGCTGCCGGGCCGCGGCGTAGCGCTCCGCCGGACTGGCCATGCCGGCCAGGCTACGTGGGGGGCCGGCGGCGGCGGGCCCACCGGTCAGCGCAGCCGGGCGATCTCGTCCCGGTCGGTCGGTTGGTCGTCGTCCCGGTCCGGCGGCACCGGCGGCAGCGGCGATACCTCGTCGAGGGCGACGCCGTCGAGGCCGAGCTCGGCGTCGCGGCGGGCGACCCGTCGGTCATGTCGCTTCGCCACGAGCAGCGCGACTTCGTAGAACACGCACATCGGTACGGCCATCGCGGTCATCGAGAACGGGTCGCCGCTGGGGGTGATGAATGCGGCGAAGACGAACACGAGAAAGATCTCCATCCGTCGCCAGCCGCGCAGCTTCTCGGCGCTGACCAGACCGGTCAGGTTCAGCAGCACGACGAGCAGCGGGAACTCGAAGGAGATGCCGAACACGAGCAGCATCGCCTGCACGAAACCGAGGTACCGGTCGATCGTGATCAGCGGGATGACGTCGCCCGAGGCGAAGCTCAGCAGGAACGCCAGCCCCTTGGGCAGCGTGAGGTAGGCGAAGCTCGCCCCGAGCCCGAACAGCGCGAGCGAGGTGCCGACGAAGGTCAGCGCCCAGCGCCGCTCGTTGCGGTGCAGGCCGGGGGTGATGAACGACCACAGCTGGTAGAGCCAGACCGGCGCGGAGAGCACCGAGCCGCACAGCATCGACACCTTGAGCCGGACCGAGAAGGCGTCGAAGACACCGGTCACGGTCAGCAGGCACTGGTCGCCACCGAGCCGGTGAGCGGCGTCGAGCCGGTGGGCGGCCGGAAGCTGGCAGTACGGACGGGTCAGCCAATGGAACAGCGGCTGGTAGAAGATGAACGCGATGATCATGCCGGCGGCGAAGGCGAGCAACGCCCGGAACAGCCGGCTGCGCAGCTCGTAGAGGTGCTCGACGAGCGTCATCCGCCCGTCCGGGTCCCGCCGAACCGCACCGGCCCGGCGTCCGGGCAGCGCCAGGTTCACCGCGCCAGCCTCGGCCGGCCGGTCCCGCGGTTAGCGGAGCTCGGTACGCTCACGGTCGGCGCGCAGCGGCTGCCCGTTGACCGTCGTGCCGTCGGACAGCCCGGTGCGGTCCGAGAGCCCGGGGCCGTCCGACAGCGCGGTGGGCGGGGTGGCGACCGGCGGCGGCAGCACCCGGGACATCTCGGTGGTGCGGGCCGGGTGCTTGTCGTCCTCGTGCAGCCCCCGGGTCTCGGCCTTGAAGATGCGCAGCGACTGGCCCAGGGAGCGGGCGGCGCCGGGCAGCTTCTTCGAGCCGAACAGCACCAG
>JBBSHH010000062.1:0-14385 GCA_038253225.1 Mycobacteriales bacterium | reverse complement strand
TGCCAGCCCGGTGGCCGGCTCGTCCCGACCGCCGGCGAACGGCTGTCGCATCCAGACCCCGAACTCGTCCCCGTCGGTGTCGGCGAACCACCAGACGTGCCCGCCGGCCGCGTCGAGCGCCGCACCGGAGGTGCCGTTCCGGCGGTCGGTGACCTGCCGATGCGTCCCGGCCCCACGGTCCCAGGCGTAGACCTCGAAGGTGCCGCTGGCGTTGCTGACGTAGACGTTGTGGTCCGGCGCGTCCCTGGCCCACTGCGGCAGGCTGGTGCGGGCGGCGCGGAACCGCTCCTGCCAGCGCTGCGTCGGGTCGGCGTAGGTCGGTGGGGTCAGCGCGTCGGTGGACATCCGCCCATCTTCACCGAAGCCGACCGGGCCGGCGTAGCCGACCCGGGATCAGACGGTGTCCGCCGAGCGTCGGTGCTCGACCTGCGTGTTCGCAGCTGCGTCCGGCACCTCGGTGCGCAGCAACGAGTCCTCGAGGATCGCCCGGGCCTGGGCCTTCGGGTCGTCGCTGCCGGCGGCCTGCTCCTCGGGCAGCAGCCTGGCTCGGGCGGCCACGTCGGGCGCGTCCGGTCCCTGCACCCGCGTCGGCTCGCTCACCCGCCACCGGCGAGCCGGAGCTGGCGGTACGCCTCGTCCTCACTCGTCGGAAGGTTCGGTGCGCCCCGGTCGGGCCGGTCCACGACCTGGGCGTCCCAGGGGACCCGCACACTGGCAACCAGCGCGGCCAGCTCCACGGCGTACGGGCTGCGGTTGGTCGCCTCGGTCATGGCTGACAGCGTGCACCGCCGAGGCTGGTCCGGGCAAGGTTCGCCCGACCGGCCGGTGTCACCGGTCCGGCGCCTGGACCGCCACACCGGCCAGGGCGGCGACCTTCGTCACGGTGTTCCAGTTGCGGCTGGTCAAGGCCACCTTGAGCGGCTGTTCCCAGCCCGCCGCGCTCAGCGGGGAGGCGAGCAGGCCGGCCGGGCACCACAGGTAGACGTGCCGGCCCACCAGCCGGATTCGATCCGGCGCCACGTCGAGGGCGGCCAGCGCCCGGGCACCGGCCGGATCGGGGTCGCCGGCGAGGAAGCCGACCAGGTGCTTGGCCGGGTCGGTGACGACGTCGAGCAGAGGGTCGGCGGCGATCGCCGCGGCGAGCTCGCCGGCGGTTCGCACGACCACCCGACAGGCCACGCCCAGGTCGGAGCCGACGGCCCGCTCGATGTCGGTCGCGGCGGTCGACGCGGCCTTGGCGGAGCACCGGAAGACGGCGTTGCCGCTTTGCAGGTACGTCGTCACCTCGGCGTACCCGAGGCCGGTGAGCAGCCCGCGGAGGTCCGCCATCGCGACCCGCTTGTTCCTACCGACGTTGATGCCGCGCAGCAGCGCCACCAGCCGAACCGTCATGCCCGCACCCTGCCAGAAAGGCCGGAAGGGAACGGAACCCCGACGTCAGGCGAACCTGGGAAACATACAGGTAGTAACTGGTGGTGTACGTTAGGTGCCCTCATGGGCGTGTTCCGTCCAGACCCCCGCGGGCCACGTCATAGTGTGCGGGGACGGGCCTGTGGTTCACGAGGACAAGCTGTCGTGGGTGCTCAGCGACTTCGCGCGCACCCTGGTCACCGACTTCCCCATCCAGGGGATCCTGGATCACCTGGTGGAGCGGATCGTCGCGATCCTGTCGGTGACGGGGGCGGGCGTCACGCTGATCGCGCCGGGCATGGCGCCGCAGTACGTCGCGGCGTCCGATGAGGCCGCGCTGCGCTTCGAGCGGTTGCAGACCGAGCTCGGGGAGGGACCGTGCCTCACGGCGTACGAGTCGGGTGAGGCCGTCGTGGTCTCCGACCTCGTCACCGACCGCCGCTACCCCAAGTTCGGCCCGGCCGCGGTGTCGGCGGGCATGGCGGCTGTGTTCACGTTTCCGCTGCGGCACGGCGACGGCCGGCTGGGTGCGTTGGACCTCTACCGGGACACCCCGGGCGCGCTGGACCCCCAGGACATGTCGGCGGCGCAGACGCTGGCCGACGTCACGGCGGCCTACCTGCTCAACGCCCAGGCGCGGGATCAGGCCCGGGAGACCTCCGAGCGGTTCCGGCACAGCGCCCTGCACGACGCCCTCACGGGACTGCCGAACCGGGTGCTGCTCCAACAGCGGCTCGAGCACGCCGCCCAGCGCGCCCAGCGCTCGCACACAGTGGCGGCGGTCCTGTTCGCCGACCTCGACCGGTTCAAGCGCGTCAACGACACCTACGGGCACTCCGTCGGCGACGAGCTGCTGATCGCCGTCGCCCAGCGGCTCTCCTCGCTGGTCCGGCCCGGTGACACCCTGGCGCGCGTCTCCGGCGACGAGTTCGTCTTCCTCTGCGAGGACCTGGCCCACGTCAGCGACGTCCAGCTCCTCGCCGCCCGCATCGAGGAGTCCTTCGCCGCCCCATTCGTCCTCACCGCCGCGGAGCTTCTCGTCACGGCCAGCGTCGGCATCGCCTACAGCGGGCCCGGCGAGACCGTCTCGACGGACCTGGTGGCGAATGCGGACATCGCCATGTACCAGGCAAAGCACCGGGGTGGCGCCGTCCATCAGGTCATCGATCTGCGGGCGGCCAAGGCGGCCGACGACCGCAACCACCTCGAGCAGGACCTGCGGTCGGCGTTGACCAGGGCAGAGCTCGACGTCGCCTACCAGCCGATCGTGCGCACCGCGGACGGGCTCGTCACCGGCGTCGAGGCACTGTTGCGCTGGAACCACCCGAGGCAGGGGCTCATCCCAGCCCTGACCGCGATAGGCATAGCGGAGCAGAACGGGCTGATCGCCGGGATCGGGGCCTGGGTCCTGGAACGCAGCTGCGGGGACCGGGTCCGGTGGCTCACCGACCACCCCGACCGGCCGCTCGAGGTGTCGGTGAACGTCTCGGCCCGCCAGGTGATGGGCGTTGGCTTCAGCACCACCGTGGCGGAGGTGCTCGAGAGGACCGGTATGGACCCGGCGGCCCTGGTCCTGGAGCTCACCGAGGGCATCTTCATCGAGGACAGCGACCGCTCGATGAGCGTGCTCGCCGACCTCAAGACACTTGGCGTGAAACTGGCGCTGGACGACTTCGGGACCGGCTACTGCTCGCTGGGATACCTGCGCCGGTTTCCCGTCGACATGGTGAAGATCGATGCAGACTTCGTTGCCGACATCGGCCGCGACCCGGCCGCCAGCGCCATCGTGGCAGCGGTGACCAACCTGGCACACGCGCTGGGATTGTGCGTCACCGTCGAGGGCGTCGAGACCGAGCAGCAACATCAGGAGGTGATGACCATGGGATGCGAGGCAGCTCAAGGCTTCCTCTATGCGCGGCCGATGACCGGCCTCGACATCTCCGCGCAAGTCGCCGCGTGGTCGTCACAGCAGCAGGTTCATGAACGCCAGTTCGCCCAGCGCGCCGAGGGGCAGGGTGAACAGGCACCAGCTCAGTACGGCGGGTAGCTGCCGGCTCGAAGCCCCCAGCCCGGTGGCCAGGGAGGCGCCGATGGCGCAGAACCCGACCGCCACCGCGATGAAGTGGTTTGCGGCGCCACAGCCACCCGGCTGCCGCGAAGACGGGACCGCCCACGACGGAGGCGGCGAGGCAGACGGCCCCCGTCGCCCCGACCGGGAAGCCGCGCAGCGCTGCGGTGCCGTAGTAGCCCAGTGTCTCCCCCCCGCAGACGATCACGCCGCCGAGGCCTGCGATCACCGGTCGGCGGGCGAGAAGTCCGGCGACGAAGGCTGCGGCGACCCAGGGGCTGGTGGCGTTGGCTATCGAGGACCACGGGTACGGCAGGACGGTCTGCAGACCCGAGGTCGCCGCACCCCAGCCGATGCCCCCGAGCAGCGCCAGGACCAGAAGCGGTCCGGTGTGGAAGGTGCCGGCCCTGAGGGAGGCACCGGAGGGGGGCGGGATCGGGTCAGCGACAGGGCGCGTTCTATCGAGGAGATGAGGAGCGGTGACCGTGGACACGTTCAGAATCGAACTGCCGGAGCTGGGCCTGGTCAGTCAGACCACGGTCTCGGTCCCGGCGATCCGCCCGATGGCCCCCCGCGCGCCGGCGCCGTCGGAGATCAGGTCCGGCGTCGTGCTCGGCGGTCCCGACCTCGCGCGCATGCGGTCGCGCGACGACGACGACAGGCACCTCGCCGACCGGCGGGGCGGCAGCGACTTCTGGTCGGTTCTCATGACCCTGTCGATCGACCCGGTGGAACCCGAGACGATCAGGTTGGCCTGGCTGAAGGTCAATCTCGCCGCTGACGGCGGCAGGCCGCCGCCGATCGCGTTCGCGATGGAGCCGGCTCGCGAGGAGGCCGGGGAGCAGGTCGAGCGCGGCGGCAGCGCGGAGGCCACGATCAAGATCCTCAAGCTCGGCGGCGCGGAGAAGCGGACCTACACCGCCCGGCACGAGGAGGTACTCGCGCTCAACCGGCTCCGCTCGGATCCCGCCTGGGAGCTCACGCCCTCCCCCGGCCGGCCGGTGCGCCCGACGGACTTCGTCCTCGTCGTCAAAGCGCCTCGGGGTTCCGCCGGAGGCGGCACCGTCTCCTTCGGCGCAGAGGTCGTGGCGCTCGAATCTCTTTCGGCGCCATGAGGTCTCGTGGGAAGGTGACCAGGTCAGGTTCTCCTTCGACCCGGCGGCTCCGGGTGAGGCGAGGGCATGACCACCGAGCAGCACATCCGTCCGGCGGGCCCTCAAGTCAGTAAGGTGATCGTCACCGTCCTCGACATGCTCGACGACGGGGCCGCTTCGACTCTTGCAGTGGCAATCGACACATCGAGGGCGGCCACTCGGATATTCGGCCCAGGCGACGGCCGTAGAAGACTAGGGCATCCGGATGAGGCTCGCCACATCGCGCATGTTCGAAGACGGAGCGGCGATCTGTCGGAGTCAGTCGATCCCAGGCACTCCCCAGACGTGCGACCTGTAAGTAAAAGCGCCCACGCCCGAACCCCCGTCCTACTCCTCGCTGACGACCTCGAGGCCCGCATCGTCAACGCCGCCACCGGCGAACCTCTCCGCGAGCTCACCATCGACCCCACCCGCGTCTACCAGCCCATCGGAGCACCCAACGGACCCACCCGACCCCCACGCGCTCCGAGCTGACCCCGAAACCACGACAGCCGAACCTGCGCGATGCAGGTCCGGCTGTCGTCGATGTCCCGAGAGATCACGTGGTCGGGATGGCGGGATTCGAACCCACGACCTCTTCGTCCCGAACGAAGCGCGCTACCAAGCTGCGCCACATCCCGATACCCGCCGGAGCGGGCCGGGACAGTCTAGCGGGTCGCGGTCAGGGTGAGCAGCGTCGCCTCCGGCGGGCAGCAGAACCGGACCGGGGCGTACGGCGACGTGCCGAGCCCGGCGGAGACGTGCAGCCAGGCCCCACCCCAGCGGGACAGCCCGCGGGCGCGGCTTCGCGGCAGGCCGCAGTTCGTCACGAGCGCGCCGTAGAACGGCAGCCGCAGTTGGCCGCCGTGGGTGTGACCGGCGAGGATGAGCCGGTACTTGTCGGCGGCGAACCGGTCCAGCACCCGAGGCTCCGGGGAGTGCACGACCCCCAGCGGTAGGCCGACGGCGGAGCCGACGGGACCGGCCACCTCGTCGTACCGGTCGTGTCGGATGTGCGGGTCGTCGACACCGGCCAGCGCCACCTCGATGTCGCGGACCCGTAGCGCGCCTCGAGCATTGCTGAGATTCATCCAGCCCGCCGCCGCCATGCCGTCCCGAGCGTCCCGCCACGGCAGCGGCGCGCCATGGAACCGCTTGCCGGTGTCCGGCAGCAGGTAGCGGGCCGGGTTCTTCAGCTGGGGCGCGAACCGGTCGTTCGACCCGAGCACGAACGCTCCCGGGCGGTCCAGCAGCGGACCAAGCGCGTGCAACAGCGAGGGGACGGCGTCCGGGTGAGCCAGGCTGTCGCCGGTGTTGATCACGAAGTCCGGCTCCAGCCGGTCCAGCGATCGCACCCACTCCTGCTTGCGCCGCTGGCCCGGCGTCAGGTGCAGATCGGAGATGTGCAGCAGCCGCAGCGGGGCGGCTCCGTCGGGCAGCACGGGCACGGAAACGGTCCGTAGCCGGAAGGCGCGCAGCTCGATGCCAGCGCCGTAGCCGACCGCGGCGGCGGCACTGGCGGCGACGGCGAGCGGCGCGGCGTAACGGGTGCGCATCAGCCCATCGTGCCGTACCGAGCGGATCGTCCCGGCGCCGAAGCGGCCGGGGCATTGCGCCCCGCCGCCTACCCTGGCCGCCATGGCCACCCTCAAGGAGCAGCTGCACATCGACCTCACCGGCGCCCTCAAAGCCCGCGACGAGCTGCGGACCGCGACGCTGCGGATGGCGCTGACCGCCGTGACGACCGAGGAGGTCGCCGGCAAGGCGGCCCGGACGCTCTCCGACGACGAGGTCCGCGCCGTCCTTGGCCGGGAGGGCAAGAAGCGTCGGGAGGCCGCGGCGGCGTTCGCCGCCGGCAACCGGCCGGAGCTGGCCGACCGGGAGCGGGCCGAGGGTGCGGTGCTCGAGCAGTACCTGCCGGCCCAGCTGAGCGACGAGGAGCTGTCAGCGCTCGTGCGTGACGCCGTTCAGGCCGCGGGGGCGAGCGGACCGCGGGCGCTCGGCGCGGTGATGAAGGCGGTGCAGCCGCGAGTCGCGGGGCGCGCCGAGGGTGGCCGCGTCGCCGCGGAGGTACGCCGACAGCTCGGCTGACCGCCGAGGCGCGCCCGTCGGTGGCCGACGCCGACCGCTGGCTAGCGCGGTGGCGGTGGTGGCGGCGCGGTCCGGCTCGGCTTGGGTTTCGCGCTCTTCGTCGGCGTCGGTGTCGGCGTCGGTTTCCCGGGCGTCGGCGACGGAGTCGGCTTCGGCGGCGGCGGCGCAACCAGCCCGTTGGACAGGTACACCGTCACCACGGTCCCGACCGGCACGTTCGAGCCGACCCCGGGGCTGGTGCGGCCGACCAGGCCGGCCTGACCGCCGAAGACCCGTGCCGTGGCGGCGACCGGGGACAGGCCGGCCGCCCGCAGGATCGTGAGGGCCTCGTCGAGCGGCAGACCGCGCACGTCCGGGACCGCCACGGCCCGCCCCGCTGACACCCTCGGGTCAGGGGCGGCGAAGTCCCTCACCGGAGTGCCGGCCAACGCGCCACGCATGATGGCGGCCCAGATGGGCGCGGGCAGCGACCCGCCGTACACGTGCTTGTAGAACGTCCCGGCGATCGTGACCGAGTTCAGCGTGTACCGGTTCGGCGCGGTGGGGCTGCCGACCCAGACCGCACCGGCCAGCTCTGGCGTGTACCCCATGAACCAGGCCCCGGCGTTGTTCTGCACGGTGCCGGTCTTGCCGGCCGCGGGCCGCCCGAAGCTCGCCAGGCCGCCGGTCTTCAGATGGTTGCCGTCGATGACCCCGCGCAGGACCGAGGTGACCGTGTCGGCGATCGCCGGGTCGAGCACCTGCGAGCACTTGATGTCACCGCCGTCGTAGCGGCGGCCGCGGATGTCGGTGACCAGGACGATCCCGGTCGGCCGGCAGTAGTTGCCGTGGGCGGCGTAGGTCGCGTACGCGCCGGCCATTGACAGCGGTGAGACCTCGTTGGTTCCCAGCGTGAACGAGGGCACCCGCAGCAGCGGCCGGTTGGCAGGCAGCCGGCGCAACCCCATCGACTCGGCGATCGTCGCCGGCGCATCCACCCCGGTGCGCTCCTCCAGCTGGATGAAGTAGGTGTTCACCGACTCCCAGGTGGCGCCGACCATGTCGTAGTTGCCGGCCTCACTGTCACCGGCGTTGCGTACCGGGTAGGGGAACGGCCGGTCGGCCGGGAAGGCCGTGGACAGGTAATGCGCCGGCGAGTTGATCCGCAGCGAGAGCGGGATGCCCTGCTGGATCGCGGCGGTCAGGACAAAGATCTTGAACGTCGAGCCGGCCTGGTAGCCGGAGCTGCCGCCGGTGGCGAGGTTCAGCCGGATCTGGCCGCGACCACCCCCCCAGCTGCGGTTGACCGCCATCGCCTGGATGCGGCCGGTGCCGGGCTGGATGATGTCGGCCACTGCGGCGTACGGCGAGGTGCGCGGCACCCGGGCGTCAACCGTGTGCTGCGCGGCGATCTGGACCTTCGGCTGTAGCGAGGTGCGGATCGTCAGGCCGCCGCGCAGCAGCAGCCGGGTGCGCTCCTCGGCCGTATGGCCCAGCGCCGGGTCGCTCTTGAGCTCGGAGAGCACGAAGTCGCAGAAGAACGGCGCGCTCGACGCGTCGCAGCCGTTCGCCGGCCGGCTCACCCGCAGCCCGAGCGGCGCGGCGACCGCGGCCGCTTCCTGCGTCGCGTCGATGTAGTGCAGCTGCGCCATCCGGTGCAGCACCACGTCGCGGCGGTCCTTGGCCCGCGCCCCGAACCGGATCGGGTCGTAGGCCGTCGGGTTCCGGACCAGCCCGGCCAGCAGCGCAGCCTGCGGCAGGCTGAGCTGGTTCACCGACCGACTGAAGTAGTGCTGCGACGCGCTACCGATCCCGTACGCACCGCTGCCAAAGTAGGCGATGTTGAAGTAGCGCTCGAGGATCTGGTCCTTGGTCAGCTGCTGTTCCAGGGCCAACGCATAGCGCGCCTCCCGGATCTTGCGGCTCACGGTCTTCTCGCGGGCCGCCTGCTGGCCCTGCGTGGTCTGCGCCGCCTCGATGAGCACGTTCTTCACGTACTGCTGGGTGAGCGTCGAGCCACCCTGAGACACCGAGCCCGATCGGCTGTTGGCGACGAGGGCGCGCAGGGTGCCCTTCACGTCGATCCCGTTGTGCTGGTAGAAGCGGGAGTCCTCGATCGCGATCAGCGCGTTGCGCATCACCGGCGGGACCTGAGCTATCGGGACGTTGACCCGGTTCTCGTAGAAGAACGTGGCCAACGTCGAGCCGTCGGCTGCGAGCAGCCGCGACCGCTGCGCCAGCGGTGGCACCTTCAAATCCGCCGGCAGGTTCTCGAAGGAGTCCGCGCTGCCCTTCGCGGCCAGCCCGAGGCCGCCGACCACCGGCAGCAGGATGCCGGCCACCAGCACTCCGGCGAGGGCGCTGATGACGGCGAGCGCGGTGAACCGCCCGACCGCCGACTCGCTGTCGTAGCCGTCGGCGTAGGAGCGGACTGAACCGAACAAGGACACAGCTGGGTTCCGTCCGAGTCGGGCCGGGGCCGGACGCCCCGGGCGGGCCCGGAGCCGGCGCGGTACGCCGGGCTCGGTAGCCAGCCTACGGGCACCTCGGGTGTCGATGTGGCAACCGAAGGGCGACGCATCGTACCGGCTCGAGAGCCGCCGCGGGAGTGATGACCCGGACGGGCCATCTCAAGATGGGCCGAACGGGGGCTGACGTCCCCCCTACCCCCTTCGTACCGTCAGATGTACGCGGCAGTCGCCGTGCGGACCGGCGGCGCTCCGGCTCAGGGTCGACAGAAGGAACCGTGCCTCAATGACCTGGACGACCGACTGGACCTCTCGAGCCAACTGTAAGGCGGCCGACCCGGACGAGCTGTTCGTCCAGGGTGCGGCGCAGAACCAGGCGAAGACCGTCTGCGTCGGCTGCCCGGTGCGCACCGAATGCCTCGCCGACGCGCTGGACAACCGGGTCGAGTTCGGGGTCTGGGGTGGCATGACCGAGCGGGAGCGGCGGGCGCTGCTGCGCCGGCGGCCGAATGTCAGCTCATGGCGGCGGCTGCTGGAGACCGCCCGCAACGAGTTCGAGACCACCCGCAAGCCGCCGGCGCCGATGGCGGTGTGAGAGCGGCCGGACCGGCGTGGCCCGACGAGGGGGTGGGCCAACCGGAGCCGGCTAATCCCCTGCCGGCACCATCCCGGCCAGGTCAGCCCCGACCGCGCGCAGCCCGTCGAGGTCGTGGACGTCGCCGGCCTGGGCGGTGACGACGGCGACTGGCACCCGGGGGTGCGCAGCGGTGAAGCGTTCGCGCAGCCGGGACTCCCGGGCGGCGAGCGCGGCCCGCTCGGCGTGCAGCCGCAGCAGCGTCGCGGTCAGCGGGTGCTCACCGCGTTCGGTGAGCACCTCGGCCGCCGCCGCGGCGCGCTGCGCCCCCAGCCCCGCGGCGGCGCTGCGATGCACCCGGTTGAGAACAAGACCGGCCAGCGGCATCGACTCGGTGTGGAGCCGCTCCACGAAGTACGACGCCTCCCGCAGCGCGTCCTGTTCCGGCGCCGCGACGACCACGAACGCGGTGCCGGGGGCCTTGAGCAGCCGGTAGGTGCCCTCGGCCCGCTCCCGGAACCCCCCGAACATCGTCTCGAGCGCGGCGACGAACGTGCTGAGGTCCTTGAGCACCTGGGCCCCGATGATCCGGGTGAGGATGCCGGTGAAGACGCCGACCCCGGCGGAGAGCACCCGCACGTACGCGCGGCCGCCTGCCTTCGCCGGCGCCACCAGGATCCGCAGCAGCCGGCCGTCGAGGAACGTCGCGAGGTGCTGCGGAGCGTCCAGGAAGTCCAGCGCCGATCGGGTCGGCGGGGTGTCGACGACGATCAGGTCGTACTCGCCGGTGGCCTGCAACTGGCCGAGCTTCTCCATCGCCATGTACTCCTGCGTACCGGCGAAGCTCGAGGACAGCGACTGGTAGAACGGGTTGGCCAGGATCTGCTCGGCGCGGAGGGGATCGGCGTGCGTCTCGACGACCTCGTCGAAGGTCCGCTTCATGTCCAGCATCATCGCCAGCAGCTCACCGCCCGCAGCGGTGTCGACGCCGGCCACCCGGCGGGGGGTGTTGTCCAGCTCCCGGAGCCCCATCGACTGTGCCAGCCGCCGGGCCGGGTCGATGGTGAGGACGACGACCCGCCGGCCCCGCTCGGCGGCGCGCAGGGCCATCGCGGCGGCGGTGGTGGTCTTGCCGACGCCACCGGCCCCGCAGCAGACCACGATCCGCTCCCGGTCGAGCACCGCATCGACGTCGAGCCGGCTGGGCGCCGGCCGACTCACGCGGCGCCCTGCGCGCGCAGCAGCTCGGCCAGCCGGTAGAGACCACCCAGGTCGACCGCGTCCGGGAGCTGCGGCAGCTCGTAGGTCGGTCGGTCCAGCGCCGCCAGCTCGTCCCGGCCGCGTTCCTCCAGCGCCACCCGCACGGCGTGGTCGGCCGCCTCCTCGAGCAGCCCGTCCACGATCGCGCGCGGAGACTCGAGCCCGGCGCTCTTGAGCCCCACCGTGATCTCCGCCGGGTCGAACCGGCCGGCCGCGGCCCGAGTGAGCTCGTCGGGCTCGAGCATCGGGTCTCGGGTGAGGTTGACGATCACGGCTCCGACCGGCAGGGCCAGCCGGTGCAGCTCTCGGACGCCGTCGACGGTCTCCTGCACCGGCATCTCCTCCAGCAGCGTCACCACGTGCACCGCCGTGCGGGGGGAGCGGATCAGGGCCATGACGCTGTCGGCCTGACCCCGGATGGGGCCGACCCGGGCGAGCCCCGCCACCTCGGTGTTGACGTTGAGGAAACGGGTGATGCGGCCGGTCGGCGGTGCATCCAGCACGACCGCGTCGTACGCCGGTTGCCCCTGCGCGCGCCGGGTGACGGCCTCCTTCACCTTGCCGGTGAGCAGCACGTCGCGCAGCCCCGGCGCGATCGTCGTGGCGAAGTCGACGGCCCCGAGCCGCTTGAGGGCACGTCCGGCGCGACCCAGGTTGTAGAACATCTCGAGGTACTCGAGCAGAGCCTGCTCGGCATCGACGGCCAGCGCGTACACGTCGCCACCGTCGGGCGCGACCGCCACCTTGCGCTCCGCGTAGGGCAGCGGCGGGCTGTCGAAGAGCTGCGCAATACCCTGCCGGCCCTCGACCTCGGCCAGCAGCACCCGGCGACCGCCGCTGGCCAGTGCCAGTGCGAGGGCGGCGGCGACGGTGGTCTTGCCGGTGCCGCCCTTGCCGGTCACGACATGCAGCCGTACCCCGTCGAAGTCGCCCACCGGCGAAGCGTAGCCGGGGCCCGCCGGCGGCCCAGCCGAGCGCCGCCCGTTCTGCGACACTCGAAATCATCCGGAGCACGTCGGTCAGCCGGCAGCGAAGCGGGGCGCAGTCATGGTCGCGGGAATCGTGCTTGCCGTCGTGGCGCTGGTCATCGTGCTGTTCCTCGCCAGTGGCGTCCGGGTGGTGCAGCAGTACGAGCGCGCGGTGGTGTTCCGGCTGGGCAAGGTGCTGCCGGGCACCCGGCCACCCGGGCTGACCTTGATCGTCCCGGTCATCGACCGGGCGGTCAAGGTCAACATGCAGATCATCACGATGGGCGTGCCGGGGCAGGACGGGATCACCCGGGACAACGTCACGGTCCGCGTCGACGCCGTCGTGTACTTCCGGGTGATCGACGCGACGAAGGCGATCGTTAACGTCCAGAACTACCTGTTCGCGGTGTCCCAGGTGGCGCAGACCTCGCTGCGCGCGGTCATCGGCCGCAGCGAGCTCGACATGCTGCTCTCCGACCGCGACCGCATCAACGGGGAGCTGCAGCGGATCATCGACGAGCCCACCGAGGGACCGTGGGGGATCAAGATCGAACGGGTGGAGATCAAGGACGTGGCGCTGCCCGAGTCGATGAAGCGGTCGATGTCCCGGCAGGCGGAGGCCGAGCGGGAGCGCCGGGCCCGGGTGATCGCCGCGGACGGCGAGTTCCAGGCGTCCAAACGGCTCGCCGAAGCCGCCCGGACGATGTCCGCCGACCCGTCCGCGCTTCAACTGCGGCTGCTGCAGACCGTCGTGGACGTGGCCGCGGAGAAGAACAGCACCCTGGTCATGCCGTTCCCGGTCGAGCTGCTGCGCTTCTTCGACCGGGCGGCGGGCGGTGGCGGGGCGCTGGCCGGGTCCGCCCCGACCGCCCCGCCGGTGCCGGCCGGCCGGCCCGAACCCGCGGCCGAGCTCAGCGCCGACCCCGACGCCACCGTGCTCGACGCCACCGTGCTCGATGCCGGAGAGCCGGCGACCCCGGCCTTGGAGCCCGGTCCGTCGCGGCTCGCGCCGGACGGTCCCGGGCCCGTGCCCGCGTACGACGACCGGCTCGGACCGCTCTGACCGCTCTGACCGCTCTGACCGCGGACGACGGCGGCAGCTTCCCCCCTCGCCGGTGGCAGGAGTCGATGTCGCGACGCCGAACGTCTCGGGGTAACGCGGTCGTTGCGGCCGCGCCGCCCTGCGTCGCAGGGTCGGGATCGACACGAGGTGCGAATGAGCGCAGATGCCCCCTGGCGCGCGCAGGCGGCTTGCCGCGGGAACAACGCCGTCTTCTTCTTCGCGCCGAACCACTTCGAGCGCAAACCGGAGAAGGACCTGCGAGAGGGCCGGGCGCGGGAGCTGTGCCGTTCCTGCCCGGTGCACGCCGAGTGCCTGGAGCACGCGCTGCGGGCCGGGGAGCTGCACGGCATCTGGGGCGGTCTGAACGAGCTGCAGCGCAAGCGGCTGCAGCGCAAGCGCACCGCCGAGGTGTGCTGACCGGGCGGCCCGGTCGCGGTCGCTAGGGTCGCGCCCATGCCGAAGTGGGAGTACGCGACCGTTCCGCTGCTGGTGCACGCCACCAAGCAGATCCTGGACAACTGGGGCGACGACGGGTGGGAGCTCGTCGGCGTCGTACCCGGGCCCAACGCCGAGCAGCTCGTCGCCTACCTGAAGCGACCGAAGCCGTGACGACCCCGCTGCAGCGACTCGCGGAGCTGGGCCTCGAGCTCCCGCCGGTGGTGCCGCCGGTCGCGGCATACGTGCCGGCCGTTCGCACCGGCAACCTGGTCTGGACCTCGGGGCAGCTCCCGATGGTCGCGGGGCAGCTGGCCGCCACCGGCAAGGTGGGCGCCGAGGTCGACCCCGAGGATGCGGCGCGGCTGGCCCGGACGTGTGCGCTGAACGCGCTCGCCGCGGTCGCCGCCGAGGTCGGCGGTCTCGACGCCGTACGCCGGGTGGTCAAGGTGGTGGGCTTCGTCGCCAGCGCGCCCGGCTTCACCGGCCAGCCCGCGGTCATCAACGGCGCGAGCGAGCTGCTCGGCGAGGTGTTCGGGACGGCCGGTCGGCACGCCCGCAGCGCCGTGGGGGTCGCGGTGCTGCCGATGGACGCGCCCGTCGAGGTGGAGGTCGTGGTCGAGGTCGGCTGAGCGTGGCCGGTCGCCCGGGCTCAGCCGCCCGGGCTCGCGGTTGGCCCGGGTGCCTCGAGCTGCCAGCGCACCCGCAGGGCGAACGTGGCGACCAGCACCCGGCCCACCACCCGGCGTAGCTCCAGTGCCGCCTGCCCGGCGGCGTCCGACCCGGGGCGTCCCGGCTCCGCGCAGCTCTGCGGCAGGGTGGCCTCGACGAACTGATGGGCGATCGCTCGGCTCCGCGGCACCAGCTCGCGCTGCAGGTCGAGCACCGCCCGCCGGGACAGACCGAGCTCGAACAGCCGGGCGACCGCGGCGGCGA
>JBBSHH010000061.1:0-14538 GCA_038253225.1 Mycobacteriales bacterium | reverse complement strand
GCCCCGGCCGAACGCGGCCACCGCCTCCCGGACGGCGGAGTCGAAGAGGTCGGGGATCTCCTCGATGGTGCGGGCCACCTTGAGCCCGCGGCCGCCCCCGCCGTACGCCGCCTTGATCGCCACCGGCAGCCCGTGCTCCTTCGCGAACGCGATGACCTCCTCCGCGTCGCCCACCGGTTCGTCGGTGCCCGGCACCTGGGGCGCGCCGACCCGGGCGGCGATGTGCCGGGCCGCCACCTTGTCACCGAGCGCCCGGATCGCCGCGGGGGGCGGCCCTATCCAGGTCAGTCCGGCGTCGAGGACCGCCTGGGCGAACTCGGCGTTCTCGGAGAGGAAGCCGTAGCCCGGATGCACGGCGTCGGCTGCGCTGCGCCGGGCCGCGTCGAGGACCTTCGCACCGTCGAGGTAGCTCTCCGCCGGGGTGGCGCCGCCGAGTGCCATCGCCTCGTCCGCCACCCGGACGTGGAGCGCATCGAGGTCCGGATCGGCGTAGACCGCCACGCTGGCGAGTCCGGCATCCCGGCAGGCCCGGGCGACCCGCACCGCGATCTCACCGCGGTTGGCGATCAGGACCTTGCGCACATGGCTCCCTCGGCCGGCTCGCTCGTGTGCGCGGGAGTGTAGGGCGCGGCTAGCCGGGGCGGCCCGACGTCCGCCAGCGGCCGGGGCCGGGCCGGAGTGCGGGCCGCAGGCCGGCGGCCCGGTCCGCCCAGCCCGACCGGGCGCCCGCCGAGCCTGCCCGCGTCGCCGGCGCCCGGGCGGTCAGCACCGCGACCAGCGCCGCCAGCTCCGCCGCCGAGGGCTCGCCGCGCAGGACGCGCAGCAGGGGCGCCGGCTCGCCTTCGGCGCGGCGGCTCACAGCGGGATGTTCCCGTGCTTCTTCGGTGGCAGCGTCTCCCGCTTGGTGCGCAGCAGCCGCAGCGCCCGGACCACCTCCCGGCGGGTTTGCGACGGTGCGATGACCGCGTCGACGTACCCTCGCTCGGCGGCGATGTAGGGCGTCGCGAAGTGGTCGGTGTAGTCCTCGACCAGCTCGGCCCGGCGGGCGTCCGGGTCCTCGACCGCGGCGAACTCGCGCCGGTAGAGGATGTTCACCGCTCCGGCGGCTCCCATCACCGCGATCTCCGCGGTGGGCCAGGCGAAGTTGACGTCGGCCCGCAGATGCTTGGAGCCCATCACGTCGTACGCGCCGCCGTAGGCCTTGCGGGTGATCACCGTCACCTTCGGGACGGTCGCCTCGGCGTAGGCGTAGATGAGCTTGGCGCCGTGCCGGATGATCCCGCGCCACTCCTGGTCGGTGCCGGGCAGGAAGCCGGGCACGTCGACGAAGGTGAGCACCGGGATGTTGAAGGCGTCGCAGGTGCGCACGAACCGGGCGGCTTTCTCCGAGGCGTCGATGTCGAGGCAGCCGGCGAAGTGCATGGGCTGGTTGGCGACCACGCCGACCGAGCGCCCATCGACCCGGCCGAAGCCGCACAGGATGTTCCGCGCGTACAGGGCATGCACCTCGAGGAACTCACCGTCGTCGAGAACGTGCTCGACGACCCCGTGCATGTCGTAGGGCTGGTTGGAGGAGTCCGGTATGAACGTGTCGAGCTCGACGTCGGGCTCCTCCTCGGGCGCCGGGTCGTACGCCGGCGGGTCGTCGAGGTTGTTCGACGGCAGGTAGGACAGCAGCGCCCGGGCCAGGTCGAGGCAGTCGTTCTCGTCGGTGGCCTGGAAGTGCGCGACCCCACTCTTGGTGTTGTGGCTGTGCGCCCCGCCGAGCTCTTCGAAGCCGACGTCCTCGCCGGTGACGGTCTTGATCACGTCCGGGCCGGTGATGAACATGTGCGAGGTCTGGTCGACCATCAGCGTGAAATCGGTGATCGCCGGGGAGTAGACGGCGCCGCCGGCGCACGGTCCCATCACCAGCGAGAGCTGCGGGACGACGCCGGAGGCCAACACGTTGCGGTAGAAGATCTCGGCGTAGAGGCCGAGCGCGACGACGCCCTCCTGGATGCGGGCGCCGCCGGAGTCGTTGATGCCGACCACCGGGCAACCGGTCCGCATGGCCAGGTCCATGACCTTGACGATCTTCTCCCCGAACACCTCGCCGAGGGATCCGCCGAAGACCGTGAAGTCCTGGCTGTAGACGCAGATCGGGCGGCCATCGACCGTGCCGTGACCGGTGACGACGCCGTCGCCGTAGGGCCGCTTCTGCTCGACGCCGAAGTCGTGCGCGCGGTGCCGGGCGAGCGCGTCGGTCTCGACGAACGATCCCGGGTCGAGGAGGCCCTCGATCCGTTCCCGCGCGGTCATCTTGCCCTTGGCGTGCTGAGCGTCGACCGAGCGCTGGGAGCCGGCGTGCACGGCCTCATCGGTACGCCGACGCAGCCCCGCCAGCTTCCCGGCGGTGCTGCGCCCGACGGGCTCCGGCGGGTCGGACCGTTGCGGGCTGGCCATCGGCGCTCCTCGGCTGGTCGGCGGCGCGCTCACGATAGGCCCGGCCCGGGCCGGCCCGGGCCGGGCCCGGGTCAGCCGCCGGCCGGGCCGCCACGCCTGCGTCGGGGCGGGTCGTCGGGTCGGCCGGTGAGCATCGCCGTGGCCGCGGAGGACCGGTCCGACGCCCGGGCGGAGATGCCGGCCGCGCTGCGACGCGACGTACGGCTGCTCGGTGAGCTGCTCGGCACGGTCATCACCGAGGCGCACGGACGGGCGGTTCTCGACGACGTCGAGCGGCTGCGGCACGCGGTCATCGAGGCCCGCTCGACTCCAGCCGCTCGTGAGCACGCTCTGCGGCTGGTGGCGGACTACGACCTGGACCGGGCCGAGCAGGTGGCGCACGCGTTCACCGTCTACTTCCACCTCGTCAACCTCGCCGAGGAGCGGCAGCGACTGCGGGCGCTGCGCGAGCGCGACCTGGAGGGCGCGCCGCCGCCGGAGTCGCTGGCCGCCGCGGCCGCCTCGTTGAGTGACCGGCGCGGGGGGGCCACCCTGGAGCAGCTGCTCGCCGGGCTGGTCGTGCAGCCGGTGCTCACCGCGCACCCGACGGAGGCTCGGCGGCGGGCTGTGGTCAGCGCGCTGGCCCGGGCCGGGGAGCAGCTGGACCGGGTCGGCGACCCGGCTGCCGGCGCCGCCGAGCGGGACGACGCGCGCCGCCGGCTGCTCGAGGAGATCACGGTCCTGTGGCGGACCGCGCAGGTACGAGCCACCCGACCCGGACCGCTGGACGAGGTGCGGACCGCGATGGCGGTCTTCGACGAGACCCTGTTCCGGGTCGTGCCGGCGGTGTACCGGGCGCTCGACGTCGCCCTGCTCGGCGCGGAGTCGGGGCGGCGGCCGCCGGCGGCGCCGGCGTACCTGCGGCTGGGCAGCTGGATCGGCGGGGACCGGGACGGCAACCCGTCGGTGACCGCCGCGACCACCCGCGAGGCGGTGGCGGTGCAGAGCGAGCACGTGCTGCGGGCGCTGGAGGCGGCGGCCACCCGGATCGGCCGCACCCTCACCCTCGACGCCGGGCTCACCCCACCCAGCGCCGAGCTGCTGGCCGGGCTCGAGAACGACGCCGCGGCGCACACCGCCCTGCTCGCCGACCTCGCGGTCACCTCACCCGGCGAGCCGCACCGGCAGAAGCTGCTGCTGATCGCGGCCCGGGTTGCCGCCACCCGCACCCGCGATGCCGACCTCGCCTACTCCGACCCGGCCGAGCTGCTCACCGAGCTGCGGGTGGTGCAGTCCTCGCTGGCCGCCGCCGACGCCGTCCGGGTCGCCTACGGCGAGGTGCAGCACCTGATCTGGCAGGTGCAGACGTTCGGCTTCCACCTGGCCGAGCTCGAGGTGCGCCAGCACAGCGGTGTGCATGCCGAGGTCCTCACCGAGCTGGGCGTCGATCCCACCGACGCGGTGACGCTGGACCGGCTCGGCAGCGTCGGCTGGCCGGACCGGACGGTGCCGCGCAGCGACTCCGGGGTGGAGGCGTTGGCGACGCTGCGGGCGATGGCCGCGGTCCAGGGCCGGTACGGACCGCTCGCCTGCCGGCGCTACGTCGTCAGCTTCAGCCGGACCGCGGCCGACCTGGCCGCGGTCTCCGC
Organism: Mycobacteriales bacterium; assembly: GCA_038253225.1. Lineage (GTDB taxonomy): Bacteria > Actinomycetota > Actinomycetes > JALYNC01 > JALYNC01 > JBBSHH01. Next base: position 10,465 of record JBBSHH010000061.1, on the reverse strand, counting down.
GCTCGGCCGGCTGGCGATGGGCGACCGGCCGCTCGCGCTCGACGTGGTCCCGCTGTTCGAGACCATGGCCGACCTGCGCCACGCCGTCGACGTGCTCGAGACCTACGTCGGGCTCCCCGGCGTCGCGCAGCGCCTGCGGTCCGGGCCGCGGCGGCTGGAGGTGATGCTGGGCTACTCCGACTCGGCCAAGGACGTCGGTCCGGTCAGTGCCGCGCTGGCTCTCTACGACACGCAGGCGGCGCTGGTCGAGTGGGCCCGCCGGCACGACATCGAGCTCACGCTCTTCCACGGCCGCGGCGGGGCGCTCGGCCGGGGTGGCGGCCCGGCGAACCGAGCCGTGCTCAGCCAGGCGCCCGGCTCGGTCGCCGGCCGGTTCAAGGTCACCGAGCAGGGCGAGGTCATCTTCGCCCGGTACGGCCACCGGGCGATCGCGCAGCGGCACCTGGAGCAGGTCAGCGCCGCGGTGCTGCTGGGGTCGACCCCGGCGGTGGAGGAGCGCACCACCGCCGCGGCGAGGCGCTACGCCGGGCTGGCCGAGCGGATCAGTACCGCGGCGCGGGTGGCGTACCGCAGCCTCGTGGAGGCCGACGGCTTCGCCGAGTTCGTCACCCGGGTCAGCCCGCTGGAGGAGCTCGGCGGTCTGCGGATCGGCTCCCGACCGGCCCGGCGCGGCGGCGGCGCCGGGGGGCTGGCGGACCTGCGCGCGATCCCGTGGGTGTTCGCCTGGGCGCAGACCCGCTGCAACCTGCCCGGCTGGTTCGGGCTCGGCTCGGGGCTGGCCGCCGTCGACGACGATGCGCTGCTGCGAGCGGCCTACCGGGAGTGGCCGCTGTTCGCGGTGCTGCTCGACAACGCCGAGATGAGCCTGGCCAAGGCCGACCCGTTCATCGCCGGCCGCTACCTGGCGCTGGGGGACCGGCCGGACCTCACCGCACGGATCCTCGAGGAGCTGCGGCTCACCACCGAGCGGGTGCTGGCCGTGACCGGGCACCGGCGGCTGCTCGAGAACCGCCGGGTGCTGTCCTGGGCGGTGGCGCTGCGCAACCCCTACGTGGACGCGCTCTCGCTGCTGCAGCTGCGGGCGCTGACCGCGCTGCGGGCCGGCTCGGTCGAACCGGCCAGTCGGGACCGGCTCGAGGCACTCATGCTGCTCACGGTCAACGGGGTCGCGGCCGGCCTGCAGAACACCGGCTGAGCGGTGTCCTCCCGGTGGGCGGACCTGGACCGGCCGCCGCTGCCGCGCCGGATCTCGCTCGGGCCGCCGTGGCCGGAGGTGCGGGTGGTGGCGCAGACCGGGTCCACGAACGCCGACGTCGCCGCGGCCGCCCGGGCCGGCGCGGTGACCGGTCTGGTCGTGGTGGCCGAACACCAGAGCGCCGGGCGCGGTCGGCTGGACCGGTCCTGGGTGTCACCCCCCCGGGCCGGGCTCACGTTCTCCATGCTGTTCCGCCCCCCGCCGCCGGCGGGCCGCTGGTCGCTGTTGCCGTTGCTGGTCGCCACCGCCACCGCCCAAGCGCTGGTCGAGCAGACCGGTGTCGACGTCCGGCTGAAGTGGCCGAACGACCTGATCGTCGGCGACCGCAAGCTCGCCGGGGTGCTGGCCGAGGTGGCCGGCGACGCGGTGGTGGTCGGGCTCGGCCTCAACGTCTCGACCCGGCCGGCCGAGCTGCCCCGGCCGGACGCGACCGCGCTGGCGCTCGAGGCCGAGGAGCCGGTGGACCGGCTGCCGGTGCTGCGGGCGGTGCTGCGCCGGGTCGGGACGGCGTACGAGCAGTGGGTGGCGGCCGGTACGGCGGCGGCGGCGGTGCTGCCGGCGTACCGCACCTGGTGCGCCACGCTCGGCCGGACCGTGACAGCTACCCGGCCGGACGGCTCGACGGCCCACGGCGTGGCCATCGCCGTCGACGACACCGGCCGGCTGGTGCTCGACACCGCGGCCGGCAGCGAGGTGCTGTCGGCCGGCGACGTCGTGCATATCTCCGCCGTCAGCGGACCGTGAAGTCCTTGGTGTCGAGGTAGAGCACCGACCCGTCCCTCGCCGAGGACTCCCAGGCCGACGCCTGGTAGTGACCCGGATCCAACCGGAGGCGCGCCGCCCACGGGCCGCGGCCCGGACCACCGACCCCGGTTGTCGTCCCGGACCGCACCAGCGTGCCGGCACGGCGCACCGACCAGCTCACGACGCCCTCGAACGTGCCGGACTCGCCGCCCAGCCGGACGTCGGGACCGACGACCGAACCGGTCGCGGGCGAGAGCAACCAGACCGACGGCAGCACCGCGTACGCCGCGGCGCGGCGCAGCGGCTGCCGGGCCAGCCCACCGGCGCCCCAGAGGTCGGCCACCTCCCGGCCGTCGACCGGTCCGTGGGCGCGGCCCTCGATCAGCACGCGCACCTCGTGCACGGACGGCTCCGCGGCCGTCACCGTCCACACCAGCTGCTGGACGCTGGCGACCTCGAACGCCGACCCGGCGCTGCCGCGCAGCGCCGCCGCCGACAGGTCGACCGTCGCCAGCTCGCCGGTGACCTGCACCGACCGGATGGTGGTCGCCCGCGGCCACAGGCTGGTGTAGTCGGGGTCGGCCGGCGGGTCGTGCAGCATCGCGTCGAGGGCGGAGCGGATCGCGCCACCGGCGACGGACCGGCGATGGAACTCCCGGTAGAGCCGGGGGCCGGTCGAGCCGGTGTCGGCCAGGTAGTACACCGCCACCGGCGCCGACACCGCGGTCGGCGTCGCCGTCCGGATGGCTCGGGTGACCGCCCCGGTTGCGCCGGCCGGCGTGGCTGGCGCGGTCGGCGTGGTGACTGTCCGAGCCGCCGGGGTGGCGCCGGGGCTGCAGCCGGCCAGCCCGGCGGCCAGCGCCGAGACGCAGACCGCGCCCAGCGCAGCCTGCCGCCGCCGGCGAACGGGATGGGTGGGGGAGCTTGGGTCGGACATGGTGCGCCTCCGGGGGCCTCGTGACTGTGCGGTTTGGACGCCGAGCCGGGCCGGGAGGTTGTCCGTCGGCGGCGCCGTTCTGTCACGATCGGCGGGGAGGGAGGGCCGGATGGCGTTTCCGCAGCGGCTGCTCGGCGACGGCGAGGAGGTCGTCCACGACCTGCACCCGCACGGGAAGACGCTGGTGCCGGCGGCGCTCGCCTTCGTGTTGGTCGTGGGGCTCATGTCGTTCGGGCTGGCCGCGCTGCCCTCCGGCCGGGCCCACGGCGTCGCCGTACTGGTCCTGCTCGCCGTCGCGGCGGTGCTTCTGACGGCGTTCTGCTTGGTGCCGGTGCTGCGGTGGCGCACGACCAGGTTCGTGCTGACCACCCGCCGGGTCATCGTCCGCACCGGCATCCTCGGGCGGACCGGCCGGGACGTGCCACTGCACCGGATCAACGATGTCAGCTACCAACATTCGCTGCTGGAACGGATCGTCGGCTGCGGCACGCTGACCGTGGAGTCTGCCGGCGAGCGCGGCCGACTTGTGCTGACCGACCTGCCCGACATCGAGGGGATCCACCGGGAGCTCTACCGGCTGATGGAGGCGGCCGACGCCCGCCGATTCACTGCCGCGGACCGCGACGCCGACGGCCCCGTGGACCGGTAGCCTGCCCGGCCATGACGGACGGGGTGGCGCTGGTCGGCCATGGCAGCGTCACCGAGATCGTGCTGGACCGCCCGGCGGCCCGAAACGCGCTGTCCACCGCGATGGCGAGGGCGCTGGCAGCCACCTGCGCGGCGGTGGCTGCCGACCCGCAGGTGCGGGCGGTGGTGCTCAGCGCCGCCGGCGAGTTGGCGTTCTGCGTCGGCGCCGACCTCAAGGAGCGGAACACCTTCTCCGACGCCGACCTGCTCCGGCAGCGACCGGTGTTCCGGGCCGCGTTCGGCGGCGTGCTCGGCCTGCCGCAGCCGACGGTCGCCGCCGTCCATCACTACGCGCTCGGCGGCGGACTCGAGCTCGCGCTGTCCTGCGACCTGGTGGTGGCCGACGAGACCGCGGTGCTGGGGCTGCCCGAGGTCACGGTCGGGCTGGTGCCGGGCGGCGGCGGCACCCAGCTGCTGCTCCGCCGCGTCGGCGCCGGCCGGGCCGCCGACCTGGTCCTGACCGGGCGCCGGGTGGCCGCGGCGGAGGCCGAGCGGATCGGGCTGGTGGACCGTCGGGTGCCGGCCGGGACCGCGCGCGACGTGGCGCTGGAGCTCGCCGCCACGATCGCCGCGAACTCCCCGGTCGGGGTGCGGGCCGCCAAGCGGGCGTTGCGTGCCGGTGCCGGCGTCGACCTCGGCGCCGGGCTCGAGGTGGAGGACGCCGCCTGGCGGGCTACGGCGTTCTCCGCGGACAGAAAAGAGGGCATCGCCGCGTTCAACGAGCGACGACGTCCGGACTGGCCGGGGGAGTGAGGACACGATGAGCGACCTGCCCGCCGCGATCAGCTTGCGCGAGGTCGGGCCCCGCGACGGGCTGCAGAACGAGGACCCGGTCCCGACGGCGGCGAAGGTGGCCCTGATCGACGCGCTGTCCGGCACCGGCGTGAGCCGGATCGAGGCCGTGTCGTTCGTCCACCCCCTGGCGATCCCAGCGATGGCCGACGCGGACGAGGTCTGGTCGCGGATCCGGCGCGCGGAGGCGGTGCGCTACTCGGCGCTGGTGCCGAATCTGCGCGGCGCCCGCCGGGCGCTCGATGCCGGCTTCACCGAGATCGAGGTCGTGGTCTCCGCCTCCGACACCCACAACCGCAAGAACGTGAACCGCAGCACCGCGGAGTCCCTCGACGACATCGCCGTACTGCTGCAGGCCGCGCACGACATGTCCGCCCGTTGCCAGGTCATCGTGGCCACGGCATGGGGCTGCCCCTACGAAGGCGACGTCGCGGTCGAGAAAGTCATGCAGGTGGCCCGCCGGGCCGTCGCGGACGGCGCGGACGGCATCTCCTTTGGCGACACCACCGGGATGGCGACGCCCGGTCGGGTCACGGCACTCGTGGGCGCGTTCCGGTCGGCGGTGCCGGACACGGCACTGAACCTGCACTTCCACAACACCCGCGGCACCGGGCTGGCCAACGTGCTCGCCGCGCTCCAGCTCGGCGTCGCGGACTACGACGCCTCCGTCGGCGGTCTGGGCGGCTGCCCGTACGCGCCGGGCGCCAGCGGCAACATCGCCAGCGAGGAGCTGGTGCACATGGTCGAGGACATGGGGGTGGCGACCGGGGTGGACCTCGAGGCGCTGATCGACGCGGCACGGGAGGCGGAGCGGCTGGTCGGCCACCAGCTGCCGAGCCAGGTGCTGCGGGCCGGGCCGCGGAGCCGGCGTAGCGCCGCGGGCAGCGGGGACATCTGCGACGCTCGACCATGACGCACCGCGACCGGCGCGGAGCCACGGCGAATCGGAGGGGCGATGACCGATAACCAGCAGGGCCCCCAGGCACGCCAGGGCGGCGAGCAGCTGGCGCACGTGACGCGTACGCCGCTGCGGATCTGGGCCGCCGTGTTCGGCATTGTTGCCGGCTTCATGCTGGGGGGGCTCGGGCTGATCCTGCACAGCGTGGTGCTGGTGGTCGCCGGCGGCGTGGTGATCGCGCTCTGCGGTGGCGCGGCCATGGCCATGGGGATCATGGAGAACACGCACTGAGGGAGCCGTCGGCGGCCCGGCTCGGTTCGACGGTGCTGCTGTCGCTGCCGGCGTTGCCGGTGCTGCTGCTGCTCGCGGTGCTGGCCGGCTGCGACGGCACGCCGGCGGCCCGGCCGGCCACGCCGCCGACGTCCCCGGTGTCGAGCCCGGCCGGCCCGGTGCTGACGGTTCGCTCGGTCTGCTACGGCCGCTGTGCGTTCATCCCCCCGGCCGACCTGCCGACGACGGCGCTCTACGCCGACGGCCGGCTGCTGCGGGCCGACCGGCGCGGGACCGGTTGGCGGCTCACGGTGGCCCGGCTGGGCTCCGCCGACCTGGCCCGGGCGCTCGCGGCCGCCGGCGCCGCGGGCCTGGACCGCGGGACCCGGCGCCGGCTGCCGCTCGACCCCGGCTTCGGCGTCGACACCGGCACGGACACCGTCGTCGTTGCCTCGCTCGGCGGCCGGCCGAGCCGGGTGGAGGCCCCGCAGCTCGGCGTGCCGGCGGCCGAGCGGCATGCGGTCGACCCGGCCGCCCGGACCCGACTGCTCGGGCTGACCCGGCTGCTCTCGACGCTTGCGGCCCGCGGTCCGGCGCCGTACCACCCGGCGGGTTTCTTCCTCTACGCCGTCCGGCTGGCCGCTCCACTCGAGCAGCCCGTGCAGCCCTGGCCAGGGCCGGCGCTGGCCGGGCTGCCGGAGCGGGACCCGGTCGAGGGCTCGACCTGGTGCGCCGTGCTCACCGGGGCCGTCGCGAGCCAGGCGGCGACGGGGCTGGACCCCCGCGGATTCCCCCGGCAGGTGCGCAGCGGTCAGGCGGTCTGGCTGGTCAGCGGTCGGCCGACGCTGCCGGGGGAGACCAGCTGCGCGGCCGCCCTGCGGACCGCACGCGGCGGGCTCCGGCGGCGAGGCCAGCCAGCGCTGACGGCGGCCGAGCGCGCCCGACCGGTGCCGGTCAGCCGTAGGCCGCGGTCCGCCGCCGGACCGCCGGGCCCAGGCTGAGCTGGAGGGCGGCGACCACCGCGCCGACGACCGCGCAGCACGCCCACAGCGTGTCCGCTCCGGCCCCGTGGTAGACCGCCGTGCCGGCAACCGGTGCCAGCACCGCCGCGGCCCCGAAGGACATCCCGAACAGCCCCGAGTACCGGCCGCGGAGCAGCGGCGGGGCCAGGTCGGCGACGATGGAGGCGGCCAGCGCCGCCGTCCCGATCTCGCCCAGGGTCCAGACCACCACCGAGCCGGCGAACCCGGACCGACCGGTGGCGAACGCCGTCAGCCCGAAGCCGAGGCCGATCACGAGCTGGGAGGCGGCGAGCAGCGGCACCCGCGGCAGCCGGCCCAGCCAGCCGGCGACGAGCGGCTGCACCAGGACGATGACCAGGCCGTTGATCGCGATGACCAGCCCGAAGGCCGACGCCGGCAGGCCGGCGTCCCGCATCGCCAGCGGCAGCGTGACGAACACCTGGAAGTACACGCAGGCGCCGGCGAACTGCAGGCCGACCACCGCCAGCAGCAGCCGGTCGTGCAGCACCCGCCGGTAGCCGACGGCGGGCGCGGCCGGGTCCGCCGTCGCCGGCCGGGTCTCCGGCACCCCGCGCCACACCACCACGCCGAATGCGGCACTGGTCAGCGCGTCGAGCACGAACAGCAGGGTGTAGCCGGACTCGGCGAGGAACCCGGCCAGCGAGGTGGCGACCGCGAAGCCGAGGTTGACCGCCCAGAACAGCAGCGCGAACGCGCGTGGCCGGTCGGCCGGCGGCACCAGGTCGGCGACCAGCGCGCTCGACGCGGGTCGGTAGATGTCGAGGGCCAGCCCGGCGACCAGCGCGGCCGCCAGCAGCTGCGGCGTGGTGCGGGCCGCCCCCAGAAGCAGCAGGCTGCCGGCGGCGGCCCACATGCCGATGCTGATCGTCGCCCGCCGGCCGATCCGGTCGGCCAGCGTCCCGCCGATGAGCTGGGAGCACAGCGCGCCCACACCGAGCAGGGAGAGCACCAGACCGGCGGCTGGGACCGACAGCCCGCGCTGCTTGGTGAGGTAGAGCGCGAGGAACGGCTCAACGAACGTGCCCAGCCGGTTGACCAGCGTCCCGGTCCAGAGCAGCCAGAACGCCCGGGGCAGGCCGCCGAGCCGACGACCGGCCGCTCCGGCGAGCGAGGTCGGAGCGGCCATGGCCCCGAGCCTGCCAGCACCCTGCGACACTCTGCGGCCCGGTACCTGGCACGCTCGGGGTGAGATCCCCAGCCCGACCAGGCGACTGACGAGGACGGCCCCGTGACACCCGACGCCGAGAGCGCCGCGCCCACCGCCGACGGCCCGGGGCACCCCCAGCTGAGCCGGCTTCGCGAGCGGGTGCTCGCCGGCGGCGCAGCCAAGTACCACGAGGCCAACGCGGCGAAGGGGAAGCTGTTTGCCCGCGAGCGGATCAGGCTCCTCGTCGACGACGGAAGCCTGGTGGAGGACGGGCTCTACGCCAACGTGCTGGCGGGGGACCTGCCCGCCGACGGGGTGATCACCGGCGCCGCCACGGTCGACGGTCGGCCGGTGTGCGTGATGGCCAACGACTCCACGGTCAAGGCCGGCTCGTGGGGTGCCCGCACCGTCGAGAAGATCATCCGCATCATCGAGACGGCGTACCGCACCGGCGTACCGATGGTGTGGCTGGTCGACTCTGCCGGCGCCCGGATCACCGACCAGGTCGACCTGTTTCCTGGCCGGCGCGGCGCCGGGCGCATCTTCCACACCCAGGTGCGGGCCAGCGGCGCGATCCCGCAGGTGTGCGCGCTGTTCGGACCATCGGCGGCCGGGGGCGCCTACATCCCGGCGTTCTGCGACGTCGTGGTCATGGTCGAGGGCAACGCCTCCATGTACCTCGGCAGCCCCCGGATGGTCGAGATGGTGGTCAAGGAGAAGACGACGCTGGAGGAGATGGGTGGGGCGCGGATGCACTGCAGCGTCTCCGGTGTCGGCCATTTCCTCGTACCGGACGAGCCCGCGGCGCTGGCCACCGTCCGCGGCTACCTGTCCTATCTGCCGCAGAACTGCCAGCAGGTGCCGCCGAGCGCCACCGTCCGCGAGCCCAAGCCGGTTGACCTGCGCACGTTGGTGCCGCCCAACGAGCGGCAGGCCTACGACATGCGCCGCTACGTCCGAGGGCTGCTCGACGAGGACAGCTTCTTCGAGGTGCACGCGTTGTGGGCCCGGGAGCTCGTCGTCGGCTTCGGCCGGCTCGACGGCGAGGTCGTCGGTGTGGTCGCGAACAACCCGATGTTCAAGGGCGGCGTCCTGTTCGTCGACTCGGCCGACAAGGCGACCCGGTTCATCTCCCTGTGCGATGCGTTCAACGTTCCGCTGCTCTTCCTCTCCGACGTGCCCGGGTTCATGGTCGGTACGGCGGTGGAGCGGCAGGGCATCATCCGGCACGGCGCGAAGATGATCAGTGCGGTGAGCGAGGCCACCGTGCCGAAGATCTGCGTCATCGTCCGCAAGGCCTACGGTGCCGGGCTCTACGCCATGGCCGGCCCCGGGTTCGAGCCCGACGCCACGATCGCGCTGCCCACCGCGATGATCGCGGTCATGGGCGCCGAGGCGGCGGTCAACGCGGTCTACTACAACAAGATCGAGGCGCTGCCCGAGCCGGAGCGGGCGGCGTACGTCGAGGCCCGGCGGACCGAGTACGACGAGGACATCGACGTCGTCCGGCTCGCCAGCGAGCTCGTCGTGGATGCGATCGTCGAGCCGGAGGACCTGCGCGCCGAGCTGGTCCGCCGCTACGCCGCCGCGCGCGGCAAGGACCGCAGCTTCTCCCGACGCCGGCACGGGGTGACCCCGGTGTGACCCCGGTGTAGCGCCCGGGGGGAACCGGCGGTCCGGTAGCGGGTGAAGATGGCTCCGACGCCGCGGCGGGGAGGTGGTCGGCCGTGATCGAGGTCCCGCCGGCCGGCTGGCTGCACCCGGACGTCGACGTGCGGCCGTCGCCGATCTCCGGAGTGGGGCTGTTCACCCGCTCGGGGTTGGCCGTGGGCACCGTCGTCTCCCGACTGGGCGGCGAGCTCGTGTCGACCGGGACGCTCGAGGAGCTGATCGCGTTGGCGGTCCGGGGCGAGCGCCCGTACGTGGACAGCATCGCGGTCACGGACGATGCGCACCTGCTGCTGCCACCGGGACAGCGAACGGGCGTGGTAACCACAGTTGCGACCCGAACCTGTGGTGGGTCGACGCCTACACCCTTAGCGCTCGGCGCGACGTCGACGCCGGGGAGGAGCTGACCAACGACTACGCCACCAGTACGGCGTCGGAGACGTTCACGATGACCTGCGGCTGCGGATCTCGGTTGTGCCGGCGCGTGGTCAGCGGCCGGGACTGGCGAAGACCCGACCTCCAGCGCCGCTACGGCCGGCACTGGGTCCCGGCCGTCCTGGCCCGCATCGACGCCTCCGTCCCCGCCGGGAGCCAGCCGCCGGTGCCGGCGCTCGAGCTCGAACTGCCCCGCAGCCTCCTGGCCGCCGCGCGGGCGGCGGACCATCCTGCCAACGGGCGCCGGGTGTGGATCGCCGCCCTGCCGCGGATCGTTGAGGACCTGTCCCGTCGGTGGTCGCTGCGCGTGGGGCGCCCGTTCCAGCCCGGCGGAGCCACGTCGTGGGTCGCACCTGCCCTGACGACGGCCTCGGAGCCGGTGGTCCTCAAGGTCGGCTGGCGTCACGAGGAGGCGCTGCACGAGGCGGACGGCCTGCGAGCTTGGGACGGCGCCGGGGCGGTCCGGCTCCTCGAGGCACTGGTGATCGGCGACACCAGCGCGCTGTTGCTCGAGGCCTGCGAACCGGGCACCCCACTGTCGGCGGTGCTGCCGCCGGTGGAGCAGGACGCCGTGGTGGCCGGCCTGCTG
>JBBSHH010000060.1:0-14541 GCA_038253225.1 Mycobacteriales bacterium | reverse complement strand
GGCGTATCCGACCTCGGGCACGCTCAGTGCCTGTGGGTCCAGGCCGCGGCTCACCAGCGTCAGTCGCGCCGCCGCCCGAGCCACCAACTCACTCCCCCAGCCGAAGGGCCGCAGCGCCAGCAGCTCCCCGTGCACGACCGCGGCCAGCACCACCGCCGGCGCCGCGGTCCCACCGGCGACCAGACCCGACAGGCGCAGCAGCCGAGCGGACAGCTCTGCTCGGTCGAGTCCGGCGGCGACGCTCGGGCGCCCGAGCTCGGCTGGCGCGAGGACCTCGGCGGCGGCGAGGACATGCAGCCGGGCCAGCACCTGAAGCGGCGCTCGCTCCCAGGTGCCGACCAGCGGGCCGAGCCCGGCGCTGAGCCGCAGCGCCCCGCGGCAGGTCGCGTCGAGGTCTGCCGGCGCCGCGGCAAAGGCAGCCAGCGGCGCATCGCTGCCGGCCAGCGCGGCGGACGCCCGGGCTGCGCGCAGGGCCGACTCGGCACTGACAGCGGCCGACCGGCGGCGCAGCACCCGGGCCGCCCGGAGTCGGTCCACGGCCGCGCGGGCCTCGGCCACCGCCGCCTCGACGCCGGGCAGCGCTCCCACGGCCGCCAGCGGGTCCGCAACCCGCGCCGACGTCACGGCGGTAGCCTAAGCTGCGCCACGCCGGATCGGTGTGCCGCCACCGGGAACGCTGGCTCGCGCTGTACCGTGGCGAACCGCTTCGCTGTGGAGGTCTTCATGAGCGCTCGCAACGATGTTCGAGGCTCGGACGGGCCGGGCGCCGGCTCCGGTGCGCGACCGGTCGACAACCGCCTCCTGGTCCGGGACGAGGCGCTGGGACTGATCGCCGACCCGGGGCCGCTGGGGCTCGCGGCCTTCGCGATGACGACGTTCGTCCTGAGCTGCTTCAACGCCGGACTGATCAAGGATGCCCGGCTGGAGGCGGTCGTCCTCCCGCTCGCGTTGTTCTACGGCGGGCTCTCCCAGCTTCTCGCCGGCATGTGGGAGTTTCGCAAGGCCAACACGTTCGGGGCGCTGGCGTTCACGTCGTACGGGGCGTTCTGGCTGTCCTTCGCCGCCCTGGTGCGCTTCGTCGCACCGGGGCTCGGCCCGAACGCGGGGACCGCCATCGGCCTGTACCTCCTCGGTTGGACGATCTTCACGGCCTACATGACGGTCGCCGCCCTGCGGGTGAGCGGGGCGGTGGCAGTGGTGTTCGTGCTGCTGACCCTGACCTTCCTGTTCCTGTGCCTCGGCGCGTACCAGGCGAGCAGCGGCACCACCCACCTCGGCGGCTGGCTGGGGCTGGCCACCGCGGTCGCCGCGTGGTACGCCTCGTTCGCGGGCGTGACCAACGCGACCTGGGGCCGGACGGTGCTGCCGGTCTACCCGCTCAACCGCTGACGACAGCGGCCGTGCCGGACGTCGACCTCCGAGGAGTGCCGTGACCGAGCAGCAGACCAGCGAGGCGGGGCTGTCCGCGCTGCACCATGAGAGCCGGCACTTCGAGCCGCCGGCGAAGCTGGCGAGCGAGGCCAACGCGCAGCCGGAGATCTACGAGCAGGCGGCAGACCAGCTGGCCTTCTGGGAGCAGCAGGCGCGGGAGCTGACCTGGGCGCGACCCTGGGACACGGTCCTCGAGTGGGACCTGCCATACGCCAAGTGGTTCGTCGGCGGGCAGCTCAACGTCGCCGTCAACTGCCTCGACCGCCACATCGAGGCGGGCCGTGGCGAGAAGGTGGCGATCCACTGGGAGGGTGAGCCGACCGGCGACACCCGCACGATCACCTACGCCGAGTTGGCGCGCTCGGTCGCCCAGTGCGCGAACGCGCTCACCGAACTCGGTGTGCAGGCCGGTGACCGCGTCGCGATCTACATGCCGATGATTCCGGAGACCGCTGTCGCGATGCTCGCCTGCGCCCGGATCGGCGCGCCGCACAGCGTGATCTTCGGCGGTTTCTCGGCTGACGCGCTGAAGAGCCGGACCCTCGACGCCGACGCGCGGGTCGTCATCACCGCCGACGGCGGCTACCGGCGCGGCTCGGCGAGCGCACTCAAGCCCGCCGTCGACGAAGCGCTGCGGGACTGCCCGGAGGTCCGCACGGTGCTCGTGGTCCGGCGTACCGGCCAGGACGTGGACTGGAGCGAGGGCCGGGACGTGTGGTGGCACGACGTCGTGGACCGCCAGCCGGACAGCCACGACGCGGCGGCGTTCGACTCCGAGCACCCGCTCTACATCCTTTACACCAGCGGCACGACCGCGCGGCCGAAGGGCATCCTGCACACCACCGGCGGCTACCTCACCCAGGTCGCCGCGACGCACCGGTACGTCTTCGACCTCAAGCCCGACACCGACGTCTACTGGTGCGCGGCGGACATCGGCTGGGTCACCGGCCACAGCTACATCGTCTACGGCCCGCTCGCCAACGGTGCCACCTCGGTGATGTACGAGGGCACGCCGGACCAGGAGCGGTGGTGGCAGATCATCGAACGGTACGGCGTGACGATCCTCTACACCGCGCCGACGACGATCCGCACGTTCATGAAGTGGGGGGAGGAATGGCCGGCGAAGTACGACCTGTCCTCTTTGCGGCTGCTCGGCACGGTCGGTGAGCCGATCAACCCCGAGGCCTGGATCTGGTACCGGAAGAACATCGGCCGGGACCGCTGCCCGATCGTGGACACCTGGTGGCAGACCGAGACCGGCGCCATCATGATCACTCCATTGCCGGGGGTCACCAGCACCAAGCCGGGTGCGGCGATGCGCCCGTTCCCGGGGATCAGCGCCGAGGTCGTCGACGGCGACGGGCACCCGGTCGGCAACGGGGGCGGCGGCTACCTGGTGATCGACCAGCCGTGGCCGTCGATGCTGAGAGGCATCTGGGGCGACGACGCGCGCTACCGGGAGACCTACTGGTCGCGGTTCGAGGGCCGCTACTTCGCCGGCGACGGCGCGAAGAAGGACGAGGACGGCGACCTGTGGCTGCTCGGCCGCATCGACGACGTCATGAACATCTCCGGGCACCGGCTGTCCACCACGGAGGTGGAGCACGCGCTGGTCGGGCACCCGTCGGTCGCCGAGGCGGCCGTAGTCGGGGCGAACGATCCCACCACCGGGCAGGCGATCGTCGCGTTCGTGACCGTCAAGGGCTCGGTCGCCGAGGACGAGTCCAGCGGCGAGGCGTTTGTCCAGGAGCTGCGCGCCCACGTGGCGAAGGAGATCGGCAAGATCGCCCGACCGCGCCAGATCCTCGTCACCCCGGAGCTGCCGAAGACCCGCAGCGGCAAGATCATGCGTCGGCTGCTGCGCGACGTCGCGGAGCACCGCGAACTCGGTGACGTGACGACGCTGGCCGACTCCACGGTGGTCGACGCGATCAGCGAGCGCATGCCGGCCGCCGCGGGCAACGACGACGAGTAGGCCGCCGGCGGCGGCTCAGCGGCGGGCGAAGACCCTGGCGACCACGGTGTCGGTCGTGGAGTGCGCGACGATCGAGAGCGCGACGGTCACCGCGATGATTTCGAACATCCGCGGTCCGGCGCGGGCGTCAGACTGAAGCACGAGCAGGCCGTAGGTCACCGACGCGAAGCCCTTCGGCCCGAACCAGGCCGCGGCCGCCAGCTCGGTGCGGTCGATCCGGCTGCCGACCAGTGCCAGCAGCACCGACACCGGGCGGACCAGGACCAGCAGCAGCACGGCGAGCAGGTAGCCGGCCAGCGGCAGATGCCCGAACAGCGCCGGGGACAGTAGCGCGCCGAAGACCAGGATCGCACCCAGCTTGAGCAGCTCGGCGATCAGCTCGCCGAACCGCTCGAACGAGGCGCGCGCGGCCGGGCTCACCGTCGCGACCGTGCTGCCGGCCGCGAACGCCGCGAGGAACGGGTTCGCCCGCGTCGCCAGGCACAGCGCGAGCACGAGCGTCCCGATCGCGAACGCGTTCAGCGGCTGGTAGCGGCCGGCCGCTCCGAAGAACGGCAGCGACTCGATCCGCAGCGCCGCCCACGGGACGACGATCCCCAGCGCGACCCCGAGCGCCAGTTCCTCGAGCACCCGCGGGATCGAGGTCGCCTCGGTGGAGACGAGCGAGAGCAGGACGAGCACGACCGGCAGCGCCAGCCCGTCGTTCAACCCGCTCTCCACGTTGAGCAGCTGGCGCAGTCGGTAGGGCACTTCGGGCCGGCCGACGATCGACGCGGCGAACACCGGGTCGGTGGGCGTGAGCACGGCCGAGACCAGCATCGCCTCGGTCCAGGGCAGCGACGTCACGAGGTGGGCGAGCACCGCGCCGCCGACGAAGGTCAGCGGCATCCCGAACAGCAGCGCCCGGCCGGGCAGGCGGTACGCCGAGCGAAGGTCCGCCAGCCCGGCGTGCATCCCGTCGCTGAACAGCACGCTGTACAAAGCAAGCTGGGCCAGCCCGATCACGATCTGGTCACGCGCTTGCACATGCACCAGGCCGAGCGTGCCGGGGCCGATCAGGAACCCGACGACGAGGAACAGCAGCGCGGTGGAGAGCACCGAGCGGGACGTGAAACCGCTGACCAGCACGGCCGCGAACAGCGTCAGGGCGAAAGCCAGGAGCAGGGCCACGTCAGCCGGGGACGGGCGGCAGGCGGGGGCGCATCCGGTCAGTATTCCGGCGGCCGATCGGCACCACCTGGAAGCCCGCCGACGGCACGATCACCCGGCGTGTCGCCCGCAGCGTCCCCGGGTAGGGCCGCTGGTGATCCTCCCCGGCCCGAAGGGACCTCCCGTGAGCTCACGCGTCGACGTGTCGGCGTCCACCCCCACCGGTACGCCGATCGCCGAGCAGACGCTCGGCCAGCTGGTCGCCACCGCCAGCAAGGACCTCTCGGTTCTGGTGCACAAGGAGATCGAGCTGGCCAAGGCGGAGCTCTCCGTCCAGGTCAAGCACGCCGGCATCGGCGCCGGACTGCTCGGTGGCGCCGGTTTCCTGGGGATCTTCGCGCTGGCGTTCCTGTCCACCGCGCTGGCCTTCGGCCTAGCCGGCCTCGGGCTGCCGCTCGGGATCGGGTTCTTGATCGTCGGCGTCCTCTACCTTCTCGGCGCCGGCATCTTCGCGCTCATCGGAAAGCGGAACCTGTCCAAGGTCGGGCCGCCGGAACGAACGGTGCAGACCGTCAAGGATGACCTGGCCTGGGTCAAGCACCCCACCCAGGTGCCCGCCGCCCAGGGGGCGCTGACCGGCAGGCGGTAGCCAAGGTCGGCGTGTGCGACGCTGCCGGCATGGTCGTCGGCGGCGAGTCCGCGGTGCGGGTAGCTGGTCCGTGGACGCATCGCGAGATCACCGCCAACGGCATCCGCTTCCACGCCGTCGAGATCGGCAGCGGCCCGCTGATCCTGCTGCTGCACGGCTTCCCTCAGTTCTGGTGGTCCTGGCGGGGACAGCTGGCGCCGCTGGCCGAGGCGGGGTTCCGGGTGGTCGCGCCGGACCTGCGCGGGTACGGCGGCAGCGACAAGCCCCCCCGGGGGTACGACGCGATGACCCTTGCCGAGGACTGCGCCGGCATGATCCGGGCGCTCGGCGAGCGTGACGCGATCGTCGTCGGCACCGACTGGGGCGGCCTGCTCGGCTGGACGATGGCGGCGGTACATCCCACCGTGGTCCGCCGGCTCGCCGTCCTGGCCGCGCCGCATCCGCTCCGGCTGCGCGTCGGCCTGCTGGCGAGCGGCTCGCAGCTACGGGCGGCCCGCCACGTGCTGGCCTTCCAGACCCCCCGCTGGGCCGAGTGGCAGCTGCGCCGGGCCGGCGCGGCCGGGGTCGAGCGGCTGCTGCACGAGTGGTCCGGGCCGGGCTGGCCGGACCGGGACGCCGCCGCCCGCTACCGCCAGGCCATGCTCATCCCGGCCGCGGCGCACTCCGCGCTCGAGTACTACCGCTGGATGGTGCGGTCCGTGCCCCGACCGGACGGGGTCCGCTACGCCCGGGCGGTGAGCTCGCCGGTGATCGCGCCGACGCTGCAGGTGCACGGCGCGCAGGACCCCTATCTGCTGCCCTCGACCGCCGCCGGCAGCGACGCCTGGGTCACCGGGCCCTACGCGTGGCGGCGGCTCGACGGTGTCGGCCACTTCCCGGCCGAGGAGGCCGGACCAGCGGTCACCGAGCTGCTCCTCGACTGGGCCGGCGCCCCGTGAGCCAGCGGGACCGGGACGCCACCGGCCGCCCCCGCAACGCCCGGCCCCGGGACGCCGCGGGCCGCCCGCGCCCGCGCGGGACCGCCGGGGTCCCGGGAGTGCCCGACGACCTGGCGCTGCCGCCGGCTGCGGCGCTGCGCGAGGCGCAGCGGCTGCTCGACGTCGACCGGCCCTTCGCCGCGCACGAGGTCCTGGAGTCGGCGTGGAAGGCGGCGTCCCCGCCGGAGCGGGCGCTCTGGCAGGGGCTGGCCCAGCTGGCCGTCGGCCTGACGCACGCCCAGCGCGGCAACGCCGCCGGCGCCGCCGCGCTGCTGCGTCGAGGTGCCGACCGGATCTCGGCGTACGCCGCGGACGCTCCGTACCGCGTCCGGGTCGGTCCGTTGTGCTCCGCCGCTACGGCGCTGGCCGCGCGGGTCGAGTCGGTCGGCCTCACCGGCGTGGCCCCGGCCGACCTGCGGTGGACCCTCACGACCGACCCCGCCGACCCCGCTGACCCGGCCGGCTGAGCCGGGGTCAGTCGCAGCCGCCGGTGCCGACCCGGGCCGTGTTGACGCGCCCGGCCGCCGCGTCCCCGCCGACCTCGGCGGCGGTCAGCGCGTAGCCGGTGGTCGAGTCGTCGACCGCCGCCGCGAACACCACGCCGTACACCCGGCCGTCGGCCGCGAGCAGCGGGCCGCCGGAGTTGCCCGGCAGCACCCGGGAGCGGATCGAGTAGATCTCCCGCGTCACCTGGGTGCGCTGGTAGATGTCCGGGCCGCGGGCGTCCTGCGAGCCGCGGACCCGGGCCGCCACGGCCGTGAACGGGCCGTCCTGCGGGTAGCCGGCGACGACGGCCGCGGTCCCGGCCCCGGCCGGCCGGGAGAACCGCAGCAGCGGCACCTGCAGCGCCGGGACGTCGAGGACGGCGACGTCGCGGCGTGGGTCGTAGAGCACGACGGTGGCCTCCAGCGGCGCGCCGTCGCCGCCGATGAGGACCTGCGGCCGGCGTACGCCGGCGACCACGTGCGCGTTGGTCATCACCCGGCGCGGCGCGTAGGCGAACCCGCTGCCCTCCAGCCGGCGCGAGCACTCCGGGGCGGTGCCGACGACCTTGACCACCGAGAGGCGGGCGGCGCGCACGGCGGCGCTGTCGAGGACCCGAGGATCCGGCGGCGCCACCGGGATGATCCGCTCCGGGCCGAGGCCGCCGAACACCTGCGGGAAGCCCTCCCGGTCGAGCAGCCGACGGAACGCCGAGAACCAGGTCTTGGCGCCCTCCGGCATGACCGTGTCGACGGTGGCGAGCACCCGGGAGCGCTGCACCTGCCTGGCCAAGCCGGTCAGCGTCGAGTGGGCCACGGCCGTGCCCACCAGCCAGGCCACGAGCAGCACCGACACCACGCTGACCGCCGCGCCGCCGGCGGAGTCGACCAGCCGAACCGGGCGCCAGGTCAGCCGCCGCCGCACCGCCATCCCGACCGCGGCAGCGAGCGCCTGGCCGAGGCTGGCGGCGACGAAGACGACCAGCAGGCCCACCACCGCCTCGTTCGCGTGCGGCAGGTAGCGCTGCACGAGCTGCGGGGCCAGCTGCGCCCCGGCGGCCGCGCCGGCGAGAAACCCGACGAACGACAGCACCCCGACGACGAAGCCCTGCCGGAAGCCGGAGACCGCAAAGGCGACCAACGCGGCGACCAGGACCAGGTCGAGCAGGTCACCGCGCACGCGAGCCAGCGTACGGGCGGACCCGTCGCTCACCGGACGACGAGACGCCCCGTCATGCCCAGACGCTCGTGGTAGTCGCAGGCGAACGGGTAGCTGCCGGGTCGGGTCACCGTGAACGTCGCGGTGGTGGTGGCGCCGGACTCGACGTTGCGCACCCCGACCGGCAGGGTGGCAAACGCCAGGTCGTGCGGCGTCCGGCCGGTGTTGTGCAGCGAGATCTCGATGCGTCCGACAGCGGCCAGCACGACCGCTGGTCGGTACCTCAACCGGTCGTCCACCTCCAGCGTGACCCGCTGGACGCCGTCGCTGCCGCGGACCGCCGGCACCGGCGGCCCGCTGTCGCTCGGCGGCCGCGCCCGCGGCGACTCCCGGTTCGTGCACCCCGCGAGCGGGGCGGCCAGCGCGAGCGCGGCCAGCGCGGCGGCGACCCGGCCGCCGCTCACCGACCCGATCACCGGCCGCCGCCGGCGGCGGCCGTCGGCGGCGGGACGGTCGTTCGGGCCGGCTGCCCGACCTCCGCCGGCAGCTCCCGACGCCGGTCACGGTCCCACGGTCGCTCCCAGCCGCCGAGGGCGAGCAGCCGGTCGACCAGGCCGGCGGTGAACCCCCACACCAGCAGATCCCGCACCTCGAACGCCGGCCCCACCCAGCCGCTGGGGTGGCGGACCACGACCCGGTTGGCCGGGTCGGCGAGCTCCGCGACCGGCACCCGGACGACGGCCGCCACCTCCACCGGGTCCACCGGGCCGACCCGCCCCGGCGAACGCCACCAGGCCAGCACCGGGGTCACGACGAAACCGCTCGGCGGCAGCCACAGCGCCGGCAGGGTGGCGAGCACGACCACCCCGGTCGGATCGAGACCGGTCTCCTCCGCCGCCTCCCGCAGGGCGGCGCCGACCGCGCCGTCGTCGTTCGGGTCGAGCGCGCCGCCGGGGAACGCGGGCTGCCCCGGGTGGCTGCGCATGTCGTGGCTGCGCTCGATCAGCAGCAGGTCCGGGCCGGCGGGACCCTCGCCGAACAGCACGAGGACGGCCGAGGACCGGCCGCCCTCGGGCGGGACCGGCAGCCGGGAGAGCTGCTCGGGCGTCACGGTGCGCGCCGCCGTCACCAGCGGCGCCAGCCACCCCGGCGGTGCCGGCGTCACAGCCGGACGCCGAGGTAACGGGCGACCAGACCGTCGATCTGTTGCTGGCTGCGGATCGGGCCGATGATCCGGTAGGCGACCGTGCCGTCGGGCCGGAGCAGCAGGGTCAGCGGTGGCATCGGAGCGCCGAGGCGGCCGCGGATCGCACCGCCGTCGGCATCGAGAACGGAGGGGTAACGCAGCCCGAGCCCCCGGCCAGCGTCCAGAGCGTCCCGCTCGGTGTCCTCGAACACCACGCCGAGCACCCGCAGCCGGGCCCCGGCCCGCCGGTCCAGTGACCGCAGGTACGGCGCCTCGCGCTGGCACGGCTCGCACCACCCGGCCCACACGTTGACCACCGTCGGCTGGCCGCGCAGCCCCGCCAGGTGCACCGCCGGCCCGGCACCCAGACAGCGCAGCGTCACGCCCGGCAGCCCGCCGGGCACGGCTGGCAGCGGCGCGGTTGGTGGGCACGGCCGCAGCGCCGCCGCCGCGAGGAGCCGCGCCCTGGACGGCGCAGTGACGCTGGCGAACGGGTCGGGCCGGGCCGGCGGACGCAGCGTCAGCACCGCCAGCAGCACGCCGACGCCGACCAACAACCCGGCCAGTGCCAGCAGCGGCCGCCTCACGCCGACGACGCCACCTCCACCGGGGTCTTCACCAGCCGCTCCGCCTGCACCGGGTCGGTCGCGCCGACGCCGTACGACGGGCAGAGCCGGGCCACCACGCAGGCCCCGCAGGCCGGCCTGCGGGCATGGCAGACGCGGCGGCCGTGCCAGATCACCCGGTGGGAGAGCATCGTCCACTCCGTCTTGGGGATCAGCGCGGCGACGTCGGCCTCCACCTGCACCGGCTCGTCGGAGCCGGTCCACCCGAACCGCCGCGACAACCGGCCGAGGTGGGTGTCCACGGTGATCCCCGGCACACCGAACGCGTTGCCCAGCACGACGTTGGCGGTCTTGCGGCCCACCCCGGGCAGCGTGACCAGGTCCTGCAGCCGAGCGGGTACGGCGCCGTCGAAGCGCTCCTCGAGCGCCTGCCCCAGCGCGATGAGGCTGCTGGTCTTGTTCCGGAAGAAGCCGGTGGGCCGAATGGCCTCCTCGAGCGCGGACCGCTCCGCGGCGGCGTAGTCGGCGGGGCTGCGGTAGCGGGCGAACAGCGCCGGGGTGACCTCGTTGACCCGGCGGTCGGTGCACTGCGCGGACAGGATCGTCGCGACGAGCAACTCGAGTGGGCTGGTGAAGTCGAGCTCGCTGTGCGCGTCCGGATACGCCGCGGCCAACTCGCGGTTGATCCGCCGGGCCCGGCGGGTGCGCGCCAACGTCGTCTCGCTGCCGGACGCGGCCGGCGCCGAGGAGGCGGACACGCCAGCCACCCTACGTCGGCGACGGCGGCGCTGACCTGTCCGGGTGACGCCGCTCAAGTGCGGCCCGGTCGGCGACGATTGACCGAAGACAGCGTCCGAGCGGGACCGCAGCCGCGGCCGCCGCGGCGGCAGGCACCAGCAGCGGAACGAGGCTTCGTGGGAACGTCGGTCGCAGCGAGCGGTCCGCCAGGTGTCGGTCCAGCGTTCGGTGACCGCCGGGCGCGGGTGCCGCGCCCGGCGTCCGGCCGGCGGCAGGCGCCGCAGCGCCACCCCGGCTACTCCCACCTCAGCCTTGACGGGCTCCGGTCCTACCGGGAGGCGCTGCGCCACGAGGAGGGTCGTGTCTCCTACTGGCGCCGGATCGTCCAGGCGCGCCTCGACGTGCTCCGCGCCGGGAACGCCGGAAAGGCCGCCGACATCCGCGCGCTCGGCGCGATGCTCTCCGACGAGCGCGCCGGCACGGCGCGGCGCGCGCTCGTCGAGGTGATGCCGAGCGACGACATCCCGCCACTGCCGGAGCTCGCCGAGCTATGGGCGCGGATGCCCGCAGCCGACGACGCGGTCGGGCGGACGGAGTTGATCACGGCGCTGGTCGCGGCCGAGGCGCAGCTCTCCGACTACCGCAACGCCCTGCACCGTCGGCTCGGGGAGGCCACCGGCGAGCTCATCGCCCGCTACCGGGAGACACCGTCACTGTCCGCAGCCGCGCTGCCGTTCTCGTCGCCGCGACAGCGGCTGGCCACCGGGACCTGACCGGCACGGGTGGTGTGTCCGGAAAGGACATCGGGGACCATGGAGATCGCCATGGCTGTGATACTCGCGCTGCTGTTCCCGGTGGCTCTGCTGCTGCTGCTGCTCGGCATGGAGCAGGTGGAGCGCCCACTGCGCGCCGAGGTGACCAGCGAGGACCTGACGGAGTTCCTCGAATCGGCGCGCCTGGACGAGGTGGAGATGTACGTCAGCCGCGGCTTCGCCCCTGCGGTCGAGCGGTACTGGCGGCGCCGGCGCCTCATCGGGCTGCTCCCCGGGCACCCGGAGTCATGACCGCGACGGATCAAGCCAGGGACCGCCCGGACGACGGAGCCGGCGGCGGCCGCGCCAGCGAGGAGCTCGACACGGTGCTCCGCCGCGTACCACTGTTCGCGGCCCTCGACGCCGACGCCGCCGTCGGGCTGCAGGCCGCGCTGAGCCGGCGTCGAGTCGCCCGCGGTCACACGGTGTTCCGGGAAGGTGCCGAGGGCAATCGGCTCTTCGTGGTGCTGGCCGGGAAGGTGAAGATCTGGCGCCGGGCCGCGGACGGACGGGAGAACATGCTGGCGGTGCTCGGTGCGGGTGAGATGTTCGGTGAGCTGTCGCTGTTCGACCCGGGTCCCCGGACGGCCTCCGCGACCACGCTCACCGAGGCCGATCTCGCCTCCCTGGACCACTCCGAGCTGCGGCCGTGGCTGCGGGAACGTCCCGAGGTGGCGATGCCGCTGTTGCAGGCGCTGGCCCGGCGGCTCCGGCGGACCAACGAGGCGATGGGCGACCTGGTGTTCACCGACGTGCCGGGGCGGGTGGCCAAGGCGCTGCTCGACCTGGCGGAGCGGTTCGGGGTGGCCGAGGGTTCGACGCTGCGGGTGACGCCGGACCTCACCCAGGAGGAGCTCGCCCAGCTGGTAGGGGCGTCACGGGAGACGGTGAACAAGGCGCTGGCCGACTTCGCCGGCCGCGGCTGGCTGCGGCTGGAGGGGCGCAGCGTCGTGCTGCTCGATCCGGACCGGCTGGGCCGCCGGTCCCATTAGCGTCGCCGGCCCGGGTCGGCGCGGGATGCCGCCCGGGGGTCGGGGTCAGCCGAGCCGGCGCCGCTCGTCCCGGATGTATTCCAGCTGGGCCGCCACGCTGCGTTGCGCAGCGGGCCACAACACCGGGTCGACGTCGGCGTACACCCGCCGTACCACCTCGGCCGGGTCGGTGGCGCCGGCCGCGAGGGCGGCGCGGACCGCAGCCAGCCGCTCGGCCCGGTGCGCCAGGTAGCCCTCCACCACCGCGAGCGGGTCGCTGCGGACGGGGCCGTGGCCGGGCAGCAGCATCCGCACGCCGGCGGCGACGACGAGGTCGCGCAAACGATGGAGCGAGTCGAGGTAGTCGGCCAGCCGGCCGTCGGGGTGCGCCACCACCGTCGAGCCGCGACCCAGCACGGTGTCGCCGGTGAGCAGCGCGGCGTCCGCAGCCAGCAGCAGGCAGATCGAGTCGGTGGTGTGCCCAGGAGTGCCCACGACCCGCAGCTCGAGGCCGTCGACGTCGATCAGGACACCGTCGCTCAGCACGTCGCCGCCACGGGTGTGCCCCGGGTCGACCGCCCGGACCGGCGCCCCGGTTCGCTCGGCCAGCCCGGCCGCGCCCGCCGCGTGGTCGGGATGGCCGTGGGTGAGCACGATGACCGCGACCGGACCGGCCGCCGCGACGACCGCGTCGCGGTGTGCGGGGTCGCCGGGGCCCGGGTCCACAACGACGGCGCGCCCGCCCGGCTCCCGCAGCACCCAGGTGTTGGTGCCGTCCAACGTCATCGGCCCCGGGTTGGCGGCGCGCACCAAGCTGGCCCGAGTCGTTGCTGGGGTCATCCGTCGTACCCGGGGTCACCGGGCAGCAGGATCTCGGCCTCGTCGGCGCCGGTGAGCACGACCCGCGGCAGCACCGGGCGGATGTCGCGCGCGGTGCCGGCCGAGAGCACGTCGGCCACCGTGGCGTAGCCGGTCAGCTCGGCGAGCGTGAACGCGGTGGGCGGCAGCATGTGCATGACACCGGCGGCCCGCCGGTCGAGCGCCTGCTGCGGCGCCAGCCAGAGCACCGTGTCCGCCTCACCTCCGACGTCGCGGGTCAGCTGGCCGGCCGGAACGGCCGCGACGAAGAAGCGCGTGTCGTACCGGCGCGGCTCCGCTTCGGGTGTGATCCAGTGCGCCCAACCACGCAACAGGTCGGTGCGCAGCAGCAGCGAGCGCCGCTCGAGCAGGCCGGCGAGCGAGAGCGACCGGTCCAGCAGCGCCCGGCGGTCCCGCTCCCACTCCGGCCCCGTCGTGGCCGGCACCACCTCGGTCGCGGACGGTCCGGCGAGCAGCACGCCTGACTCCTCGAACGTCTCCCGGACCGCGGCGCAGACCAGCGACCGGGCCAGCGGCTCGGTGCCGCCCAGGACCCGCGCCCACGCCGTCGGCGCCGGGCCGGCCCAGCGGTCGTCGGGCAGCTCGGCGTCCCGCTCGTCGACCGATCCGCCCGGGAACACGTGCATGCCAGCCGCGAAGGCCATCGAGGACACCCGGCGCAGCAGATAGGCCTCAAGACCGGCCGGCGCGTCGCGGAGGAGGACGACGGTGGCGGCGTCCCGCGCCGACGCGGGGGCGGAGCCGGCGGCCAGCGCCCGCACGCGTTCGACGACCGACGCCGGCATCCGGAGGTCGTCCGGGCCGTGCACCGCCGTCATGGCGGCGATGGTACGGCCGGAGCCCGGGCCGACCGGAACCGGTCAACTGCGCCCACGGTGGCCGTCCGAAACCGTAACCTGACGCGCGGCATACGGGGGACACATGGATCGGCTGTCCGAACAGCCCGCCGGCCTCACCGTCGGGCAGCTGGCGGAGCGGGTCGGGATGACCGTGCGCAACGTGCGCGCCTACCGGTCCCGGTCGTTGCTGCCTGCGCCGACGATGTCCGGTCGGGTCGGCTACTACTCCGAGGAGCACGTCGCCCGGCTGCGGCACATCCGCCAGCTGCAACGCGCCGGGTTCAACCTGGCCGCGATCGCGGCGGTGCTGCGCGAGCCGCCGGCCGACGCCGCCAGCAGCGGCCGCGGCGTCCTGGCCGGCTGGCTCGAGGAGGAGCCGCTGGTGCTCGACCAGCGCGGCATGCGGGAGCTGTTCGGCCACGACCCGGTCGGCGACGAGGTGCTCGACGAGATCATCGCACTGCGGCTGATCGAGCATCTCCCGGATGGTCGGTACCGACTGCCGAGCCGGCCGCTCGCCGCCGCGGTCGCCCGGCTGTTCGAGCTCGGTCTGTCCCGGCGGGCGGTGCTCGACCTGCAGCGCGAGCTGGTGCCGCGGAGCCGAGCGATCGCCCATCAGTTCGTCGAGGCCACCCTGCCACAGAGCTGCGCGGAGCCGGGACGCCCCGGGTCGGACGCCGCCGAGCAGGCGGCACTGGAGCTACGCCGGGTGGTGGGCCGGGTGCTGG
>JBBSHH010000059.1:0-14872 GCA_038253225.1 Mycobacteriales bacterium | reverse complement strand
CGATGAGCCGGCACGCCGAGCTCGTGGCCCTCGAGGCGGAGGTCGGCGACCTGCACGACCGGCTGCAGACCCGCAAGCTGGTGGAGCGGGCCAAGAGTGTTCTCCAGTCCGAGCAGGGCATGACCGAGCCGGCCGCGTTCCTGTGGATCCAGACCACGTCGATGAACCGCCGACTCACCATGCGCGCCGTCGCCGAGGCGATCCTGTCCGGGAGCGCCGAACCTGGCTGATGCCGGCCGTTGGCCGGTCGGCCCCACCGGTCCCAACTCGGTTACGACACGGCGGATGTCTTTGTACGAACTCCGCGCATTCGCTACCGTCCGTTCGTCCGGTTGTGGCCGGGCGGATGTCGGCTGCCCGCCTTGGGCCGCCGGTCGGTAGGACTCGGAAGGGAACACACCGTGCGCATGCGTCTCGTCGCCCGGGCGGCCGTACCGGTTCTGGTCGGTACGCTCGCGCTGGCCGGTTGCGGTAGCAAGAAGGAGAGCACCGGTGGCAGCGGCAGCGGCTCCGGTACCAAGACCGTCAAGATCGCGATGATCGCGCCGCTGTCCGGTGACCTCGCCGCGTTGGGCTTGGGCATGAAGAACAGCGCGGACCTCGCCATCAAGCAGGCGAACAAGAAGGGCACCGTCAAGGGCTGGAAGATCCAGTTCGAGCCGGAGGACGACACCGCTGACGCCAACACCGGAGCGCAGGCGGCGTCCAAGGTCGCCTCCGAGGCCAACGTCGTCGGCGTGGTCGGCACCCTGAACTCCTCCGTGTCGCTGCAGGTGCAGCCGATCCTCGCCCGCAAGAGCATCGTGCAGATCTCGCCCGCGAACACGCTGCCCGACCTCACCCAGGGCAAGGACTACCTGACCAGCAAGAAGCGGCAGTTCGACAACTACTTCCGGGTCTCGACGACCGACGCGATCCAGGGGCCCTTCGGCGCCGACTACGTGTTCAACACGCTCGGGAAGAAGACCGCCGTCACGGTCAACGACCAGCTGGCGTACGGCGTCGGGCTGACCGCCAACTTCGAGCGCGCCTTCATCAAGCTCGGAGGCAAGATCGTCGGTCGGGAGAAGGTCTCCAAGGGGGACAAGGACTTCAGCTCGGTCGTGAGCAAGATCAAGCCGCTGAACCCGGGCATCATCTACTACGGCGGCCAGTACCCGGAGGGCTCGCTGCTGTCCAAGCAGGCCAAGGCCGCCGGCATGACCGCCCCGCTCGTCGGCGGTGACGGTCTGGTGGACCAGACCTTCATCAAGGTGGCCGGCACTGCGGCCGAGGGCGACGTGGCGACGAACGTCGGCGCCCCCACCGACAAGCTGCAGAGCGCTGCGCAGTTCGTCTCGGACTACAACGCGGCCGGCTACAAGGACGGGTTCTCGGCGTACGGCGCCTACACCTACGACGCCACCAACGTCATCATCCAGGCGATGGCCAAGGTGCTGGCGGGCAAGTCCAAGATCGACGACTCGGTCCGCAAGGACATCATCGCGGCCGTCCAGAGCACGAAGCTCAGCGGCGCGACCGGCGAGGTCGGCTTCGACCAGTACGGCGACAACACCAACCGGGTGCTGACCGTGTACGTGGTCAAGGGCGGCATGTTCGCCCCGGTCAAGACGGCCAGCTTCAACGAGGCCGGCTGACCGCGCGCACGGGTTCGACATCATCGCCAGCGGCGTCGGACCTCGGGTCCGGCGCCGCCGGCGGTCGACCATAGACATGGGTGCACGGGGCGCCGCGGCGGTTCGGCTGGCGGAGGACGCGTGACGCAACTACTGCAGCAGCTGGTGAACGGCAGCGTGCTGGGCGCCCAGTACGCGCTGATCGCGTTGGGCTACACGATGGTCTACGGGATCATCCAGCTGATCAACTTTGCGCACGGCGAGATCTACATGCTCGGCGCCTTCGGCGGCTTCACCGCCTACACCTACGTCATCCCCCACTCGCTGCGCGGTGACGCACTGGTGGTGCTGCCCGTCGTGCTCGTGTTCGCGGTGGCGTTCTCGGTGACCGCAGCGGTGTTGATGGAGCGGTTCGCCTACCGCCCGCTGCGCAACGCCCCCCGGCTGGCGCCGCTGATCACCGCGATCGGGGTGTCGATCTCGCTCCAGGAGGCGGTCCGGGTGTTCTACCCGGGCGGGAACCGGCAGCAGCCGTTCCCGTCGATCCTCTCCGACCGCCAGTTCACCGTCGGCGGCGTCTCGATCTCGCTGATCGCGGTGTTCGTGGTGGCCGTCGCGATCTCGCTGATGATCGCCCTGCAGACGTTCGTCAAGGCCTCGCGCACCGGCCGGGCGATGCGGGCCACCGCGCAGGACCCGGACACCGCCAAGCTCATGGGCGTGGACACCGACCGGATCATCGTGATCACGTTCGTGCTCGGAGCGATCCTGGCCGCCTCCGCCGGCATCCTGCAGGGCATGCTGATCGGCCAGATCGACTTCCGCATCGGCTTCATCGGCGGGCTGAAGGCGTTCACCGCGGCGGTTCTCGGCGGCATCGGCAACATCACTGGCGCGGTGCTGGGCGGCTTCACGCTGGGCATCGTGGAGGCGCTGGCGACCCAGTACATTCCGCAGGGCTCGGCGTACAAGGACGTCTGGGCGTTCGTCGTGCTCATCCTCGTGCTGGTGTTCCGGCCGACCGGCCTGCTCGGTGAGAGCGTCCGGAGCCGGTCATGACCGTCGCCGCGGCGCGCCTGGGTCGGGCGGTCACCCCGTTCCGGCTGCCGCTGGCCGCCCTCGGCTTCGCCCTTGTGCTGGCCGGGGTCGACCTGCCCTGGGCGACCTTCTCGGGCTTCCCCGGTCTGATGACGCTCTCGCTCTATCCGGGTGGCGCGAAGGCGTACTGTCTCATCCTCGCCGTTGGTTTCCTGTTGTTCGTCATCCCGTGGGACGGCCGGCGCGGGGCCGCCCTGGCGGCGCTCGGCGGCCTGGCGGGGACCGCGGCGCTGACGCTGCTCGCCATCGCCAAGGACGGCGGCGGGCTGGTCAACGTCTCGATCGGCGCGTGGCTCACGCTGCTCGGCGGGCTGTTCGGCGTGGCCGCCGCCACCGGGTTGCCGCCCGACTCGCCTCCCCGGCCGTGGCGGCGACTGGCGGTGCCGCTGGAATGGCTGCTGATCGCCGCGGCCTACCTCGCGGTGCTGTTCGCGCTGGTGGTGGCGTTGAACACCGCCGACTCGCCGCAGTTCATCGCCTTTCTGATCGCCGGCGTCGCGGCCGCGGTCGCGGTCGTCCGGCTGGGGATCGGCGCGGCCGTTCGGGTGCTGACCGACCGGCATCTTCGGGTCGCGACCGCGGTCGGCCTGCTGGTGATCCTGGCCTTCCCGTTCACCCAGAACGGCAGCGACTACTGGCTGCGGGTGGCCGCGTCGGTGGGGGTGTTCGCCGCCGCCGCGATCGGGTTGAACATCGTGGTCGGCCTCGCCGGGCTGCTCGACCTCGGCTACATCGCGTTCTTCGGCATCGGCGCCTACACCGCAGCCTTTCTCTCCGGCGCCAACAACTCCACGATCGCCGTGCACCTGCCGTTCGCGCTGGTGATCGTCATGGGTGCCGTTATCGCCGCCGTGTTCGGGGTCATCATCGGTACGCCGACGCTGCGCCTGCGGGGTGACTACCTGGCGATCGTCACGCTCGGGTTCGGCGAGATCTTCCGGCTGGTCATGCAGAACAATCCGGCGCACAAGACCAACGGACCGAACGGCATCTTCGGCATCCCCGACCTGTCCGCGGGCGGGTTCCAGCTGGGCAGCTCGCACGAGGTGTTCGGGGTGTCGCTGTCGAACTTCGCCAACTACTACTACCTCGAGCTGGTCCTCGTCGTGGTCGTGATGATCGTGTTCAGCCGGCTGAACTCCAGCCGGATCGGTCGCGCCTGGGTGGCGATCCGGGAGGACGAGACCGCGGCCGCCGCGATGGGCATCAACACCATCAACCTCAAGCTGCTGGCGTTCGGGATCGGCGCGTTCCTCGCCGGCGCCTCCGGCACCATCAACGCCCACCTGACCACCCAGGTGTCCCCCGACTCGTACACGTTCCTGCAGTCGGTACTGCTGCTCGCCGCCGTCGTGCTCGGCGGCATGGGCACGATCCCCGGCGCGGTGGTCGGCAGCGCCCTGCTGATCGCGCTGCCGGAGAAGCTGCGGTCCTTCCAGGACTACCGGCTGCTGCTCTACGGCATCGCCCTCATCCTCATGATGCGGTTCCGACCGGAGGGCGTCATCGCGAACCGGCGCCGCCAGCGCGAGTTCCACGACGAGGACGCGAGCACGCCCGACGCACTCAGCGCCCCGCCCGGCTCGGTGGTCTCGAGATGAGCTCGGTGGCGCCGCCGCCCGCGCCGCCCGGGCCCACGCCGCCGGGCGCCGGCCCGGTGCTCGCGGCGAGCCGCATCGTCAAGCGGTTCGGCGGCCTCACCGCGGTCAACGACGTCAGCCTCGAGGTCGGGGAGCGCGAGATCGTCGGGCTGATCGGGCCGAACGGCGCGGGCAAGACGACGTTCTTCAACTGCCTCACCGGCATGGAGAGCCCCACCAGCGGCTCGCTGACCTACCGGGGCCAGCGGCTTTCCGGCCGCCCCGAGCACATCACCCGGTCCGGCCTGGCCCGGACGTTCCAGAACATTCGGCTGTTCCCCAACATGACCGCGCTGGAGAACGTGCTGGTCGGCCGGCACAGTCGCACCGACGTCGGCGTCTTCGCCGCGATCGGCCGCGGTCCGAAGTACCGGCGGGAGGAGCGCGAGTCCGCCGCCCGGGCGCGCGAGCTGCTGCAGTTCGTCGGCCTGCTCCGGGTCGAGGACGAGCTCGCGAAGAACCTCGCGTACGGCGACCAGCGCAAGCTCGAGATCGCCCGGGCGCTGGCCACCGAGCCCGGGGTGCTGCTCCTCGATGAACCCACCGCGGGAATGAACCCGCAGGAGACCCGCGCGACGATGGAGCTGGTGCGGGCCATCCGCGACCGGGGCCTGGCCGTGGTCGTCATCGAGCACGACATGCGGTTCATCTTCAACCTCTGCGACCGGGTGGCGGTGCTGGTGCACGGCCAGAAGCTCGTCGAGGGCACACCGGCGCAGGTCCAGGCGGACGAGCGCGTGATCGCCGCGTACCTCGGCACCCCCGCCGCCGATGAGGGGGCCCCGTGACCGCACTGCTGGAGGTCAGCGACCTGCGGGTCGCCTACGGGAAGATCGAGGCGGTCAAGGGCATCAGCTTCTCGGTGGAGGCCGGGCAGGTCGTCACGCTGGTCGGCACCAACGGGGCGGGCAAGACGACCACGCTGCGGACGCTGTCCGGGCTGCTACGGCCGGTGGCCGGCGACATCCGGTTCGAGGGCAACCGGATCAACGGGCTGGCGGCGCACCGGATCGTGCAGCTCGGGATGGCGCACTCACCCGAGGGCCGGCACATCTTCCCGCGAATGACGATCGAGGAGAACCTCGAGCTCGGCGCGTACGCCCGCCGCGACGGCGGCTCCGGTGTGCGGGCCGACATCGACCGGGCGTACGAGCTGTTCCCGGTGCTCGGCGAGCGCCGGACCCAGCCGGCCGGCACGCTCTCCGGCGGCGAGCAGCAGATGCTCGCGATGGGACGGGCGCTGATGAGCAAGCCGCGGCTGCTCATGCTCGACGAACCGTCGATGGGGCTCTCGCCGATCATGATGCAGAAGATCTTTGCGACGGTGCGCGAGCTGCAGGCGACGGGCACCACGATCCTGCTCGTCGAGCAGAACGCCCAGGCGGCGCTGTCGCTGGCCGACCAGGGCTACGTCATCGAGACCGGCGTGATCGTGCTCGCCGGGTCCGGCCGGGACCTGCTCAACGACGACAACGTCCGCAAGGCCTACCTCGGCGAGGACTGACGGCAGGCGACCCGGGTTGCCTTTGGTGCCGTTGCGGGACTTCCCCGTTCCCCGCACGTTGTCTACTCGGCAACCCGGGCGCCGCCGGTCGGAGGGTATCGACCTCGACGCCGTCGGTCAACGCACGGTCGCCTTCCGGCCACTGTCCGTTCGAGCACCCTGTTCCCATGCTCGCCGTCGCGGCTCACCGCAGCGCGTCGACCAGCGCAACCAGCGCCGGGGCGACCAGCAGGGCCGGGAGCAGGTCGCCCACCGGCACCGGCTTGACCGCCAGCAGCCGCAGCGCCACCCCGACCAGCAGCAACCCGCCGGTCGCCGTGACCGCGGCCAGCGGGGCGGCCGGCAGCAGGCCGCCGAGCAGCACCGCGAGCACGGTCAGGCCGCCCTGGACCACGAGCACGGTCAGCGCCGACGCGGCCACGCCCCAGCCGTAGGCGGCGGCGAAGGCGATCGACGCGAAGCCGTCCAGGGTGCTCTTCAGGGCGAGCTGGTCGATGCCGCGGCCGAGCCCGTCGGAGAGGGATCCGAGGATCGTCAACGGGCCGACGCAGAACAACAGCGACGCGACGACGTAGCCCTCCACGAACCGGCCCCGACCGGCCGACCCGCCCCCGGCCAGCCGGGTCTGCAGCCAGCCGCCGAGGGACTCCAGGCGCGCTTCGATCCGCAGCAGCGATCCCACGACCCCACCCAGCGCCATCGCGCCGAGCACGATCAGCACGTTCGCCGAGTCGCCGACGGCGCGCACCAGCGCCGGGTCGCGCACGGCCACGACGTTCAGCGCGGCGATCATCAGCGTGACGAGTCCAAGACCATCCGTCACGACCGAGCGGGTCCGCTCCGGCAACGAGCCGCGCAGCGCGACCCCGAGCCCGGAGCCGAGCAGGACCGTCGCGACGTTGAGCGCGGTGCCGGTGCCTCGTACCACCGTGGCCTCCTCCCGTGGCGGCGGTACCGGCGGACGGCGGCCCGGTCGGCTCCCGCTGCACCGATAGCGTTGGACGGGCGTACGCTGCACGCGGCTTACGGGGGAGCCTAGGGGGCGCCTCGAGTCCCACCCCGCCGGTCCGCCGGCTCGCGCAGAGCAGGAGCGGATGTGGCCCGTGCGACCGTCGCCGTCCGCTGCGCCACCGACGCCGACCTGGACGGCCTGCTGCTGCTCTGGGCGGAGATGTACGACGGGTGGGGCCGCGGGGAGCGGTTGCGGTCGCGGGAGTCGGTGGACGGCGTCGCGGACCGGTTCCGCGCCCTGCTGGTCGACCCGGACGTGTGCGTCCTGCTGGCGGTCGCCGGTGCCGACGCGGTCGGGATGTCGATCCTGTCCGGGGCCGCGCTCGGCCCGCTCTCCGAGCGGACCGCGCTGCAGATGAGCTACGTGGTCGTCACCGCCCAGCACCGCCGGCGCGGCGTCGGACGGGCGCTGGTGGTGGCGGCGGCGGCGTACGCCGACGAGCACGGCTACGAGCAGGTCATGGTCAACGTCCGTCCCAACCTGCGCGACGCGAACCGGTTCTACGCCCGGCTGGGGTTCGCGCCGCTGCTGGTGCGCCGGGCGGCCCCGGTCAGCCAGCTCCGGCGCCGGCTCGCTGTCCCGGAGCGCCGTCAGGTCGTCGAGGACGTCGTCCGCCGCCGCACGATGGCCCGGCTCCGGCCGCTGTACCGGCCGCCGGCGGTCGGGCCGGGTTCCCCGCCGAGCGGCTGAGCCTGCCCCGTCCGGCGCCGGCCGCGACTGCTCAGGCGTCCCGGATCGCGCAGGTCAGCCGGGCCGTGCACACCCGCCGGCCCTGCTCGTCGGTGATGACGATCTCGTAGCTGGCCATCGTGCGGCCCCGGTGCAGCGGGGTCGCGACGCCGGTCACCAGCCCGTCCCGAACGGCCCGGTGATGGGTGGCGTTGATGTCGACGCCGACCGCGACCCGACCCGGCCCGGCGTGCAGCACCGCGCCGATCGAGCCGAGGGACTCGGCCAGCACCACCGACGCCCCCCCGTGCAGCAGCCCGAACGGTTGGGTGTTGCCGGCCACCGGCATGGTCGCGACCAGCCGGTCGGCGCTCGTCTCGGTGAACACGATGCCCATCCGCTCGGCCAGCGCGCCGGCGTTCGCGTTGATCGCGTTCAGGTCCACGACGGCCTCTCCGGTCGGGCGGGACTTTCAGGAGCCGCAGCCTAGGATCGGCAGCCGTGCCGAAGCCCCCGACCCCCGCCGCGCCGGTGGACCGGCTGCTGCTGCTCGACGGCCACTCGCTGGCCTACCGGGCGTTCTTCGCGTTGCCGGTGGAGAACTTCGCCACCGCCACCGGCCAGCCCACCAACGCCGTCTACGGCTTCACCTCGATGATGATCAACGTGCTGCGCGACGAGGCGCCCTCGCACGTCGCGGTCGCCTGGGACCTCTCGCAGCCGACCTTCCGGCACGAGGCGTACGCCGAGTACAAGGCGACCCGCTCGGCGACACCGACGGACTTCCGCGGCCAGGTCAGCCTGATCCGCGAGGTGCTGACCGCGCTCGCGGTGCCGATGGTCAGCGCCCCGGGCTACGAGGCCGACGACGTCATCGCGACGCTGGCCACCGCGGCCGCGGCGGCCGGCATGGACGTGCTCATCGTCACCGGCGACCGGGACGCCTACCAGCTGGTCAGCGACCGGATCACCGTGCTGATGACCCGGCGCGGGATCAGCGACATGACGCGGTTCACCCCCGCCGTGCTGGCGGAGAAGTACGGGTTGACCCCGGCGCAGTACCCGGACTTCGCGGCGCTGCGCGGCGACCCCAGCGACAACCTGCCCAGCATCCCCGGCGTCGGGGAGAAGACCGCGACGAAATGGGTCCGCGAGTTCGGCTCGCTCGAGGAGCTGGTCCGGCGGATCGACGAGGTGCCCGGCAAGGCGGGGGTGGCGCTGCGGGAGCACCTCGCGAACGTCGTCCGCAACCGGGCGCTGACCGAGCTGGCCCGCGACGTGCCGCTCGACGTCGGGCCGCACGACCTGCACCTGGGCCAGTGGGACCGCGACGAGGTGCACAAGGTCTTCGACGCGCTCGAGTTCCGGGTCCTGCGGGAGCGGCTGTACGCGACGCTGAGCGCGGTCGAGCCGGAGGCCGACCAGGGCTTCGAGGTCGTCGGGGGGGCGCTGGGGCCGGACGAGGTCGCCGGCTGGCTGGCGGAGCACGCGCCGGTCGGTCGCCGGGTCGGGCTGTCCGTCGCCGGCACCTGGGGCCGTGGCACCGGGGTGGTGACCGGGCTCGCGCTGGCCGCCGACGACGGCTCCGGCGCCTACCTCGACCCGATGCAGCTGACCGAGGCGGACGACCGGGCGCTCGCCGGCTGGTTCGCCGACCCGGCTCGGGCGAAGGCCGCGCACGACGTCAAGGGCCCGCTGCTGGCCTTCGCCGCCCAGGGGTGGGCGCTGCACGGCGTGACCAGCGACACCGCGCTGGCGGCGTACCTGGCGCTGCCCGGGCAGCGCTCGTTCGACCTCGGCGACCTGGCGCTGCGCTACCTGCGGCGCGAGCTGCGGGCCGAGACGGCCGCCGACGGCCAGCTCTCGCTCGACGGCGCGGACGAGGCCGACCTGGCCCAGGCCGAGATCGTCCGGGCCCGGGCCGTGCTCGACCTCGCCGAGGCCCTCGACGCCGACCTGGAGCGCCGCGGCGGCACCCGGCTGCTGCACGAGGTGGAGCTGCCGCTGACCCGGCTGCTCGCCGAGATGGAGCGGACCGGCATCGGCGTCGACGTGGAGCACCTCGGCGGCCTGGAGGCCCGCTTCGCCGGCGAGGTCAAGGCGGTCGAGCAGGAGGCCTACCGGGCCGCCGGTCGAGAGTTCAACCTCGGCTCACCGAAGCAGCTGCAGTCGCTGCTCTTCGACGAGCTGGGACTGCCGAAGACCAAGCGCATCAAGACCGGCTACACCACCGACGCCGACTCCCTGCAGTGGCTGCTCGAGCAGCGCCCGGACGTCGAGCTGCTCCAGCACCTGCTGCGGCACCGGGACGTGTCCCGGCTCAAGACCGTGGTCGACTCGCTGCTGCCGATGGTCGACGACGCCGGTCGGATCCACACCTCCTACATGCAGATGATCGCCGCGACCGGCCGGCTGTCCAGCACCGACCCGAACCTGCAGAACATCCCGATCCGCACCGCCGAGGGTCGCGAGATCCGCCAGGCGTTCGTCGTCGGGGCCGGTTACGAGTGCCTGCTGACGGCCGACTACAGCCAGATCGAGATGCGGATCATGGCGCACCTGTCCGAGGACGCCGGCCTGATCGAGGCGTTCACCTCCGGCGAGGACCTGCACACCTACGTCGCGTCCCGCGCCTTTGACCTTCCGCCGGAGCAGGTCGACCCCGAGCTGCGCCGGCGGATCAAGGCAATGTCCTACGGGCTGGCCTACGGCCTGTCGGCGTATGGGCTGGCGCAGCAGCTGCGGATCACGCCGGACGAGGCGCGGGCGCAGATGGACGCCTACTTCCACCGGTTCGGCGGGGTCCGCGACTACCTCAACGCGGTGGTCGACCAGGCCCGCAAGGACGGCTACACCGAGACGATCCTCGGCCGCCGCCGCTACCTGCCCGACCTCGCGAGCGACAACGGCCAGCGCCGGTCGATGGCCGAGCGGATGGCTCTCAACGCGCCGATCCAGGGCTCGGCCGCCGACATCATCAAGGTCGCGATGCTGCGGGTGGACACCGCGCTGCGGGCCGGCGGGCTCCGGTCCCGGCTGCTGCTGCAGGTGCACGACGAGCTGGTGCTGGAGGTGGCAGCCGGGGAGCGGCCGGCGGTCGAGGCCCTGCTACGGCGCGAGATGGGCGGCGCCTATCCCCTCTCGGTGCCGTTGGACGTCAGCGTCGGCGTCGGCCGCACCTGGGACGACGCCGGTCACTGACCGTGCGACGGCCGGGCCGGCCGGCTCGCCGGCCCGCGCCCGGGCGCGGCTACGGTGGTCCGGCCGGGCTCGTCGGCCGCCGCGCCCGGTGGCCGGCCCCCAGCGACGACGACTCCGGAGGTCCCGTGACACCGACCGCCAGGCTGGCCCCGCTGCACCTCGACGGCCGGCTGACGCCGTCCGGGTCCGACGCGTGGATCGAGGTGCGTGACCCGGCGACCGACGAGCTGCTCGGCCGGATCCCGGCCGGTTGCCAGGCCGACGCCGACGCAGCGGTCGCCGCCGCCCGCGCCGCCGCCGGCGGCTGGGCTCGGACCGCACCGGCGGAGCGGGCGGCCCGGCTCAAGACCGCGGGCCGGCGGCTCCGTCGCCACGCCGAGGAGCTGGCCGAGCTGCAGACCCGCGAGGGTGGCAAGCCACTGGCCCAGTCGCTCGGTGGAGTGCTCGCCGGGATCGAGACGATCGAGCAGTACGCCGAGCTCGGGCCGCTGCACCGCGGTCGCAGCCTGCAGGGCGCCTGGGGGGCGGTCGACCTGATGGTGCCGGAGCCGCGCGGCGTAGCGGTCGTGCTCACGCCCTGGAACGACCCGGTCGCGATCGCCTGCGGACTGCTCGCGGCCAACCTCGTGGTGGGCAACCCGGTGGTGTTCAAGCCGTCCGAACGCACGCCGCTCACCGGCGCCCGGCTGGTCGAGCTCCTCGACCTCCCGGCCGGCGTGCTCAACCTGGTCCACGGCGACGCGCGGGCCGGCCGGCCGCTGGTCGCGCACCCCGACGTCGACGTCGTCGTCCATGTCGGGTCGGTGCCCACCGGCCGGGAGATCGCGGCGGTCTGCGGCCGGCTCGGCCGCCCGGCGATCCTCGAGCTCGGCGGCAAGGACGCATTGATCGTCGACGCCGGCGTCGATCCGGTCTGGGCCGCGAAGCAGGCGGCCAGCGGCGCGTTCGCGAACACCGGCCAGATCTGCACCTCGGTCGAACGGATCTACCTCCACGCGGCGGTCGCGGCGGAGTTCCTCGACGCGCTCGTCGACGAGGCGTCGCGACTCGTCGTCGGTCCGGGGCTCGACCCGCGGACGACCATGGGGCCGCTGGTCGACCGGCGGCAGCGGGCCGTGGTCGACGCGCAGGTGCGGGCGGCCGTCGCGGCCGGGGCCACGGTCCGCACCGGCGGCCTGGTGCCGACCGAGCTCGGGGCGTTCTACCCGCCCACCGTGCTGACCGGCTGCACCGACGACATGGCGGTGATGCGCGAGGAGACGTTCGGCCCGGTGGCGGCGGTGCGCACCGTGTCCGACTTCGACACCGCGCTCGGGGCCGCCGCGGACTCGCCGTACGGGCTGGCCGCCACGGTGCTGACGCCGTCGATGGGCAACGCCCAACGGGCGTGGCGGGAGCTGCCGGTCGGCACCGTGAAGATCAACGCGGTCTGGGGCGGGGCGCCCGGCGGGGCCGCGGAGCCGCACCGCGGCAGCGGCACCGGCTTCGGCTACGGGCCGGAGCTCCTCGACGAGCTCACCACCACGAAGGTCGTGCACATCGAACCGCACCCTGGCTGAGCTGGCTCCGCCGAGTTTCTTGCGAACTCCTTCCGGCCGGCCGGCGGCTCGTTTCCAACGACCGCGGCGGGGGAGGGGGGCCGGATGATGCGACGACTTCTGCTGGGCGCCGCCGCCGGCGCCGCCGGGACCACCGCCCTCAACGCCCTGACCTACGCCGACATGACCTGGCGGGCGCGACCGGCCAGCACGACGCCGGAGAAGACCGTTGAGCAGCTCGCCGCGGCCGCCGACCTAGAGATCCCCGGGGAAGGCGAGGAGCGCCAGAACCGGCTCTCGGCGCTGGGAGCGCTCTCCGGCATCCTCACCGGCGTCGGGGTGGGGGCGGTCTACGGGCTGGTCCGCACGATCGGGGTCCGACCGCCGACCTGGCTGGCGGCGACGTTGCTGACCGCGGGGGCGATGGCCGGGTCGAACGGGCCGATGACGGTGCTCGGCATCACCGATCCGCGCACCTGGAGCCCGGCCGACTGGGTCAGCGACGTGGTGCCGCACGTGGGCTACGGGATCGTGGCCGCGGCGACCGTCGCCGCCGCCGACCGCCGCCGGTGACCGACCGCTGACCGACCGCTGACCCGGCCGCTGACGCACCGCGGCCCGGCGCCGGAGCCGCGAAGGGTCGCGGCGCCGTCCTCACCGAGCCGGCTTCTCGGTGACGAAGATGGCGGTGCCCGGCAGCAGCCGGCCGCGTAACGGGCTCCAGCCTCCCCACACCTGCTCGTGTCCGGCCGGCCACTCCGGCTCGACCAGATCGCGCAGCCGCAGCCCGGCCCGGACCAGCTCGCGGACCCAGTCGCCCATCGTCCGGTGATGCTCGGCGTACGACGGCCGGCCGGTCGGGTCGACCTCGACGTAGGCCCGGCGGTCGAAGTAGGACCCGGACGCGGTCAGCCCGGCCGGTCCCGGGTCGTCCGGGAAGGCCCACCGCAGCGGGTGCGGCACCGCGAACACCCAGCGTCCGCCCGGGCGCAGCACCCGGGCCACCTCGCCCAGCAGCCGCCCGGCGTCGGCGACGAACGGCAGCGCGCCGTACGCCGAGCAGGCCAGGTCGAAGCTCTCGGCGCGAAACGGCAGCCGCTGGCCGTCGGCCTGCACCCACGGCAGCCGCACACCGACGTGCCGGTCGAGCTCGAGCGCCGTGGCGAGCATGCCGGCGGAGAGGTCCAGCCCGACGGCGAGCGCCCCGCGGCCGGCCAGCCAGCGGGCGCAGGCCCCGCCCCCGCAGCCCACCTCGAGGACCCGGCGCCCGGCGACCGGGCCGAGCAGCCCGGCGGTGGCCTCCTCCAGGCCCTCCGGTCCCCAGACGAACCGGGCGGCGCCCAGAAACGCGCCGTGCTCGGCCTGGTATCCCGCCGCGGCAGCGTCCCACCAGCCCCGGTTCGCCCGGGTCGTCTCCACCGCGCCGGCCGGTCGCCGCTCGACGTCGGCCGGCGGACGAAGCGATTGACCTTGGTTCTCCACGACCCGTATCCTGACCGTCGCGCTGTGGGCCTGCGGTGTCTCACCGGAGCAGGCTCGCGCTCGTTGTGTCGATCCCACGGTACGCAGCCAGTCCCGTTCTCGGCGAAACGACAAGGGCCCGCTGCGCTCCCGACGAGCAACCCGTAGCCGGAGCCCCCTACCCCATGACGAGCACCACCGACGTACGTCCCGAGACACTCGAGCAGCCGACCGCCTCGAGCGGCCCGTCGGGTGAGCCGCGCAGCACCCCGCAGGTCGCCTACAACGACATCGGCACGGCCGAGGACTTCCTGGCCGCGATCGACGAGACGATCAAGTACTTCAACGACGGCGACATCGTCGAGGGCACGATCGTCAAGGTGGACCGCGACGAGGTCCTGCTCGACATCGGCTACAAGACCGAGGGCGTCATCCCGTCCCGGGAGCTCTCGATCAAACACGACGTCGACCCGAACGAGGTCGTCGCGGTCGGGGACCACGTCGAGGCGCTCGTCCTGCAGAAGGAGGACAAGGAAGGCCGGCTGATCCTGTCCAAGAAGCGCGCGCAGTACGAGCGCGCCTGGGGCACGATCGAGAAGCTCAAGGAGGAGGA
The DNA here is from genome assembly GCA_038253225.1 of Mycobacteriales bacterium. GTDB lineage: Bacteria > Actinomycetota > Actinomycetes > JALYNC01 > JALYNC01 > JBBSHH01. The sequence goes on along the minus strand of JBBSHH010000059.1, from coordinate 520 downwards.
CGGCATCGTCACCGGCACGGTGATCGAGGTCGTCAAGGGCGGCCTGATCCTCGACATCGGGCTGCGCGGTTTCCTGCCCGCGTCGCTGGTCGAGATGCGCCGGGTCCGAGACCTGCAGCCCTACGTCGGCCGGGAGCTCGAGGCGAAGATCATCGAGCTGGACAAGAACCGCAACAACGTGGTGCTCTCCCGGCGCGCGTGGCTCGAGCAGACCCAGTCAGAGGTCCGGCAGGACTTCCTCACCAAGCTCGCCAAGGGGCAGGTCCGCCAGGGCGTCGTCTCCTCGATCGTGAACTTCGGTGCGTTCGTCGACCTCGGTGGCGTCGACGGGCTGGTGCACGTCTCCGAGCTGTCCTGGAAGCACATCGACCACCCGTCGGAGGTCGTCGAGGTGGGCCAGGAGGTCGAGGTCGAGGTGCTCGACGTCGACCTCGACCGCGAGCGCGTCTCCCTGTCGCTCAAGGCGACCCAGGAGGACCCGTGGCGGCAGTTCGCCCGGACCCACCAGATCGCCCAGGTT
>JBBSHH010000058.1:0-15105 GCA_038253225.1 Mycobacteriales bacterium | reverse complement strand
GTACCTGAAGATCCGGGCGATGTAGCGTTCGTCCCGACTGACCGTCAGAAGTGACCACCCGCCAATCAGGGAGTCCGCGTGCACGAGCTGGGTTACTGCGAAGCGATAGTCGACGCGGTCGAACGCCGTGCCGCCGGCCGCGCGGTCGCCAGGGTCGGCGTCCGCATCGGTAGCGCGCACCGGGTGGTGCCGGCGGCGTTCGAGCAGTCGTTCCAGCTGGTCGCGGCGGGCGGCGTGGCGGACGGTGCCGGCACCGAGGTCGTCGTCGTACCGGCGACGGGGCACTGCCGCGAGTGCGGCAACGACTTCTCCTCGCCCGACCCCGCACCGGCGTGCCCCCGGTGTGGCGCCCTCGGCGTCGACGTCGAGGGTGGCGACGAGGTGGTGCTCGAGTGGCTCGAGTACCGGGCGGACTCCACCGCGAGCGACGACGCGGACACCCAGTCCGTCCGGGTGGGGAGCTAGTCATGTGTCTTGCGATCCCGGGAGAGGTCGTCGAGCTGCTCCCCGGCAACAACGACCAGCTGGCGCTCGTTGACGTGGTCGGCGTCAAGCGCCGGATCAACATCGGCCTGCTCGAGGACGAGCCGGTGCAGCCGGGCGACTGGGTGCTCATCCACGTCGGCTTCGCCATGTCGAAGGTCGACGAGCGTGAGGCGGCGGAGGCGCTGTCGATGCTGGAGATGATGGGCCAGGCGTTCACCGACGAGTTGCAGGCCGTGGCCGAATCGAGCATCGAATGACGAACGGCGCCAGCGCCGGCATGGCCACCGACGCGCCGGTCTGCGCGGTCACCGACGGGTGCATCACCTGCGGCGACGTCGCCGTAGCGCTGACCGTCGTCGATACGGCCGGGGCGGACGCCCGGTGCCGGGATGAGCAGGGTCGCGAGGAGATCGTCGCGACCGAGCTCGTCGGAGTCGTCGGGCCGGGTGACCGCATCCTGGTCCACGCCGGCGTGGCCATCGAGCGACTGGCAGGAGTGAAGTGACCGGTATGCGCTTCGTCGACGAGTTCCGCGACCCGGAGCTCGCCCAGATGCTCGGCACCCAGATCACCGCGCTGGTCGATCCGGGCCGGCACTACAAGATCATGGAGGTCTGCGGCGGCCACACGCACACGATCTACCGGTACGGCGTGCAGGACCACCTGCCGGAGAACATCGAACTCGTGCACGGCCCGGGCTGCCCGGTCTGCGTGATCCCGATGGGACGTGTCGACGACGGCATCGCGATCGCGGAGCGGGACGGCGTCATCCTCACCTGCTTCGGGGACATGATGCGCGTCCCCGGCGGGCGTGGGTCGTTCCTGGAGGCCAATGCCGCCGGCGCCGACATCCGGATGGTGTACTCGCCGCTCGACGCCCTGCGCATCGCCCGTCAGAACCCGGACCGGCAGGTGGTGTTCTACGCGATCGGTTTCGAGACGACGGCCCCCTCCACCGCGCTCACCGTGCTCCGCGCGAAGCAGGAGGGCATCACGAACTTCTCCATCTTCTGCAACCACGTCACGATCATCCCGGCGATCAAGGCGATCCTCGACTCCCCGGACCTGCGCCTCGACGCCTTCCTCGGCCCCGGCCACGTCTCGACGGTCATCGGCTGCCGGCCCTACGAGTTCATCCCGCGCGATCACGGCAAGCCGCTGGTGTGCGCCGGCTTCGAGCCGCTCGACCTGCTCCAGTCGGTGTACATGATCATGCAGCAGCTCGCGACGGGCCGGGCCGAGGTGGAGAACCAGTACGGGCGCGTCGTGCACTACGACGGCAACCCGACCGCGCTGGCGGTTCTCGGCGACGTGTTCTCGTTGCGACCGTTCTTCGAGTGGCGCGGGCTCGGCTCGATCTCGCACTCGGCCCTGCAGCTCTCCGAGCGGTACGCCGAGTTCGATGCCGAGCTGCGCTACGACCTGCCGGGCGTGCGGGTGGCCGACCCCAAGGCCTGCCAGTGCGGCGAGGTGCTCAAGGGCGTCCTGAAGCCGTGGGAGTGCAAGGTCTTCGGCACGGCCTGCACGCCGGAGACGCCGATCGGCACGTGCATGGTCTCCTCCGAGGGCGCCTGCGCGGCGTACTACAACTACGGGCAGTACGCCAAGCAGCGCATCCACCTCGAGGTGTGACCGTGCCCCGACAGATCACCGAGGTCGAGGTCGGCGAACGGATCGAGGCGATCCGGCGCCGCCGGCCGCGTTTCATCGACGAGCGAATCACGATGGCGCACGGTGCCGGCGGCAAGGCCAGCCGGGCGCTGGTCGAGGGCGTCATCGTGCCGCTGCTCGACAACGAGGCCCTGTCGCACCTCGGCGACGCGTCGCTGTTCACCGTCGGCGGGTCCCGCCTCGCCCTGACGACCGATGCGTTCGTGGTTCGCCCGATCCGCTTCCCCGGCGGCTCGATCGGCGAGCTAGCCGTCAACGGCACCGTCAACGACCTGGCCGTCAGCGGCGCCCGGCCGGTCGCCCTCTCCGCCGCGCTGATCCTGGAGGAGGGACTCGCGGCCGACGTGCTCCGCGAGGAGATCGCGGCGATGGCCGGCGCGGCGCGGCGCGCGGGCGTGGCCGTCACCACCGGGGACACCAAGGTCGTCGAGCGCGGCAGCTGTGACTCGATGTACGTCGTGACGACCGGCGTCGGCGTCGTCGAGTCCGGCCTCGTGCTGGCCCCGGAGCAGGTACGGCCGGGGGACAAGGTGCTGGTGTCCGGCACGATCGGTGACCACGGGATCGCCATCATGCTGGCCCGCGGAGAGCTCGACATCGAGGCCGACGTGCGCAGCGACACCCAGCCGCTGTGGGAGCTGGTCGAGGGGCTCCTCGCCCGCTGTGGCGCCGACGTGCACTGCATGCGCGACGCCACCAGGGGCGGGGTCGCGACGGTGCTCAACGAGATCGCGCTCGCCGCCGAGGTGGGTGTGGTCATCGCGGAGGACCGGCTGCCGCTGCGCCGGGAGGTCATCGGTGCCGGCGAGATCCTCGGCATCGACCCCCTCTACGTCGCGAACGAGGGGAAGCTGGTGGCCTTCGTCGCGGCAGCCAGCGCTGACGCCGCGCTGGACGCCCTGCGGTCGCATCCCGCCGGGGTGGATGCTGCGATCATCGGTGAGATCCGGGCGGAGCCGCCCGGCAGAGTGCTCAGCAAGACCACCTTCGGCGGCCACCGCATGATCGACATGCTCGTCGGTGATCCGCTTCCGCGTATCTGCTAGGGAGGAACACGATGTCGGAGCAGCCCAGCGGCACGGCCATGCCAGAGGAACCGCAGGAGGAGCGCGGCGCCCCCGGCTCCCGGGACGAGGGCGAAGGCCCCGCCGGCGGCCCGGTGGACCGCCCCTTCGGCACGGCCGAGCACGACAGCGACAGCGGCGTCAACCCGCAGGGCACTATCCAGGAGGACATGCCGGAGATGCCGACCGGCGACGGCGGCTGAGCCCGGCCGCACGCCGACTTCGCCGGCGGATCCGCCGGCCCGGGCAACCGCGAGGAGGACGGGATGACACAGCCGACAGACGACGAAGACGGCCTGCGCTCCATGGCCGATGACGGCACGCAGGAGAGCCCTGAGGGGCCGATGGGCGGAGGCGACGGCGGTCGCAGCTCCTACGGGCCTTCGACGAGCACGTCCGGCGGGCAGGAGGCCGGCGGGGCGGTGCCGCCGTACGAGGGCCGGAAGGACAGCGCCAGCGACGACCCGGGCACGGTGCATCGGGACGGCGCAAACGTCGGCGGTGCGACCGTGCCCACCTCGAGTGAGGAGATGAAGGCGCCGGATCCGTCCGACACCCCGGGCGGCCGGACGGCGTCACCGGCCGACGAGCTGCCCGCGGGCGAGACGCCCGGCGACCGGCCGACGGAGGACCCCGGCGTGGGGCCGGCGCACACCTCCGGCACACCGAGGGGCGAAGACTCCGGCGCCTGATCGCGGCTCCGGTCGTCGGTCACGCATTGCCGGCGCTGCCGCCCGCCCGGTCGCGGGCGGCAGCGACGGCGGCCTGGCCGAGGCTGATGCCGCCGTCGTTCGGCGGCACCCGGGAGTGCACGAGGACGTCGAAGCCGCCGGCCGTCAGCATGTCGGTGACGCGGGAGAGCAGGACGACGTTCTGGAACACCCCGCCGGACAGCGCAGCCGTCGACACACCGGTTGTCTCCCGAGCCTCCTCGACCAGGCGTACGAGCGCCGCTGCCAGACCGTTGTGGAAGCGGGCGCTGACCAGCTCGGGTGCGACGCCGGCGAGCACGTCGTCGGCGACGGCGCGGACGAGGTCGCCGCTGCGCAACACCCCGCCCTCGACGCGGGCGGGATATTCGCCGCGCTCGCTCCGGTCCACCCGCTGCTCGAGCTCGACCGCCGCCTGCCCTTCGTAGTGCACGACGTCGCGCACTCCCACGAGCGCCGAGACCGCGTCGAAGAGGCGCCCGGCGCTCGACGTCGTCAGGGCGCTGCCGCACAGCGCGCTGACCGGCGCCCACCGGTCGGCGTTCCGGCGTACGACGTCAAGACCGGCGGGCAGCTCGTCGCCGTACGCCAGCCGCAGGTACGCCGCCGCCATCCGCCACGGCTGCCGGATGGCAGCGGCACCGCCCGGCATCGGCACCGACTCCAGGTGCGCGAGCCGGGTGAAGCCGACCAGGTCGGCGAGCAGCAGCTCACCGCCCCACAACGTCCCGTCGTTACCAAGCCCCAGGCCGTCCAACGCCACGCCGAGGACCGGGCCGTCGCGTCCGTTGTCGGCCAGGCAGGAGGCGATGTGGGCGTGGTGGTGCTGGACGGCGACGAGTTCGACGCCGTCCAGATCGGTCGCGTACTTCGTCGAGAGGTACTCGGGGTGCCGGTCGTGCGCGACCACGACCGGATCGACGTCGAAGAGCCGGCGGAAATGGGCGATGCCCTCGGTATAGGAGCGGAACGTCTCGTAGTTCTCGAGGTCGCCGATGTGGTGCGAGACAAAGGCATGCCGGCCCTGCAACAGGCAGAACGTGCTCTTCAGCTCGGCGCCGCAGGCGAGGACGGGGCGGGGGGTGTCCCATGGCAGCGCCAACGGCTCCGGGGCGTAGCCGCGGGAGCGGCGGACCGGCAGCTCGCGACCGCGGAACATCCGGACCACCGAGTCGTCCGTGCGAGTGTGGATCGGCCGGTCATGGCGCAGGAATCCGTCGGCGATCCCGGTCAGCCGCTCGGTCGCGTCGGCGTCGTCGTAGGCGATGGGCTCGTCCGAGACGTTGCCGCTGGTGAGGACGAACGGCCGCCCCAGCGCCCTGGCGAGCAGGTGGTGCAGCGGTGTGTAGGGCAGCATGACGCCGAGCTCGCGGTTGCCCGGCGCGACCGAGTCGGCGAGCGCCGCCTCCGGACGGCGGGGCAGCAGCACGATGGGTCGGCGCCGGCCGGTGAGGACCGGCGTGGCCGGGCCGACGTCGACCAGGGCCCGCGCGGCGTCGAGGTCGGCGACCATGAGGGCGAAGGGCCGGTCCTCCCGGTGCTTGCGGGCGCGCAGCGCCGCCACCGCGGGCTCGCTGCCCGCGTCGACGGCGAGGTGGTAGCCGCCGAGCCCCTTCACCGCGAGCACCCGGCCGGCCCGGAGCCAGCCGGCCGCCGCCTGCACCGGGTCGCCACCGACGGGACGGCCGGCCGGGTCGGTGAGCGTCAGCTCCGGCCCGCACTCGGGGCAGCACACCGGCTGGGCGTGGAAGCGGCGGTCGGCGGGATCAGCGTACTCGCCGGCGCAGGCGGGGCAGAGCGGGAAACCGGCCATGGTGGTGGCCGCGCGGTCATATGGCACGCCGAGGACGATCGTGAAGCGCGGGCCGCAGTTGGTGCAGTTCGTGAACGGGTAGCCGAAGCGCCGGTCGGCCGGGTCGAGCACCTCGCCCAGGCAGTCCGCGCAGGTCGCGGTGTCGGCGGAGACCAGAGTCCGTCGGGGGCCCGCCGCAGCGCTCGTCACGATGACGAAGCCGGGATCCCCGACCGGCGGCACGGGCTGCTCGGTGACCCGCTCAACCACGGCGAGCACCGGCGCCCGGTCCCGCAGGCCGCGAACGAACTCCGCCACCGCCCCCGGCGCGCCCTCCACCTCCGCGAAGACGCCGGCGGCGTCGTTGCCGACGAAACCGGCCACCCCGATCTCGGCCGCCAGCGCATGCACGAACGGCCGGTATCCCACGCCCTGGACGATGCCCTCGACCCGGACCCGGCGGCGGACCCGCGCTAACCCAGCGCCTGCTGGGTCAGTTCCCACAGCACGTGGTACGTCGTGGTCTGCGCTTCCTGAATGCGGTGCACTGACGAGGACGGGATGACGAACAGGTGCTCGATCGCGTCGGCGGTCGCCATCCGGCCGCCGTCGTAGCCGGCGAATCCCACGGTGACCATCCCGCGCTGGCGCGCCTCCTCGAAGGCGCGCAGGACGTTGGCGGAGCCGCCGCTCGTCGAGAGCCCCACCGCGATGTCGCCGGGCCGCGCGAACGCCGCGATCTGGCGGGCGAACACGACCTCGAAGCCGACGTCGTTGGCGAGCGCCGTGACCACGGCGACATCGGTGGTGAGCGCTATCGCGGGCAGCGCCCGCGCGCCGGGTCCGGGGTCGAGGAAGAGCTGCGCCACCGCCTGCGCGTCGGTGCTGCTGCCGCCGTTGCCGAAGGTGAACAGCCGGCCACCGTTGCCGAACGACGCCGCCAGTGCGGCGGCACAGACCGGCAGCCGGTCGGCGTACGTCGTCGCGATGTGCTCGCGCAGCGCGACGATCTCATGGGCCTTCTCGGCGGTCGAGCGGCTGACCTCGGCGAGCACCGCGTTGACGTCGGTGCGGCCCTCGTAGAGGAACGGGTACAGCGATTCGACGGTCATGCCGGTAACCCCACGTCCAGCGCGCCGGGGTGCTCGAAGAAGACGTGCACCAACTCCCAGAGCACGTGGTAGGTCGTCACGTGCACCTCCTTGACGACCCGCGGGTCGTCGCTGTGCACGACGAAGACGTGCTCTGCTCCGGTGGCCCGCGCCGCCGCGCCGCCGTCGCCGCCCATGAGCGCGAGGGTGAGCAGGCCGAGGTCGCGCGCCGCGCGCAGGCCGCCGAGGACCATCGGGCAGGCGCCGACGGTGCACAGCCCCAGCGCGATGTCATCGGGGTCAGCGAGCAGCCGGAGCTGCCGGGCGAACACCTCATGGACCCCCTCGCGGCTGGCCACCCCGGTCAGCGTCGCGACGTCACCGGTCAGCGAGATCGCCGGGAAGGCGCGCTTGCCGACGATGACCGGGTGCACGAACTCCACCGCGAGGTGCTGGGCGTCGGTCGCCGCCGACCCAGACCCGAAGACGATCAGCTTACCGCCGGCGGCGAACCGTCGGGCCATGTCGTGGCAGGCCCGGGCGACAGCCTCCGCATCGTCGGCGAGCGCCTCGCCGGCGGGGACACGGCGAGCGAACGCCGACCGCACCGGGCCGGCGTCGAGGGCCGTCATCGCGACACCACCGTGGTGGGCCCGAAATACTCCAGGTAGGTGTCGAGCGCGTTGCGGGTCTCCTGCAGGTCGATCACCGCGCGGTCCAGTGCGGCGAGGCCGCGGGGGGTCAGGTGGTAGGTCCGCCGGGCCGGTCCGCTCGCCGACGGGCACCACGCCGACCGGGCCAGCCCGTCCCGCTCGAGGATCCGCAGCGCGCGGTAGACCCCGGCGGGATCGGGGTCGGTGAGGCCGGAGGCGTCGAGGCGCTCCAGCAGCTCGTAGCCGTGGCTTGGTCGTTGTCGGAGCAGCAGGAGCAGGCAGGACTGCAGAAAGTGACGCGGTTCGCACGTATGCATGGCGCTCACCGCCTCATCGCTGGGGGGTCGACCTTCCCGGCTGCGCTTGCCATGCTGGCATCCGCCCAGGCTGCAAGGCAAGGACTGGCTGCTGCGAGCGCAGCCCGGCGGGGTTTGTCGGTCGGTCGGCGGCGTCGCCGTCCGCGGCATGCACCGGCGGGGCCCAGCTCGGACGGGGGATGAGGCAGAAGGGGTGACCGGCCGGGTCGGCGTACACATGGTCACCGGCGAGCCGGCGGGCTCCGAGCCGCAGGACCTCCGGCTCCGCCGCGGTGACGTCGTCGACCATGACGTCGAGGTGGAACTGCTGGGGCCGGGCCGGGTCGGGCCACACCGGCGGCTGGTGGTCCGGCGCCCGTTGGAAGGCGATGCCCGAGGTGGCCGCGGTCGTCGCGATCACCACGAAGTCGTTGCTTCGGTAGGTCACCGCAGGCCGACCAGCTCGGCGTAGAACTCTGCGAGGACGCCCGGATCGGGGCAGTCGATGATCACGTGGTGCAGTCGTCCGATCATGTCGGGATCGTCCCACCGGTCGACGCTCCGGCGGCTCGCGAGCGGCGGGGTCCCCATGGCCGGACCGCCGTCGCTACCTTCGTCGACGTGCGGCAGCGGGTGAACCGACCACGGGCGCGGGCCGGCGTCCTCGTGCTCACCCTTGCCCTCGCGGGGGCGGCATGCTCGGATCCGTCGCAACCGACGGCCCGGTCGGCACTGCGCCACTCTCCTTCGGCGGAGTCGTCCCTGACGTCGGCGGCGGCGGCGCCGGCCGGTCCGTCGTCCCCGTCGGCCGCATCGACGCCGAGCCCGACCGCGACGCCCCAGCCGGGTACCTTGGCCCCGAGACTTGCCGGCTACGTCTTCCCGATCCGGCCGCCCGGGGGGGCGAGCTTCGGCCACACCCACCACGACTACCCGGCCACCGACATCTTCGCGGCGTGCGGCGACACCTACCGCGCCCCCACCGCCGGCACCCTGGTCGGCGTGTCGACCGTCGACCGCTGGGAGCCGGCCGTCAACAGCGGCGCCACCCGGGGGGGCCTGTCGGTGACCCTCGTCGGCCGGGACGGGGTCCGGTACTACGGCAGCCACCTGCAGTCGATCGCGGCGGGCGTTCGACCCGGCGCGGTGGTGGATGCGGGGCAGCCGCTCGGCCGGGTCGGGCGTAGCGGCGACGCGCGCGGCGTCGCCTGCCACGTGCACTTCGGGATCAGCCCGGCCTGTCCGGGCGGGGACGACTGGTGGACTCGGCGCGGGGTCCTCTACCCGTGGCCCTTCCTCGAGTCCTGGCGAGCCGGTGGCTCGCTCAGTCCGGCGGCGGCGGTGCGGGCCTGGCGGGCTCACAACGGCTGCCCGGCCGGCCCGACGGTGGACCGGTAGGCGCCGCGCTCGCCTCCGACTACCGGCGAGACCGGAGGCCCCATGCACCGCCCGACGTACGGGTGACCGCCGCGGGCGTCAACTGCCTTCCGCGGGGCCGTCGATGTCGGTTGCCCGCCGGCGCGGTACCGGCTCCGCCGCCTTCGCCACCCGTCGTCGCTCCCGCGAGGCGGAGATCTCCTGCTCGGCCAGCCGACGGTCGGTCCAGGTGGCGCCCTCCACCGACTTGCCGGGCTCGAGGTCCTTGTAGACCTCGAAGAAGTGCTGGATCTCCAGCCGCTCGAACTCGGGCATGTGCCGGAGGTCCTGCAGGTGCTCCAGCCGGGGGTCGTTGGCCGGTACGGCGATGACCTTGTCGTCACCGCCGGCCTCGTCGGTCATTCGGAACATCCCGATGGCCCGACAGCGGATCAGGCACCCCGGGAAGGTCGGCTCCTCGACCAGCACCAGGCAGTCGAGCGGGTCGCCGTCGAGCCCGAGCGTGTCCTCGACGAAGCCGTAGTCGGCCGGATAGCGAGTGGAGGTGAACAGCATCCGGTCCAGCTTGATCCGGCCGGAGGCGTGGTCCACCTCGTACTTGTTGCGCTGCCCCTTGGGGATCTCGATCGTGACGTCGAACTCCACCGGGTCCTCCACCTGCCGTGGTCTGCCTGCAACTAGTGTCCCCGAGCGACGATCGAGGGGACCGGGGGGTGGCCGGTGCGGCGCTGGAGGCGGTGGGTCGGGGCGGTCGCCGTCCTGGTCCTGCTGCCGGCCGGCGCCGTCGCGGCGGTGCGCGCACGCGACTCCGCCGGGTCCCGGCCAGCACCGGGGCCGGCCGCCACCCGGGTGGCTCCGGTGCTCGTCCCGGCGCCGGTGCTGCGCGCCGTCGGGGCGCCGGCCGGTGCCCCGACCCCGGCCGGCCTGCGGCGGGCGCTGGCCGGCGCCCTGCGGGACCCGGCCTTGGGTCGGTCGGTCGCCACCGTGGTGGCGCCGTCGTCCGGCCGGCTGCTGTTGTCGCTGCGCGGGGAGTCCTACCTCCCGCCCGCCAGTACCGCGAAGATCGTCACCGCGGTGGCGGTGCTGCGCCGGCTCGGCCCGGCCGCTCGGTTGACGACCCGGGTGGTCCGCGGCGCCGCGGCCGGCCAGGTCGTGCTGGTCGGCGGGGGCGACCCCACCCTCACTGCCGGCACCGGCCGGCCGACCGGCGGCTACCCGGCACCGGCCCGGCTCGCCGACCTGGCCGCCGGTACCGCTCGGGCGCTGCAGGGCGCTGGGCTGCGCCGCGTCACCGTCGCCGTCGACACCTTCCGGTACACCGGCCCGACGACCGGGCCGGGCTGGCTTCGGGGCTACGTCACCGGCGGCGACGTCGCCCCGGTGCAGGCGCTGGAGCTCGACGGCGGGCGGGCGAGCCCGGGCCGTCCGGAGCGCCGGTCGGATCCGGCCGTCGCCGCCGGGGTGCTGTTCGCCCGGATGCTGGCCGGGCACGGGATCGAGGTGCCGGGGTCGGGCGTCGGTCGGGCGCTCGCCCCCCCGCGGGCCCAGACGCTGGCGTCGGTGCAGTCACCGCCGCTGTCCGCGCTGGTCGAGCGGATGCTCACCACCAGCGACAACGACCTCGCCGAGGCGCTGGCCCGCCAGGTCGCGACCAGCCGCGGCCTGCCCGCCAGCTTCGTCGGCGCCGCGACCGCGGTGCGGGCCAGCGTCGCCGAGCTCGGCGTCGAGCCGACGTCCCTGCGCCTCGTCGACGGCAGCGGGCTGTCCAGGCTTGACCGGGCGCGGCCGACGGCGCTGGTCCGGCTGCTCACGCTGGCGGTCGCCCCGGACCACCCCGAGCTGCGTTCGGTGGTGACCGGGCTCGCGGTCGGCGGTTTCACCGGCACGCTGGCCAGTCGCTTCGGCACCGGCCCGGCGGCCCGCGGGGCCGGAACCGTGCGGGCCAAGACCGGGACCCTGCGCGGTGTCAGCACGTTGGCCGGGTTGGCGGTCGACGCCTCCGGTGACCTGCTGGCGTTCGCGTTCGTCGCGGCCGAAGCCCCGGCGCGGTTCCCGGCCCAGGCAGCTCTGGACCGGCTCGCCGCGACGCTGACCGGCTGCGGCTGCCGATGACCCGGCCCGACCGACGCGAGTCCGCCGCAGGAGCGGGCCGTACGGTAGTCGTCATGAGCTCCGAACTCGTGGACTGGGACCTGGCGGCCAGCACCGCCCGCCGGTTGGTCCGACCGGGCCCGTCGGTGAGCTATGCCGAAGCCGCCCGAGCCGTCGATGAGTTGCGCACGCTGGCGGTCGAGTCCGAGCGGCACGTCCGCGACTTCACCGGTTTGACGGCCGCCCCGGACGCTCCGCCGGTCGCCGTCGTCGACCGTCCCGGCTGGGTCGCCGCCAACATCGAGGGCTTCCGCATCGTGCTCGAGCCGCTGTTCGTGAAGCTGGCGGCCCGCCGCCGCCCCGGTGGCGGGGTGACTGCGGCGGTCGGCGCGCGGGTCACCGGCGTCCAGGTCGGGACGATCCTGGCCTACCTCGCCTCCCGGGTCCTCGGTCAGTACGAGGTGTTCCTGCCGCCGGAGCACGGTGCCGGTCGGCTGACCCTGGTAGCGCCGAACATTCTCGCCACCGAGGCGCTTCTCGGCGTCGATCCGCACGACTTCCGGCTCTGGGTGTGCCTGCACGAGGAGACCCACCGGACCCAGTTCACCGGCGTGCCGTGGTTGCGCGGGCACGTCCAGAGCGAGATCGGCGCCTACCTCGACGCCACCGACCTCGACCCGGCCGCCGTGTGGCGGCGGCTGCGCGAGGCCTCCGGGGCCATCGGCGCGGCGGTGCGCGGCGGTGCAGACGGCGGCAGCGTGCTCGAGGCGGTGCAGACCCCGCAGCAGCGGGTGGTCCTCGACCGGCTGACCGCGCTGATGAGCCTGCTCGAGGGACACGGCGACTTCGTGATGGACGCGGTCGGACCCGAGGTGGTGCCGAGCGTGGCCGAGATCCGGCGGCGGTTCGACCGGCGCCGCCACGGTGGCCGCCCGCTCGACCGGGTGGTTCGCCGGCTGCTCGGCATCGACCTGAAGATGAAGCAGTACGCCGAAGGCGCCCGGTTCGTGCGCACCGTCGTCGACGCCGTCGGCGTCCGGCGCTTCAACGCGGTGTGGACTTCCGCGGAGACGCTGCCGACGTTGGTCGAGGTCCGCCACCCGCAGGCCTGGATGGATCGGGTGCTCGGCCGCTCCGCCGTCCCGGCCTGACGGCGGCCGGCGGTGGGTCCCGACCCCGCGGTCGCCGAATGCCGGCACGCCGTCCGCGGCGCGCTCGCCGACCTGCCGCCCGGGTCGCTGGTGCTGGTGGCGTGCAGCGGCGGCGCGGACTCGACCGCGCTGGCCGCCGCCGTGCTGTTCACCGCCCCCCGCACCGGCCTGCGCGCCGGCGTGGTCAGCGTCGACCACGGCCTGCAACCCGGCTCGGCGGCCCGGGCCGCGGCGGTGGCGCGCTGGGCGGAAGCCGCCGGAGCCGACCTGGCGACGGTGCGGTCGGTCCCGGTCGGCCGGTCCGGCGGTCCGGAGGCGGCCGCCCGGACCGCCCGCTACGCCGCCCTCGCGGCGGCGGCGGAGCAGACCGGTGCTGCCGCGGTGCTGCTCGGCCACACCCGCACCGACCAGGCGGAGACGGTCCTGCTCGGCCTGGCCCGGGGCTCCGGCGCGCGTTCGCTCGCCGGCATGGCGGCGCGGACCGGGCGCTACCGGCGGCCGTTCCTCGGCGTCGACCGGGCCACCACCGTCCGGGCCTGCGCCGCGCTCGGCCTGCCGGTGTGGGACGACCCTCACAACAGCGACCCGGCGTACGCGCGCGCCCGGGTCCGCGGGACGGCGTTGCCGGCGCTCGAGGCGGCGCTCGGCCCCGGGGTGGCGGCCGCGCTGGCCCGCACCGGCGAGCAGCTGCGGGCCGACGCCGACGCGCTGGACGGGTGGGCCGCCCGGGTCGCGACCGAGCTGCGCGGTCCGGACGGCGCTCTGGCGGTGGGCGGCCTAGAGGTGCTGCCGGCCGCGGTCCGCGGCCGGGTGCTGCGCGGCGCGGCGCTGGCCGCCGGGGCGCCGGCGGGGGCGTTGTCGGCCACGCACGTGGCGGCGATGGACGCCCTGGTGGTCCGCTGGCACGGGCAGCGGGCCGCGTCGCTGCCCGGCGGGTTGGCCGCCCTGCGCCGGTGTGGTTTCCTGCACGTCATCCCGCCGCCCGATCCCCCGGCCGCCCGACCGAGGAGCCCTGACGTGCCGCAGCGCCCCGGTGACGCCGACATCGAGTCCATCCTGATCACCGAGAAGGAGATCGGCGCCCGGATCGAGGAGCTGGCCGGCGAGCTCGACCGGGACTACGCCGGTCGAGAGCTGATCCTGGTCGGCGTCCTCAAGGGCGCCGTCATGTTCATGGCGGACCTGGCTCGCGCCCTACGCACCCCGCTGACGATGGACTTCATGGCGGTGTCGTCGTACGGCTCCGCGACCTCGTCGTCGGGGGTGGTGCGCATCCTCAAGGACCTCGACCGGGATCTCACCGGTCAGCACGTGCTGCTGGTCGAGGACATCATCGACTCGGGGCTGACCCTGTCCTGGCTGTTGCGCAACCTGCGCTCGCGCGGGCCGGCCTCGCTCGAGGTCTGCGCGCTGCTGCGCAAGCCCGAGGCGCTGCAGGTCGACATCCCGGTGGCCTACACCGGCTTCGACATCCCGAGCGAGTTCGTCGTCGGGTACGGACTCGACTACGCCCAGCATTACCGCAACCTGCCCTACGTCGGGACCCTGCGCCCGGAGGTCTACCGCAACTGACCTGGGAACACCGTCGTCCACCAGCCCGTTTGGGCAGGTGTCGCCGTTGGTCCAGAGGTACCGGCGGCAGGGCTGCGACGTGCAGATCGCCGGTGTACCGTCAGTGGTCCCGGCAGCACTGTCGGGGCGCAGAGCACGCTCGACCTCGCCCCGTCGGCCCGCCCCGGCCGCCGGGCCCATCGGTGGCAGGAGGGACGGGACGCCGCCAGCCGCGTCCCGACGAGATGAACCTGAAGCGCTACTTCCGTGGGCCGCTGGTGTGGATCGCCGTCGTGGTCTTGCTGCTGCTTGCGTTCAGCCAGGTGTTCACCTCCAGCGGTAGCTACAAGAGCGTCGACACCTCCACGGTGCTGCAGGCCGTCGACAACGGTGACGTCTCCGCCGCCAGGTTGCTCGACAAGGAGCAGCGGATAGAGATCACCACCAACGAGGGCAGCAAGCAGCAGGCGTCCTACGCGACCGGCCAGGCTGTCGAGATCGCCCAGCGCCTCGATGCCAAGAAGATCCGCTACGAGGTCAAGGTGAGCCGGGACAACCCGCTGCTCGCCCTGCTGTTCAGCCTGCTGCCGATCATTCTCGTCGTCGTGCTGCTGCTGTTCTTCATGAACCAGATGCAGGGCGGCGGCGGCCGGGTGATGCAGTTCGGCAAGAGCAAGGCCAAGCTCGTCAGCAAGGACACCCCGAAGACCACCTTCGGCGACGTGGCCGGGGCCGACGAGGCGATCGAGGAGCTCCAGGAGATCAAGGAGTTTCTGGAGAACCCGGCGAAGTTCCAGGCGATCGGCGCCAAGATCCCCAAGGGCGTGCTGCTCTACGGGCCGCCCGGTACCGGCAAGACCCTGCTCGCCAGGGCGGTCGCCGGCGAGGCCGGCGTCCCGTTCTACTCGATCTCCGGTTCGGACTTCGTCGAGATGTTCGTCGGCGTCGGGGCCTCCCGGGTGCGCGACCTGTTCGAGCAGGCCAAGGCCAACGCGCCGGCGATCGTCTTCGTCGACGAGATCGACGCGGTCGGCCGGCACCGCGGCGCCGGCCTCGGCGGCGGCCACGACGAGCGCGAGCAGACCCTCAACCAGTTGCTGGTCGAAATGGACGGCTTCGACGTCAAGGGCGGCGTGATCCTCATCGCCGCGACCAACCGGCCGGACATCCTC
>JBBSHH010000057.1:0-15179 GCA_038253225.1 Mycobacteriales bacterium | reverse complement strand
TCGGTTCGACCGGCCGGCTCTGCCGGCCCGAGCACCCGCGGCACCACGGCCTCGTGACCGAGCGCCCGCTGGAGCAGGTCCATCCGGTACTGGCCGGTGGCTGCCGACCAGTAGCCGGTGCCGCTGGCGTCACCGCGATCGGTGGCGAGTGCGTCGATTCCCGGCCGGCCCAGCAGTCGCCAGCTCAACCAGTCGTGCGGGAGGCAGACGGCGGCGGTGCGGCACGCGTTGTCCGGCTCGTGGTCGGCCAGCCAGCGGAGCTTGGTCACGGTGAACGACGCCACCGGTACCACGCCGACGGCCTCGGCCCAGGCGCGCTGCCCGACCTCCCCGCCGCCCAGCTCGGCGATGAGATCGGCGGCCGCCCCCGCGGAGCGCGTGTCGTTCCACAGCAGCGCCGGCCGAACGACCGAGCCATCCTCGTCGAGACACACCATGCCGTGCTGCTGACCGCCGACCGAGACGGCGGCGACGTCGTCGAGCCCACCCGCGTCGTTGATCGCCTGCTCCAGCGCGGTCCACCAGGCTTCGGGGGGCACCTCGGTCCCGTCGGGATGCGGTGCGCGTCCCTCCCGGACGAGGGCACCGGTCTCCGAGTCACGGACGACGACCTTGCATGCCTGCGTGGATGAGTCGACTCCCGCGACCAACGACATGGCGGACCCTTCTGTCCAGGCGCCTGTCGACAGCCGCTCCAATCTAGTGACAGGGACCGGGAAGGGGCGAACGCCCCGGTCAGGCCGACCGGTAGCGCACGTCGGTGAGACCGACGAGCTTGCTGGCCGGCCCTGGCTTCGAACTCGACGCTCGAATCGACCTTGGCAAACCTGATGTCGGCGACCGTGTTGCCGAACTCGTCGATCCGCTCGACGATCTCGGCGGCAGGTACCGACACCTCCAGCCGGGCATGATCCGTTGCTCGGCGCCGAAGCGGATTCGGCTAACCGTCTTGCGGGTCGACCGGAGCCGGTCCGCCCGCAGGACGCAACCTGGTGCACCGACGGCAATCGGTGCTAGAAGTACCAGCGTCATGAGCGCCGCCGAGGAGGACCAGGCACGGGCGGCCATGTTCGACCACCTTCGCCGGCTCTGCGAGCGCCACCCCGCGGGCGTGCGATCCGTCGACATCAACGCGTTCTCGATCGAGGGGCGTCCGCAGCGGCTCATCGTCCAGGCGGGCATCTGGAAGCCGGCTGCGTTCGATGCCGCCCTGACGATCCGGACGACGTACACCCGGCCCGGCGACCCCGCGCCGTACGAAGACTCGGTCGGCAGTGACGGCTTCCTGCGCTACAAGTTCCGCGGCACCGACCCGGAGCACTCCGACAACCGGGCATTGCGGGCGGCGATGATGCGGCGCGCGCCGCTGGCCTACTTCGAGGGCATCGCGTCGGGGGTGTACGTCGCCCACTTCCCGGTGTACGTCGTCGCCGAGGATCGGTCGGGACTGGAGTTCGCGATCGCGGTCGACGAGGACCAGCTGCTGTTCGAGCCGGACCTCGTCACAGAAGTGCAGCGTCGGTACGTCGAGCGGCTGACCAGGATGCGCCTGCATCAACCGGTGTTCCGAGCTCGCGTGCTCCACGCGTACGCAACGACCTGTGCGATGTGCCGGCTACGCCACGGTGAGCTGCTCGACGCGGCACATATTCGGCCCGACGCATCCTCGGGGTCGGCCAGCGTTCCAAACGGGCTGGCCCTGTGCAAGATCCACCATGCCGCATTCGACCAGCAGATCCTCGGCGTCCAACCGGACCGACTCACCGTCGAGGTCCGCGAAGACATTCTGCGGGAGACCGACGGACCGATGCTGCGGCACGGACTCCAGGAGATGAAGGGCGTCGCCTTGCTCCTGCCGCAGAGCCGGGCGGCGCACCCGGACCGCACGGCGCTTGAGGAGCGCTACGAGCTCTTCCGCCGGACGGCATAGGCAACGCCACCCTGTTGCCTGACGCCGCCCGGCGCCACCACAGGGTCAGCGCCGGCGCAGCCCGCTGGCCCGTACGACGGGACGGCTGACCGCCGCCCGGACCGCCGCCGCCGTCCCGATGACCCGGACGAACGTCGTCGCCCGGGTCACCGCGGTGTAGAACAGCTCCCGGGTCAGCAACGGCGAGTCGACCGGAGGCAGCAGCACCGACACCCGCTCGAACT
Organism: Mycobacteriales bacterium; assembly: GCA_038253225.1. Taxonomy (GTDB): domain Bacteria; phylum Actinomycetota; class Actinomycetes; order JALYNC01; family JALYNC01; genus JBBSHH01. The sequence goes on along the minus strand of JBBSHH010000057.1, from coordinate 13,025 downwards.
GGCTGCCCTGGCTGCGGTGGACGGTCATCGCGTGCACCGTCTGCACCGCGGAGAGCCGGTTCGGCGGCAGCAACACCGGATCGGCACCGCGGCCGAAGGCGGCCACCGGACCCCGCAGCCCGCCGTCGACGACCACCCCGGTGTCGCCGTTGTACAGCTTGAGCTCGTAGTCGTTCGCGGTCACGAGCAGCGGTCGGCCGAGGTACCACTCGCCGCCCACCGCGAACCCCTCGACGGCCGCGGCGAGCCACCGCTCCACCTCCTCGCCCCACCGGGCCACGCCGAAGGGGCCACGCCGGTGCCCGCACAGAAGCCGGTGCCGTTCCAGGGCGCCGAGAGCGGCGGCGGCGTCACCGCGGCGCGCGGCGTCCGTCAGCACCGCCGCGGCCGCCGTGACGTCGGCCCGCAGCCCGTCGAGGCCGGTCGGGACCCGCTGGTCGACCGACGCCGACTCGACGAACTCGACCTCCGGTGCCTCACTGCGTAGCGCATCGACGACGGCGTCGGCGTCCCCCGAGCGGATCGCCGCCGCCAGCTCGGCGATCGCCCCGCCGTAGCGGTAGGTGTGCCCAAGCCGAACGACGTCGTTGCGCAGCTCCGCATCGGCCTCGGCCGCCGCCATGTCCCCAGGAATCACGCCGGCGAGCACCACCGAGCGCTCGTCGGGTCCGCCGCGTGGCGGGCGGTGCACGAGGTCGCCCAGCACCGCGCCCGCCTCCACCGACGCGAGCTGGTCGGGGTCGCCGACGAGCACCAGCCGGGCGTCCGGGCGCACCGCTTCGAGCAGCCGCGACATCAGCGTCAGGGACACCATGGACGTCTCGTCGACGACCACGACGTCGAACGGCAGCCGGTTGCCCCGGTCGTGCCGGAAACGCGTGTGCGAGTCGGGCCGCCAGCCGAGCAGCCGGTGCAGCGTGGACGCGCTCAGCGGGTCGAGGCTCGCGAGCCCCCGGTCGGCGAGCCGCCCCGACTCGGCAGCGACCGCCTCTTCCAGCCGGGCCGCCGCCTTCCCGGTCGGGGCGGCGAGCGCCACCCGCGGCGGCTCGTCGAGGACGTCGGTCAACAGCGCGACCAGCCGGGCCACCGTCGTGGTCTTGCCGGTGCCGGGGCCGCCCGCGACGACGGTCAGCCAGCCGGTCGCGCACGCCGCGGCGGCCAGTCGCTGCTGGTCGGGAACGGAGCCAGGGAACAGCCGGCGCACCGCGGCCCGCAGCCGCTCCGAGTCGAGGGCAGGCGGGGTACGCCGCGCGCGGGCGTCGAGCTCGGCACGGACCAGCTGCTCCTGTCGCCAGTACCGGTCCAGGTAGAGCAGCTCGTCGACCAGCCGGACGGGACGCTCCACTGGGCCGTCGACGCCGACGGCGACGAGCCGGCTGGCCCGGCAGGCGGCGTACCACCCGGCGGGCTCGGGCCAGCCCAACGCGTCGAGGTCGACCGGGTCCTCCGTATCGGCGGTCGCGGTCGCCCGGACCTCCCGCAGGTCGATGCACACCGACCCGAGCCGCACCGCGCGCACCGCCAGCGCGACGGCGAGCAGCACCCGGTCGTCGGTCTCGGCCGCCAGTCGGCCCAGCGTCGCGGCGACATGCACGTCGGCGCTGCGGATCACCCCGGCCCGGTTGAACGCGCCGAGCACCCCGGTCGCGCGGGCGGCGTACCGGACGTCGAACGGGTCGGCGGCGAGCTCCGTCACCGTCGTCACACCGCCGTCCCGTCGAGCAGCGCGGACAGCTCCGGGACCAGCCCGGCCGGCGGCCGCCACCCGAACACGCCGCACGGCGTACCGCCCACGACCGGCGTGGAGGGACCGCTCATCCCGCGCACGAAGAGGTAGAGCACCCCGCCGAGATGCCGGTCGGGGTCGTACGACGGCTGCCGCCAACGCAGGTAGCGGTGCAGCGCGACGGCGTAGAGCAGCGCCTGCAGCGGGTAGTGCGCGCGCACCATCGCGTCGGCCAGCGCCGCCGGGCGGTAGTGCCAGGCGGTCAGCGGCTCGGCCCCGGCCGCTGCGACGTCGCCGAGCCAGTTGGTCTTGTAGTCGACGATCACGTAGCGGGCCTCCCCCGCCTCGTCGCGCAGCCGCAGCACCGCATCGATGCTGCCGGTCAGGTAGCCGCGCAGCCGCTGGCCGCGCAGCGCCGCGACGTCGAGCGCGTCGGGGTAGCCGGAGAGCGGGTCGGTGCGGGCCAGGTGCCGGCGGAGCAGGTCGGCGACCGCACCGAGCGTGCCGTCGATCACGCGGGGCCGGTCGCCGCCGGCCAGCGGCAGCTCGAAGTCGAGCTCGACCAGCCGGTCGGCGGGCGCGATGTCGCGCAACCGACGACCGGAAGCCAGCGGGCCGAGCGGGGTCCGCAGCACCGGCACCAGCCCGGCCGCCAGCGCGTCCGGGTCGATCGACGTTCCCAGCCGGGCACCGACCGCCGCCGCGCACCGGGTGCGCAACTCCGCCGGCAGATCGACGGCGGTCGGGTCGACGGCCTCCAGTACCCCGTGCACGAGCGTGCCGAACGCCGTCCCCGCCGGCAGGTCGGCCAGCGGCGACGGTACGGCGCGCAGCCGCTCCTCGTCGTCGCCGACGGCAGCCGACCGCGGCGCCGGCGCCAGGGCCACCTCGTCCGCCCGGTCGGGCACCTCCGGCTCGCTGCCGACCCCGCCGAAGGTGACCGGCGGGCCACCGGTCCCGTCGTGCACCGCGGCGGTCAGCCCGGTGTAGGACGTCCGCCGCCAGGCCCGGTCGAGGCCGCGGTCGAAGACCCCGGCGGTCAGCTGCACCGCGGGCCCGGCGACCGGCTGCCAGCGCGCGCTCGGGCCGGCCTCCACCGGCTCGACCGCGAGGGTGCCCGAGGAGTCGGCGGCGGTCGCCGCCAGCAGCCGCTGCACGTCGGAGTCGGCCGGCGGTGGCACCGATCTCGGCGGCCGCCCGCCGGGTTCGAAGGAACCGAACAGCAGCCGGGTCAACGCCGAGGCTGGCGCGGTCCGCGCCGGCGCCCACCACACCACCACCTGGCACTGGGCGCGGGTCATCGCGACGTAGAGCAGCCGCAGGTCCTCGCCGCTCTCCTCCTCCTGGTGGCGCTGCAGCCGGTCGCGGTAGCCCGGCCCCTCGGGGCCGCCGACGTCGAGCACCCGGGTGCCGTCGGCGTCGTGCAGCCGCAGCGGGTCGGGCGACGGGTCCACGTACCGGTCCCACCCGAACGGCACGTACACGACCGGGAACTGCAGCCCCTTGCTGCCGTGGACGGTGACCACCGACACCGCGTCGGCGTCGGACTCCAGCCGGCGGCTGCGGTCCTCGGCGGCGTCCTCGGCCGCCTCGGTGACCCGCCGCTGCAGCCACTCGACGAGCGCCGCGGGGCCCAGCTGACCGTCGACCGCGGCGGCGTGCAGCGCCTGACCGACGTGGCGCAGGTCGGTGAGGTCGCGCTCGCCGGTCGGCGTGCCGAGCAGCCGCTCGCTGAGCTGCCCGGACGACGCGACGACGTCCACCAGGGCGGCGACCCCGCGGTCGGCGAGGACGTCGCGCCACTGCCGCAGCCGGGTGCCGAGCTCGTCGAGGCCGGTCTCGCCGCCGGCGTCGAGGTGCGCGGCCGTCCAGCCGAGGAAGCCGGTGAGCGCCGCGGCGCGGACCAGGCCGCCTCGGTGCGGCTGCTCGAGCGCGTGCAGCAGCACCAGCCACTCCCGAGCCGGCCGGGTGAGGAAGACGCTGCGGCTACCGGTCAGCACCGCCGGCACGTTGACCTCGCCCAGCCGGTCCCGGACGAGGGCGGCCTGGCCGTTGGTGCGCACCAGCACCGCCACGTCGCCGGGCCGTACCGGCCGGGCGGCGCCGGCGACCTGCAGCGTCACCGGCCCGGCGAGCAGCCCGACGACGTCGGCCGCGAGATCGCGGGCCACCAGCAGCCGGGTCCCGGGCACCAAGGTCAGCCCGCGCCGGTCCTGCTCGGCCTGGTCCCGCCGGGTAACCCGCAGCCGCACCGGCGCGGCGGCCGACCCGGCGGTCGGCGGGGCGCTCAGGCGCCGGCCGGCGTTTGCCGCGAGCACCGGCCGGACGACGATTCCCGGGTCCCCCATCGCCGCACCGCGGAAGACGGTCCGCAGCGCGGTCAACAGGTCCCCGTCGCTGCGCCAGTTGCGGGCCAGGGTCCGCCGGGTCGCCGCCGCCTCGACCGCCGCGAGGTAGGTGATGAGGTCGGCGCCGCGGAAGGCGTAGATGGCCTGCTTCGGGTCGCCGATGAGCACCAGCGTCGTAGCGCCGTGGAACGCCGCCAGGAGGATCTCCCACTGCACCGGGTCGGTGTCCTGGAACTCGTCGACGAGCACGACCCGGTAGCGCCGGCGCACCCGGGCCACCGCGGCGGCTCCCCGGACCGGGTCGCGCAACGCGTCGCGCAGCCGGGTCAGCAGGTCGTCGTAGTCGAGCAGCCGGCGGTCCCGCTTGCGCACCTCGACCTCGTGGCGGACGGCGCCCGCGAGCCGGTACCGCTGCTGGGCGGCGGACCCGTCCTCGGCGTCGGTCGGCGCCAGCGTCGCCTGCCGGTCCTGCATCGCCACGCGGGCTGTCTGGCGCGCGCGCGGGTAGTCGATCGGCGGCACGGCCTCGGCCAGCGCGTACTTGCGCAGGTAGAGGTCGCCGACCACCTCGGTGACGAGGTCGTCGACCGACTCGACGAACGTCGCGTCGGGTTCGCTGTCGCCCGCCATGCCGAGTCCGGCCAACATCTGCTGGCAGAAGCCGTGCGTCGTCGCGATCGTCGCCGCGTCGAAGCCGGCCAGCGCCAGCGACAGCCGGCGCCGGCGGTGGCGCACCTCCTCGTCGTCGCCCGAGGCGAGCAGCTGCAGCAGCGGGTCTTGCCCGTCGGCGCGTGCGGCGGCCGGGTCGGCGAGGCCGCGCTCGGCGCTGACCAGCCGACCGCGGACCCGTTCCCGCAGCTCCTGCGTCGCCGCCCGGCTGAACGTCACCAGCATCAGCTCGGACAGCTCGGCCGCACCCTCCGCGACGTAGCGGGTGGCCAGCGCCGCGATGGTGAACGTCTTGCCGGTGCCAGCGCTCGCCTCGAGCACCGTGGTGCCCTCGGGCAGCGGCCCGCAGACGTCGAATGCCGCTACCTCCACGACGGTCACCGCCCCGGCTCCGTCTCGGCGTCGAGCAGCGGCTGCCACAACTGCCGGGCCAGGACGCCGAAGCGGGTGCTCTCGTCGTACGCCGCCAGGTCGCCCGTGGCGGCCGGCTCGGCGAGCAGGACGGCGAGGTCGGCGTCCTCACCCCAGACCAGCGCGTGTGCCGGATCGGCCTGTTCCCCCGGGAAGTTGTTGCCGACCCACTCCCGCCGGGCCTTCTCGACGGCGTTGGCTGCCGTCATGCCGGTCGCCCGCTTCGCGGCGTACGTCGCCGACGTCTTCACCGCCATCGGCAGCGGCGCGCACAGCCCGCGGGCGCGCAGGCCGACGAGGTCGGCGAGGTGCCGCCGGGCGGCCGCGCCGTCGACCGGTCCGAGCACCGAGCGGGCGACCGTGCCCTTGCCGCCGGCGCCGACCGTCACCGCCCGCCACGCGGTGCCGGGCCGCCTGGCGGCGAGGGCCAGCAGCTGCACCCACCCGCGCAGCCGGTGCTTGGGGGCGAGCCGGGAGAACACGACGCGCACCACGGTGTCGCCGTAGACGCTCCCGACCGTGCCGGTGATGCGGCGGCCCTCGAGGTCGACGGCGAGGTCGATCCGGCCGGCGTCGCCCACCCGGACATCGGCGCTGGCCGTCACCAGCGACTCGACCTGCGCCATCAGCCCCTCGAGCACCCGGGTGCCGAGCTCGCGCGGCGGGAGCGTGCCGCGCCGCCACTCCGCCTGCCGGCAGGCGTCCGGATCGGCGCCGGCGAGGCGATCCTGCAACAACCGGTCGCCGACCGCCCACTGATCCAGCGGCGCGAGCTGCACGCTCAGCGCGTCCGCGAGCTCGTCTTCCTGCCGCAGCGTGGTGACGCCCAGCCGCTGCCGCAGGAAACCGCGCGCGGGATGCTCGAGAAACCAGCCGAGGTCCGCCACCGCGACGTCGCCCGTCGCGTCCGGGGGTGGCAGCGGTGCCGGCAAAAAGGCGGCCGGCTCGTGCCGCGGCTGGGCCGCGCGCACCGCGCCGCGCAGGGCGTGCCGGTCGAAGCTGAACGGGCCGACGGCCCCGAGCTCGCCGGGGTGGAAGTTGCGGGCGTCGAAGGGCTGCAGCGGATGGTGGACGACGAAGTCGCGAGCCGGCCGTGCATCCGCTGACGGCGACGAGGGTTCCAGCGCGTCCAGCGCGTCGAGGATCTCCCCGACCGGGACGGCGGGTGGTCGGCGCGCGTTGGTCCGCGGGTCGGCGCCGGTGTAGAGGATGACGAGGTGCTCGCCGGCCGCCAGCACCGCGTCGAGCAGCAGCTGGCGGTCCTCGCTGCGGGGGTCGCGCTCACCGATGACCGGGTCGCGGGCGAGGACGTCGTCGCCGTCGACGCCGGGGCTGCGCGGAAACCGGCCGTCGTCGAGCCCCAGCAGGCACACGACCCGGTGCGGCACCGAACGCATCGGCACCATCGAGCACATCGTGAGATGCCCGGTGCGGAAGTTGGCCCGGGTCGGGCGCCCCTGGAGCCGGTCGGCGAGCAGCGCCCGGACGTCGGCCAGCGACAGCGGTAACGACCCGGCGCGGGCGCCGGCATCGGCGGCGAGCTGCCCGAGCTCGCGGCGGGCCTGCCCGGACTGCCAGACGTCGGCGTCCGCGACGGCGGTGAGCGCGTCGAGGGCTCGGGTCAGCGTGTCGAGCCAGTCGGCGAGCGGCTGCTCGCCGGCCATGCCGTCGAGCACGACGGTGACCCGGTCGATGAGCTCGGCAAGCCGACCGGCGAGGTCGACGTCGCTACTGTCGACGTCGTCGAGCGGCAGCGCCAGCCCCACCCAGCGGTGGCCGTCCTCCGCCATCGCCGCGCCGAGCAGGATGCGGTCGAGGCCGGCTGCCCAGGTGTTCTGCCGCACGTTCTGCAGCCCGAACGGCCCGCGGTGCGCGGCGTCGAGCCCCCACCGGACGCCGGAGTCCGCCACCCAGCCGTGCAGCCGCTCCAGGTCGTCGTCGGTGAAACCGAAGCGTCGTCGTACCGGCGGCGTAGACGCGAGGTCGAGCAGCTGGCTGGCGCTCAGCCGGGCGTCGGCGAGCTCGAGCAGCGCGGCGACCGTCGCCAGCAGCGGGTTGGTCTGGCGCAGCGACCGGTCGGCGAGGCGGACGCGCAACCGGTGCCCCGGGTGCTGCCCCTCGGCGTCGTCGTCGTCGAGCCCGAACGCGGCGGAGACCAGCGGCGCGTAGTCCTCGACGTCGGGGCACATCACGACGATGTCGCGCGGCTCGAGGGTCGGGTCGGCGGCGAGCAGCCCGACCAACACCTCGCGCAGCACCTCGACCTGGCGCGCCGGGCCGTGGCAGGCGTGCACCGCCACGCTGCGGTCGCCGGGCACCGGCGGCGCCGGCGGCGGGACCGCGTCGTCCTGCAGCGCCCGCTGCAGCCGGCCGAGCCGGGTGGCCGGCCGGTCGTCGACGGGATGGTGGTGCTCGACCGTGGCGACGTCACACGACGCCAGCCGGAGCTGCAGCTCGCGGGCATCGCGGCCGAGGCTCGCCAGCAGCGGGTTGCGCGGCAGCTCCACGGTGCGGTCCTCGCGCCGCCGGCATGGCCCGGCTGCGCCGGCGTACGGCGTGAGGCTGCACCACAGCGCGGGGGAGGGGTGCGGTAGCCACAGGTGGACGTCGCGCCGTACGGCGAGCGCGGTGATGACCTCGAGCTGGCCAGCGGTCAGCCGGGTCGGGCCGAACAGCGAGAGCCGCTCGGGCAGCCCGACCAGCTCGGGGTGCTCGCGCAGCGCGAGGGCCGCGGGGGCGAGCCGCTCGGCCGGGCTGGCGATGCCGATCCGCTCGCGCAGCCGACGCCACAGCTCGGCCTGCCAGCGCAGATCGGGTGGCAGCAGGTCCCCGACACCGTCGGTGTCGTCGCCGCGGGCCCACTCCCGGAGCATCCCCGGCCGGTTCGCACCGTAGGCATCGAAGCGCCACCCGAGCTGCCGGGCGGTGGCCAGGCGGCGTCCGCGTCGGTGCTGGTCCGGGTGCGGTCCCAGCCCGAGGTGCCCGGCGAGGGTGGCGCACCAGTCCTCGCTGGCGCAGTCGTCGATGACCTCGAGGAGCGTCCAGAGCATCCGGTCCCGCGCCCACGGCTCGTCGTCGGTCGCGGGGGCGCCGGCCGGAGCGGCACCGGCCGCGGCGACCGCCTCGGCCACGACGGCGGTCGAGGACGGGAACCGGATGTTCGCGCAGACGCCGTCGGCGCCGCCCGCAGCGGCACCCAGCACGTGCGCGAGCCGCTGGGAGAGCCAGCGTTCGACGCCCTTCGCCGGGACCGCGACGACGTCGGCCGCGAACGGGTCGCCGGGGCGGTCACGCAGCACCTCGGCGAGGCCGGCCGCCAGCCGGTCGGCCCGCGCCGACCGGTGCACATGGAGCAGGGCGGCTCGCCTCCTCTGGGCGGCGGCGGGACCGAAGCGAGCACCGCCGGGCCGCGTCGTCGTGGGCCGCCAGTGTCACAGCAGCCGCTGACAGATCCGCGGCCCGTCCGGGCGGCCGGTGTCCGACCAGGGCGCGGTCGGGGGTCAGCCGCCTCGGGTGCGCGCGGTCATCGGTGGCCCCTGCTCGTCGCTGAGTGACTCCTCGCCCTCGAGCAGCGCCGGGGCTCGTTCCAGCACCCCGGGCCGGGCGGCACCGAGCACCAGCATGTAGGTCACGCCGACCGCGATCAGCCCGACCGTGAGCAGCGGCAGGTGGTTGAACGGCGCCGCCTGCCCCGGCCGCAGGTCACCCCAGATCGGGATGGCCAGCACGACCAGCCCGACGATCGGGGTGACGACCCACAGCAGCGGGTTCTTGGCTGTCCCGGCCCGACGGAAGCGGGACCACTCCGCGATCAGCGCGATGTTCGCGACGACGTACATGATGATCAGGCCGAGGATCCCGTAGGTGCCGAGGAAGCCCGACGCCGTGCCCGGGTCGGTGAACGCGTAGGACCCGACACCGATCAGCACGCTGGGCGCGACGAACGCGATCGCCGCCGCGGCCGGAGTGCGGAACCGCGGGCTGACCGCCGCCAGACTCCGGCTCCACAGCCCGCCGCGGGCGCCGGCGAAGATGACCCGCGAGGTCTGGGTGTTCGCCGCGACGTAGGAGCTGGTGACGCTGGAGAGGAAGATCCACGTGATCAGCGGCGCCACCGCCGGCAGGAACCGCTTCGCTGCGGTGTGGAACGGGTTGGCGTCCCCGGCCAGGTCGGCGGTGTGTCCGACGCCGAACGCGCTGACCAGCGCGTAGGAGCCCAGCACGTAGAGCGCGCCACTGACGACCACCGCGCCGACGACCGCGATCGGCACGTTGCGGCGCGGGTTGCGGGTCTCCTCGGCGAGTGGCGCGGCCGCCTCGAAACCGCCAAAGGCCAGCACCGCCAGGCTGAACGTCACGAAGATGTCCTTGGCGCCGGCCCCGGTGGGCCAGCGGAACGGCCGGGCGGACAGTCCGTGCGCGCCGCCCTTCGCCAGGATGACGACGCTAATCAACAACAGCAGTACGACCTCGAAGGCGTAGAGCACCACCGTCGTCCGGACACCGATCTTGAGGCCGACGATGACCGGCAGCACCACCAGCGCGCCGTACAGGATCGTGACGATCGGTGTGACGCCCCAGATGTGCGGGTCGCCGAGGACGTTCTGGACGATGTAGCTGCCGACGAAGATGTAGATCCCGCCAAAGGCGATGATATAGCCGAGCAGCGTGATCACGCCGACCGCCACCGCGACCCGGGGTCCGATCGACCGGGAGATGTAGGTCAGGAACGACCCGGCGCTGGGGTAGATGCCGGCGAAGAGCGCGAGGCTGATGGCCGTGGCAGCCATCCCGACCATGCTGATCAGGAACACCAGCGGGATCGACGCGCCGGCCAGCCCGGCCATCGCGCCGGCGGTGAAGAACAGGTTGAAGGCGGGCGCGACCTGCGCGAGCCCGGGCATCAGAACGCCGAGCAGACCGAGCTGTCCGTGCTCGAGGGTCTCGCCCCTCGACGCCGAGGTGGCCATCAGCTTTCCTTCCGGTGGCGGTGGACGAAGTCGAGGAAGGTGGCGTTGAACTCCGCCGGCGATTCCCAGATGCAGCCGTGGCCGCCGGGCGTGGTGGCCCACTCCGCACCGGGTACGCCGTCGCGGAGCCGGGCCGAGAGCGACACCGGGATCAGGATGTCCTGCTCGCCGGCGAGCACCAGGGTCGGCACCGAGATGTCGGCAAGCCGGTTGGTGGTGTCGTGGTTCTGGATGACGGCCAGCTGGGCGAGGTACGCCGGTGTCGGCTGGTCGACGTAGCGCATCGCGGTCTCGAACTCCGCCGCTTCCGCCGGCCGGTCCTCGAAGAACGGGACCGTGAACGCCCACAGGGTGACGTCCCGCATGACGAACGGCACTCCCATGACCGCGGCCGCGTCCGCCCACATCGCGAACATCCGCGAGCAGAACGGGCCTGGAGCCGCGTAGGTGCAGGCCAGCGTGGCCGAGCGCAGGTCCCCGGGGTAGGCCAGCGCGTACTCCTGCGCGATCATCCCGCCCATCGAGACGCCCATGAGATGGAAGTCTCCGATGCCGAGCTCGTCGACCAGCGCCTTGGCGTCGTCGGCGAGCAGCCGGCTGGTGTACGGGCCGACCGGCTTGGAGCTCGCGCCGATCCCGCGGTTGTCGAACCGCAGCACCCGGTAACCCGCGGCGAGGAAGTCGTCGACCTGGAGCACCCAGGTCTCGAGGTCGTCGGCGAGCCCGTTGACGAGGACGATCGTCTCCGCACCCTCCCCTTCGAGCCGGTAGTGGACGTCGATGCCGTTGACGGTGGCGGTGGGCACGCCGGCCTCCTTGGTGGGGGTTGGTGCGATGGGTGGGTCGGGGCTAGCGCCGCGGCGGGCCGCGGCGCCCGTCGGCCGGCCGGTCCGGGGGTCGTCGTTCGACCAGGTCATGGAGCTCGCGCAGCTTCGCCTCGGTCAGCGTGAAGTGCTCGGCCGCGTGCGCCGCGGCCGCCTCGACCGATCCGTCGATCACCGCTTGGGCCAGCAGCGGGTGCTGGTGCAGCGCACGGGCGCGGACGGCGGGGCTGTAGGGCTCGGCCCCGAAACCGAGGCTGATGTCCCGACGGATCCGCAGGCTCAGGTCGTGCAGATGCTCGTTGTGCGTGGCCATCGCGATGGCCTCGTGCACGGCGAGGTCCGCCGCACGGGAGGACTCCCGGTCCTCGCCGGCGTCGGCGTAGGCGCGCAGCGCGGCCCGGATGCGGCGGCCGTCGATGCCGGTGCGCCGCTGCGCCGCCACCCGGGCGATCTGCTGCTCGACCAGGCTGCGGAAGTCCAGCAGCTGCTCGAAACGCGACCACTCCGGCAGCAGTGTCCGCCGGATCCGCTCGGCCGACTCCGGCCGCCAGTCCGCGGCCACGAACGTGCCGCCGCCGCGGCCCCGCCGCGCGGTCACGTACCCGGCCGCGGTCAGCCGGGCCAGCGCCTCGCGCAGGGTCGCCCGGCTAACCTGCAGCATCGTGGCCAGCTCGCGCTCGGTGGGCAGCCGCTGGCCGGGCACGAACTGGCCCAGGGCGATCGCCGTGACGAAGCGGTCCGCGATGCGGTCGCCGGCGGTCCGGATCGGCAGCGGCTGCAGCGGGCCGGCCGCGAGCTCCCCCGGGTGCGACGCCGCCGAGGCCGGGGTCACGGAGTTGGCTCCGGCGGGGCGAAGTAGTCCAGCAGGAAGCGGGCGAGGGTCCGGGCACCGGCCACGATGCTGTCGAGCTCCACCGCCTCGTCGGCGCCGTGAATGTTGCGCGCGCGCGGCCCGTAGGCCACGGCCGGCGTGTCGAACTGGTTGAGGTAGAGCCGGGCGTCGGTGGTGCTGCCCATCGTGAACCGCCGTGGCTGGCCGCCGTGCGCCGCCGCGTGCGCCGCGGCCAGCGCCTGCGGGAGCGGGTGCGTCGCGGGCAGCGCGTGCCCCTGCGCCCGGAAGCCGGTACGCCGTAGCGCCGGCGGATGCCCGACCAGCCAGGCGTCGGTCCGGCTGGCCTCCTCGACCACGGCGCGCACCCGCTCGAACGCCTCGTCCGGGCTCCACGACCGCGGGAAGCCGACCCGCACCCCCACGGTCGCGTTGCTCGGCACACTCGAAAGCCAGTCGCCGGCGTGGAAGCTCCCGACGTTGACGTTGTACGGGTGGTCGACGGCGGCGAAGGCCTCGTCCCGCCCGCTGCCGTCGCGGTGCTCGTCGTTCATCCGCTGCTCGAAGGCGCGCAGCGCGGAGAGCAGGGCGACCGCCGGGGTGATCGGGTTGACCGCCCGGTCCGCCGCCTCGGCGTGGGCCGGCCGACCGGGGACGTCGATCTCGACCCACAGGATCCCGACCCCGCCGAGCAGCACCCCGAGGTCGGTCGGCTCGAGCAGGACCACCGCGTCGCCGAGCACACCGGCCCGGGCGGCCGCGAGCGTCCCGTTGCCGGTGCACTCCTCCTCGATCACGGTCAGGAACCCGAGCTCACCGGTGAGCCAACCCGGGGCGACCGCGTCGAGCCCGGCCAGCGCCAGCGTGCCCATGGCCAGGCCGCCCTTCATGTCCCCGGCGCCGCGACCCAGGAGCCACCCGTCCGAGCGGACCGGCCGGAACGGGTCGCCGCTCCAGCGGCTCGGGTCCGCCGGAACGACGTCGATGTGGCCGTTGAGCAGCAGCGAGCGCCCGTCCCCGCTCCGGCGGCGACCGAGGATGTTCGAGCGCCCGGCGTAGGACAGCTGCGGCACTCCCGCCGCGGGGTCGTCGACGACCGTCTCGGGCACCGGCAGCCGCTCGACGTCGAAGCCCAGCCGGATCAGCTCGGCGGCGACCAGCTCCTGGGCGGCCATCTCCGCACCGACGGTGCTCGGAGCCGCCACCAGCCGCTCGAGGAACTCGAACGCCTCGTCGGCGGCCACCGCG
>JBBSHH010000056.1:0-15362 GCA_038253225.1 Mycobacteriales bacterium | reverse complement strand
TGCCGAGCCGGCGCTGGCCCGGCAGATCCTCGACGCGGGCCACGAGCTGGGCAACCACACCTACACCCACCCGGCGCTGCGCCGGCTGCCCGCGGCCGGCGTACGACGCGAGATCGCCGGCTGTGCGCAGGTGCTGCAGCGGCTCACCGGCAGCCCCGGGCGGTGGTTCCGGCCGTCCGGGACGCAGCACACCACGCCGCTGATCGCGGCGGAGGCCCGCCGGGCGGGATACGCCAGCTGCCTGTCCTACGACGTCGACTCCCGCGACTACACCGACCCCGGTGCCGCGGCGGTGGCGCGGGCTGTGCTCTCGGCGGTGCGGCCGGGGTCGATCGTCAGCCTGCACTTCGGGCACGTGGGCACCGTGACGGCGCTGCCGCTTATCCTCGATGGTCTGCGCAGCCGCGGGCTGGCCGCGGTCACGGTCAGCGCCCTGGTCGACGGCTCCCCCGGCTGATGACCTCCGCCGCGGAAAGGCCCCGCATGCACCCCCGGATCCGGCGCTCGGTCGCCGGAGCCGTCGTGGCCGGACTGGCTGTCCTGCTCGGCGCCTGCTCGGACCGGGACGCGGTCACGCCGGGGTCCGGCGCGGCCCCGGCTCACGCCTCGGGCGCGACATCACCCGGACGCCCGGGCGGCACCGCGACCGGCGGCTCGACCGGCGGCGGGCTGCCCGGCATGCCACCGCTGCTCGACCGCCGCAACGTCTACGCCGCCGACGCCGCCGGGCGGCTGAGCCCGAGGGTGCGCGGCTTCCGGTCGCTGGTCTACGTGCCGAACAGTGCCAGCAACACCGTCGACGTCATCGACCCGCACACGTTCCGGATCGTCGAGCACTTCCCGGTGGGGCGGCTGCCGCAGCACGTCGTCCCGTCGTACGACCTCAAGACGCTGTGGGTCAACAACGACATGAGCGACACCCTGACACCGGTCGATCCGCGCACCGGACGACCGGGGCGCGCGGTACCGGTCGACGACCCGTACAACCTCTACTTCACCCCGGACGGCCGGTACGCCGTCGTCATGGCCGAACGACTGCGCCGCATCGACTTCCGCGACCCGCACACGATGCGGCTGGTGCACTCCCTCCGCGTGCCGTGCGCCGGGGTGAACCACGCCGACTTCTCCGCCGACGGGCGGTACTTCATCGCCAGCTGCGAGTTCTCGCACCTGCTGCTCAAGGTCGACACCGCCCGGCAGCGGCTGCTGGGAACGCTCAACCTGCCGCCCCGCTCGATGCCGCAGGACGTCAAGACCTCCCCCGACGGTCGCACGTTCTACGTCGCCGACATGGACGCCGGCGGCACCTGGACGGTCACCGGGTCGCCGTTCCGGCGTACCGGGTTCGTCCGCACCGGCCACGGCGCGCACGGGCTCTACCCCAGCCGGGACGCCCGCTGGCTCTACGTCTCGAACCGGGGCGAGGGGTCGATCTCGGTCATCTCCTTCCGCACCGGCCGGGTCGTCCGGACCTGGCAGCTACCCGGCGGTGGCAGCCCCGACATGGGCGGGGTGTCCGCCGATGGTCGGGTGCTCTGGCTCACCGGCCGGTACAACTCCGCGGTCTACGCGATCGACGTGTTGCACTGGCGGCTGCTGGCCCGGATCGCGGTCGGTCGCGGGCCGCACGGGCTCTGCGTCTACCCACAGCCCGGCCGCTACTCCCTCGGCCACACCGGCGTCTTCCGCTGACCGTGACCTGAACGTGGCGGGCGGGAGCAGTCCGCGTCGACCCGACGGCCGTAGGTATGTCGTGGGGACAACGACCACGCGAGGCCGCCGCATCGCCGGTGCCGGCGCCGGGCTGCTCGCAGCCGGCACGGCGCTCGGCGTGGCGACGCTGACGACGGCGTTCGTCGGCGCGGACACCTCCCCGGTGGTCGCGGTCGGCGGCGCGGTCATCGACGCGACACCGGTGTGGCTGAAGGACTTCGCGATCCGCACCTTCGGCACCCACGACAAGCTCGCCCTGCTCAGCGGCATCGTGGTGCTGTTGGCCGGGTTCGCCGTCGGGGTAGGCATTCTCGCGGTCCGGCGGCTCTGGCTCGGCATCGTCGGTGTGGTGGTGTTCGGGCTCGTCGGCACGCTCACCGCGCTGTCCCGACCGGCGGCTCGGCCGCTCGACATCGTCCCGTCCGTGCTCGGGACGGTGGCCGGGGTGGCCGCGCTGGTCGTGCTCGCCCGACGGCTGCAGGGCACCGGCCCTGCACCGGTACGGGCCGCTGCCGGCCCGGACGTCGGGCCGGTCGGGATCGGTGGTCGGCCGGACCGGTTCGACGGCTGGCGGGACAGAGTCACCGCAGGCGACCGGAAGGGCGTCGGCTACGACCGGCGCGGCTTCCTGCGGACCGGCCTCGCGGTGGCCGGTATCGCCGCCGCCGCCGGCACCGGCGGCCGCAGGCTCATCGCGGCCCGGTTCGACGCCAGTGCGTCCCGGCGGCAGGTGGCGGTGCCGAAACCGGCGTCGCCGGCACCCGCGACGCCCGCCGGCGTCGACCTCGAGCTGCCGCAGCTGTCCCGCTTCTACACGCGCAACGCCGACTTCTACCGGGTCGACATCAACCTCCTCGTGCCGACGATCGCCGCCGAGAAGTGGCGGCTGCGGCTCCACGGCATGGTCCGACGCGAGATCGAGCTCGACTTCGGCCAGCTCCTCGACCGGCCGCTGATCGAACGGGACATCACCCTCACCTGCGTCTCGAACGAGGTTGGCGGCCCGTACGTCGGCACCGCCCGTTGGGTGGGCGCGCCGCTCGGCGACCTGCTGCGCGAGGCGGGGGTGGACCCCCGCGCGGACCAGCTCGTCAGCCGCTCCGTCGACGGATTCACCGTCGGTACGCCGACGGCCGCCGTGCTGGACGGGCGGGACGCGATGCTGGCCGTGTCGATGAACGGGGAACCGCTGCCGATCGAGCACGGTTTCCCGGTGCGGATGGTGGTGCCCGGGCTGTACGGCTACGTCTCCGCCACCAAGTGGGTCGTCGACCTGCAGCTGACGACGTTCGCCGGGCACGACACCTACTGGACCCGGCGCGGCTGGGCCCGGACCGCGCCGATCAAGACCATGTCGCGGATCGACACCCCGCGACCACTGGCCCGGGTACCGGCCGGACGGACGGCGGTCGCCGGCGTGGCCTGGGCGCAGCACCGCGGCATAGCGGCGGTCGAGGTCCGCGTCGACGGTGGTGTCTGGTCGCCGGCGCGGCTCGCCGCCGAGGACGGCATCGACACCTGGCGGCAGTGGGTCTGGGCGTGGGACGCCACGCCGGGACAGCACACCCTGGAGGTCCGCGCCACCGACAAGACACGCCAGACGCAGACCGACAAGCGCAGGCCACCGGACCCGGACGGCGCCAGCGGATGGCACTCGGTCGTCGTGGCGGTCACCTGAGGGCTGTCGGAGCCTCCGGCCGGCTCAGACCGACCCCAGCGATGAACCCGACGCGGCCGGCAGCCGTGCCAGCCGCGAGGGCTGCGTCGTACCGGCGGGACCCCTCCGCCACCGCAGCCGGTGGGAGGGCACATGCTGTCTCGAGGATCCGATCGAGCCCGGCGCACGACGCGGGCACTGGTCGCTGGCGTAGCGGTCGCCGGCGCCGCGGTCCTGGCCGCTCCGAGCGCCGGAGCGGCGACCGGCGAGGGCTTCAGGTCGGTCAACCTGGTGTCGGACATCCGTGGGCTGGCGTCGCTCACCGACCGGGATGTGAAGAACCCCTGGGGCATCGCGCTGGGCTCCACTACGCCGCTGTGGGTGGCGAACAACGGCACCGCCACCGCCACGATCTACGCCGGCGCGAACGGTTCCGACCCGGTCAGCAAGATCCCGTTGACCGTCGCGCTGCCGCCGGAGCCGACCGGCCAGGTCTTCAACCCGACGAGCGAGTTCGTCGTGCGCAGCGGCAGCCAGCACGCCGCGTCGCGGTTCCTGTTCGACACGATCACCTCGCACCTGGTCGGCTGGAGCCCGGCGGTGGAGCCGCTGACCAGGGCGCGGACCGCCGCGACCGTCCGGCACCACATCTACCTGGGTCTGGCGATGGCGCAGACCCCGGCCGGTGTGCGGCTCTACGCCGCCGACGGCGCCGGGCGCATCGACGTGTTCGACGGCCAGTGGCGGCTGTTGCCGCGGCCGCACGCGTTCCGTGACCCGGCGCTACCCCGCGGCCTCGGGCCGTACAACGTCGCTGTCCTCGGCGGCAACGTCTACGTCTCGTACGCCCCGGTGCCGGGAGCAAGCGCCAGCGTCGACGGGGTGATCGACGTCTACCGGTTGGACGGGCGGCTGGTCCGCCGGCTGGTCACCGGCGGTGCGCTCGACGACCCGTGGGGGATGGTGCTGGCGCCGGCGCACTGGGGGCGCTTCGGCGGCATGCTGCTCGTCGGCAACGAGGAGAACGGGCGGATCAACGCCTTCGACCCGAGCACCGGCGCGTTCCGCGGCACGCTGCGCGACGGGAACGGCCGGGCGATCGTACACGAGGGGCTGTGGGGGCTGGCGTTCGGCAACGGCGTGTTCGGTACCCCGCAGTCGCTGATCTTCGCGGCCGGGATCGGGGAGTACCGGCACGGGCTGATCGGGATCATCACGCCGCGGTGAGGTGACGGGCCGCCGGGGCCAGCAGACCCCGGCGGCCCCGGCGGCGCTCGCCGCGGACAATCCCGGTGCCGGCGCCGGTCATCCGAGCGAGCTGTCGGTCGGCACCTCGAACCAGACGACCTTGCCCAGTCCGGTGGACTCGACACCCCAGCGCTCGGCGAGTGACTCGACGGTGAACAGCCCCCGGCCGGAGGTGTCGTCGGCCGACGCGTCGAGCACGACCGGGTCCCGGTGCGAGGAGTCGCTCACCTCGACCCGCAGCCGACCGTTCTGGACGGCCAGCCGCAGCTCGATGTCGTCCTCGCTGTGGCGGGTCGCGTTCGTCACGACCTCGCTGAGCAGCAGCTCGGCGGTCCGCACCGCCGGCCCGTGCACCTCCCAGGCGGCCAGCAGGTCGGTGAGGAAGTGCCGGGCCAGCGGCACGCTGGCGGCGGTGGCCGGGAGCCGCCGGCGTACCGGCCGGCCCGGCGGGGTGGCCGGGGTCGGAAGCTGCACGATCAGCAGCGCGAGGTCGTCGGCCGCCGCCCGGCCCCGCAGCCCGGCGGCGACGATCGCGTCGGCGATCCGCTCGCCGTCCGCGGCGAGATGCGCGTGCAGGGCGGCGGCCACCCGGCTCATGCCCGCGTCGATGTCGAACCCGCGCTGCTCGACCAGCCCGTCGGTGAACATCGCCAGCACCGCCCCGCCGGGCACCGTGCTGGTCACCTCGGGCCAGTGGTTCCCGGCGGGCAGCACGCCGAGCGGCGGGCCGGTGCGGTCCGGCACCTCGGACACCTGGTGCCCGGGCGCGGCGACCAGCGCCGGCAGGTGCCCCGCGGATACGGCGGTGACCAGCAGCTCGTTCGGGTGTACCTGCAGGTAGGCCACCGTGACCAGTCTTTCCAGCCGCAGGCTGGCGAGGAAGTCGTTGGCGCGCTCGAGCACCACCCGCGGCGGGTGACCCTCCAGCGCGTAGGCCCGCACCGCGGACCGCACCTGCCCCATGATGGCTGCGGCGGCGAGGTCGTGCCCCTCGACGTCGCCCATGACCAGGCCGACCGCGCCGGGCAGCGGGATCACGTCCCACCAGTCGCCGCCGACGTCGACCCCCGCCCCGCCGGATCGGTACCGGGCGGCGATCCGCGCCCCGACCGGCTGCTCCACCATCTGCGGCAGCAGGCTGCGCTGTAGCGTCGCGATTCCCGCCTGCTCGTCCTCGAACAGGCGGGACCGGGCCACCGACTGGGCGCACATCGCCGCGACCGTGGACAGGAACCGGATCTCGGCGTCGCCGAAGGCGCGGGGGGTGGCGAAGTTGCACACGAGCGCGCCCATCCGCTCGGCGGCCGCGACCAGCGGCAGGGCGGCTATCGCCGGCCGGCCGACCCGACGCAGGTCCGCGGTCAGGTCGGGGTAGCCCGCCGCCGCGGCGTCGATGTCGGGCAGCAGGACCGGCTCCCCGCTGCGGTAGGCGTCGGTCCCCGGGGTGCGCACGTCGAGCGGGTACTCGGCCCAGGCCCTCGCCATCGTCGCGTCGGCGCCGCTCCAGCCGAGGGAGCGCATCACCTGCCGTTCGGGGTCGGCCAGCACGATGCCGCCACCGCTGGCCTCGACCAGCGGGAACACCAGCCGGCTCAGCACGGCCAGCACCTCGGCGGAGCTCATCGTGCCGGCCAGCTGCTGGCCGATGAGCAGCAGCCGCCGGGAGTACTCGGCGGCCTGCTCCCGGTCGGTGACGTCGCGGGCGACGACGACCATCCCCCGCCGGGTGGGGATCACCCGCTGCTCGATGTAACGGGCGGCGGGGGCGTAGTACCAGACGAACTCGACCGGCTTCCCGCTGCGCATCGCCTCGAGGCTGAGGTCGTGCTCCGGGCTGCCGACGACCTCCGGGAACACCGCCCAGACATCGGCGCCGACGAGCTCGCTGCGGGGCCGGCCGAGCAGCGCGGCCATACCGGTGGAGACCCACCGGTAGCGCCAGTCCGGACCGATCACGGTGACGGCGTCGCCGAGGTGCTCGAGCAGGTCGCCCCACTCCAGGTCGACGTCGAAGGTCACCGGGTCCACCCTGCCGGTCAGGCTCCGGCCGGGCAAGGTGTTGCCAGCCGGCGGGGGAGGCCCGGTCGGCCGGGGCGTCGGGCGGGGTTGACAGCGTTCGGGACGCTGGCGCACGGTCCGACGAGGCCCGTGCAGCCACCGGCGGCCGGACGAGGGGAGACCCGCATGCCCTACTACCGATCGGTCGGGCAACTGCCGCGCAAGCGGCACACCCAGTTCCGACGACCGGACGGAGGCCTCTACGCCGAGGAGCTGATGGGCGTCGAGGGCTTCTCCTCAGACTCGGCTTTGCTCTACCACGCCGGCCTGCCGACCGCGATCGTCGACGCCCAGCCGTGGGACCTGCCGGTGGAGCGCCGGACGCCGAACCGGCCGCTCAAGCCGCGGCATTTCCGCACCCACAAGCTGGATGCCGACGCCGCCGACGTGGTGACCGGCCGCCAGCTGCTGCTGGCCAACGCCGACGTGCGGATCTCCTACGCGCTCGCCCAGTCCGCCTCCCCGCTGTACCGCAACGCGGTCGGCGACGAGTGCGTGTACGTCGAAGCCGGGGCCGCCACCGTCGAGACGGTCTTCGGCGCGCTTGAGGTGGCGGCCGGGGACTATGTGCTGCTGCCGACGTCGACGACCCACCGCTGGGTCCCGACCGGCGCAGAACCGCTGCGGACGCTGGTGATCGAGGCGACCGGTCACATCGGTCCGCCGCGGCGCTACCTGTCCGCGAAGGGCCAGTTCCTCGAGCACGCGCCGTACTGCGAGCGCGACCTGCGCGGCCCGGCCACCCCGGTGCCGGCGGAAGGCACTGATGTCGAGGTGCTGGTGCGGCACCGGCAGGGCGGCACCCGCTTCACCTACGCCACCCACCCCTTCGACGTCGTCGGCTGGGACGGCTGCCTGTACCCGTACGCGTTCTCCATCCACGACTTCGAGCCGATCACCGGTCGGCTGCACCAGCCGCCGCCGGTGCACCAGACCTTCGAGGGGCCGAATTTCGTGGTCTGCTCGTTCGTTCCCCGGCTGTTCGACTACCACCCGCAGGGCATCCCCGCGCCGTACAACCACGCGAACGTCGACAGCGACGAGATGCTGTTCTACGTCGGCGGGGACTTCATGTCCCGCAAGGGCGCCGGAATCGAGCTGGGGTCGATCTCCTTGCACCCCAGCGGCTTCACCCACGGTCCGCAGCCCGGCTCGGTGGAGGCCTCCATCGGCGCGGCCGCGACCGACGAGCTGGCCGTGATGGTCGACACGTTCCGGCCGCTGGAGCTCGGCGCCGCCGCGTCGGCCGGCGAGGACAGCTCCTACGCCTGGACCTGGGCCGGCCGTCGCAGCTGAGGCCGGACAGCACGGCGCCCGGCCCCCCCGAGAGGGGACCGGGCGCCGGTGACCGCTAGAGCTTCGTGCTGCCGTAGGTCTGCGTCGGGGCGTCGCTGAGGCCGATGCTGTTGAGGTAGTCCTCGGTCGGGTAGGGCTGGGTCCGGCCGGACGGCGCCTGCACATGCTGGCGCGCCCGCGGGCCCTCCTCCTCGGCCTTGGTGAGGATGGTCTCCCACCGCTGCTGCATCGGCCGGATCAGGCCGCCGCCGACACCGACGACGGTGACCCCGACGATCGCGGCCAGGGCCGCGGAGAGGACGCCGTTGACGACGTTGCGGGCGATCGCCAGCTGGTCGAGCGCGGCGATCACGCCGAGGGCGAGGATGAACGCCGACGCGACGCTGCCGAGCAGCGAGCCGTAGCTCAGGCCGCCCATCGTGTTCGTGATGAGGTCCTTGACCGCCTTGGCGATCGCTGCCGCCACAACCACGATGATGATCGCGACCAGCAGCTTGGGCAGGTAGGCGACGATCGAGTTGAGGTACTGGCTGATCGGGTTGGTGCCGAACACGCCAAAGGCCATCGACAGACCGACCAGCAGCACCGCGTAGTACACGATCTTGCTGACGATGTCGCTGGCGTCGTACGTGCTCTTCGCCATCGCCGCCTTGATGCCGCCGCGCTCGACGGCCCGGTCGAAGCCGACCCGCTCCAACACGGTGTCAACGACCTTGGCGATTACCTTCGCGATGACGTAGGCGACGGCCAGGATGATGAGGAAGCTGACGAACTTCGGAACGAAGGCGGCGACGTTCGACCAGGCGTGGGAGACGCCGGTCTGGAAGTCGACGGCCTGGGGTACGGCCATGCAAGACCCTCCTGGGTCACGGGGACGGGTGATCGGTGATCTCCCCCGCGAGCGGGGTCAGTACCTTGCCGCACGGGCACAGCAGCCTTACCTGGCGTCCCGACGGGCGCCGCCGTCCGGACGCTCCTAACCTTCGGCCATGTCCGTGTCGGTGCTGTGGTTCCGCCGCGACCTGCGCCTCGACGACCACCCGGCGCTCGGCGCCGCGGCGGCCGCGGCCGAGGAGGTGCTGCCGGTCTTCGTCCTCGACGACCTGCTCCGACGCTCGAGCGGGGCGGCGCGGCTGGCCTTCCTCTACCGATCGCTGCGGGCGCTGGAGGAGGTCACCGACGGCCGGCTCGTGGTGCTGCGGGGCCGGCCGACGACGGTGATCCCCCGGCTGGCGGCCGAGATGGGCGCCGAGGAGGTGCACGTCAGCGCCGACTTCGGCCCGTACGGCCGACGCCGGGACGCGGCCGTCGAGGCAGCGCTGACCGCCGACGGCCGCACGCTGCTGCGGACCGGATCGCCGTACGCGGTGAGTCCGGGCCGGTTGTTCACGGCGGAGGGGACCCCGTTCCGGGTCTACTCGGCCTACCGGCGCGCCTGGCTGCGGCACGGCTGGCACCCACCGGCGCCGGTGCCGGCCGGGCTGCGGTTCGCGGCGGGGCCGGCGGGCGACCCGATCCCGGCCGACCCGGACCTGGGCGGAAGCGCGATCCCGGCCGCCGGTGAGGCGGCCGCTACCCGGGCCTGGGACCTGTTCCGCGAGCAGGCGCTCGGCGGGTACGCCGAGCGGCGCAACAGCCCGGGGCTCCCCGGCACCTCCCGGCTGAGCGTCTACCTCAAGTACGGCGCGCTGCACCCGCGGACGCTGCTGGCGGGGCTGTGACGGGGCGGGTGCCGCGGCTTACCGCGGCGAGCTGGCCTGGCGGGAGTTCTACGCCGACGTGCTGTTCCACCGGCCGCAGAGCAGCAGCCGGCCGCTGCAACCGGCGATGGAGCTGATGCGGGTCGACACCGGGCCGGCCGCCGACGGCCGCTTCGCCGCGTGGGCCGCCGGGCGGACCGGCTACCCGATCGTGGACGCCGGGATGCGCCAGCTCGCGGCCGAGGCGTGGATGCACAACCGGGTCCGCATGATCACGGCGTCGTTCCTGGTCAAGGACCTGCACATCGACTGGACCCGCGGGGCGCGACTGTTCCTCGACCGGCTCGTCGACGGCGATCTCGCCTCCAACGCCCACGGCTGGCAGTGGGTCGCCGGGACCGGCACCGACCCGGCGCCGTACTTCCGGATCTTCAACCCGGTCACCCAGGGCAAGAAGTTCGACCCGGCCGGGGACTACATCCGACGCTACGTCCCGGAGCTACGGGACGTACCGGCGCCGGCGGTGCACGAGCCGTGGACGCTGCCGGCCGGGCCGCCCGCGAGCTACCCCGCACCGGTCGTCGACCATCGGGCCGAGCGGGCCGAGTCGCTGGAACGCTACGCGGCGACGCGCGGCTCCGCCCCCGCCCGCTGAACCGGGCGCCTAGGGGTGGATACCGTGCCTTTCATGGCCAGTCGCTCGGACCGACCCACCGCCGCGCCGTTCGTGCCGGCCGGCGCCGACCTCGCCGGGCTCGCCGCCGCGGCCGCCGGTTGTCGCGGCTGCCCGCTGCACGAGAACGCCACCCAGACCGTGTTCGGGGAAGGCGCGCCGGACGCCCGGGTCGTGCTCGTCGGAGAGCAGCCGGGCGATGTGGAGGACCGGCAGGGGCGCCCGTTCGTCGGCCCGGCCGGGCGGCTGCTCGACACCGCGCTGGCGGCGGCCGGCGTCGAGCGCGGCTCGGCGTACGTCACCAACGCGGTCAAGCACTTCAAGTTCACGATGGCCGGCAGCGGAAAGCGTCGGATCCACGCGACACCGGACGCCTACGAGGTCGGCGCCTGCAAGCCATGGCTGCAAGCTGAGCTGGCGGTGCTCGACCCGGAGGTGGTGGTGGCACTGGGCGCCACCGCCGGCAAGACCCTGCTCGGAGCGTCGTTCCGGGTGACGAAGTCCCGCGGGGTGCTGCTGCCGTGGCCCGGCGGCGCCGAGGACGGCCGGCGGCAGTCGGCCTTCCTGCTGGCCACGATCCACCCGTCCGCGGTGCTGCGGGCCGAGGACCGGGACGCGGCGTACGCCGGGCTGGTCAGCGACCTGCGGGTGGTCGCGGAGGTGCTGGCCTCGTGAGCACCGCGACCATCGCGCCGCTGCGGCCCCGGTTCCGCGGCAGCAGCCACGTCCTGGCCACCGGCGTCGCCGCCGTCGCCGGGAGGGCGCTGGTCCTGCGCGCCGCCACCCCGGCGCAGCGCGACGCCGCCGTCGTCTACGGCCTGACGATGACCGCGATGTTCGGCGCCAGCGCCGCCTACCACCGGGGCCGCTGGTCCCCCCGGAACAAGCGGCGGATGAAGGCGCTCGACCATGTGATGATCTTCGCCTTCATCTTCGGCTCGTACGTGCCGCCGGCGGTGCTGCTGCTCGGTCCGCGGGGGCGGGTGCGCTTCCTCGGCGGCCTGCTGGTCGTCGTCGTCCTCGGCGCGGTGGTCAAGCTGCGCCGGCTGGACCGGTTGGGCGGCGCGGCCGACGCCTACTACGGCGTCGGCACCTGGTGGGGGCTGGTGATCGCCGGCCCCGCGGTGCGGCTGTTCTCCGGACCGCAGCTGCTGCTCGCGGTCGCCGGCATCGTGCTTTATAGCGCCACCGCGACGGTCCTCGGCAGCCGTCGGCCCGACCCGGCGCCGGCGACGTTCGGCTACCACGAGGTGGCCCACGCCCTGACCGTGCTGGCCGCGGTTGCGCACTACACGCTCTATTGGCGGGCGTTCGGGTGACCGCCGGCCCGACCGCGCCGGCCCGTGCCGAGCCGGAGCCGGTGTGGTGGATCGGCATCCGGCTGCTGGAGGTCTTCGTCCGGCTCACCGTCCGGCTGCGTATCACCGGCCTGGAGCGGATCCCGGCGAGCGGCCCGGCGCTGGTCGTCGCCAACCACGTCTCCTACCTCGACCCGGTGGTGCTGGTCGTGCTCGCCCACCGCCGCGGCCGGCGGATGCGCTTCCTCGGCGTCCGCGAGGTGTTCGACCGGCCGGTGATCGGGTGGGTGCTGCGGGCCGGCCGACACATCCCGGTCGGCGACGGGGCGGAGCGGATGGTGGCGATCCGCCAGGCGGGGGCGGCGCTGGCCCGCGGCGACCTCGTGCTGGTCTACCCGGAGGGCACGATCCCGGCGGCCGGCCCGGCGGCCGCCGCGAAGGGCGGGGCCGGCCTGCTCGCGCTGCGCATGCACGTGCCGGTGATCCCGGTGGCCACCGCCGGGCTCGAGCGGGGTGCCGGGAGGTGGTGGCGGCGGCGGGTGGCGACCGTCGTGGTCGGTGCCCCGGTGGACCTCAGCAACGTCGCCGGCACCGGCCGGGCCCGCTACGAGGCAGCCAGCGACCGGCTGCTCGCCGCGATCCGGGCGCTCTAGCCGACCGGGCCGACCGGGCCGGCCGTGGCGGCGACCGCGTCGTAGCGACGGAATGACGGCACCAGCGCGGCCAGCAGCAGCACCCCCACGATGCAGGCCAGCCCGCCGCTGACCACGGAGAACGCCGGCGACACCGCGGCCGCCACCGCACCGGCCTCGAGGTCCCCCAGCCGCGGGCCGCCGGCGACCACGACGATGAACACGCCGGCGAGCCGGCCTCGCATCGAGTCCGGCGTCGCCACCCGCAGGATCGTGCTCCGGTAGACCGCGCTGACCATGTCCGCAGCGCCGGCGACCGCCAGCATCGCGACGGCCACCGGCAGCCGGTCGGTGAGCCCGAAAGCGACGATCGCAGCGCCCCACAGCGTGATCGCGACGAGGGTCGCCCGGCCCTGCCAGCGGACCCGCCCGATCCAGCCGCCGAGCACCGCCGCGAGGAACCCCCCGAGGGAGATCGCGGAGTACAGCAGCCCGACCGTCGCCGGACCGCCGTGGAACCGGCCCTCCGCCAGCGCCGGGAACAGCGCCCGCGGCATACCGAAGATCATCGCGTTGATGTCGACGAGGAACGTCATCAGCAGCACCGGCCGGCCGGCGAGGAAGCGCAGCCCCTGGGAGATCGCAGCGAGCCCGGCCACCGCGCCGCCGCCGTCCGGCCGCATCGGCGCGAGCCGGGCCACCGCGTAGAGGGCGGCCGCGAAGGACAGCGCGTCCAGCCCGTACGCCGCGGGCAGTCCGATCCCGGCGATCAGCACGCCGGCCAGCAGTGGACCGCCGAACGTCGAGAGGTTGACGCCGAGCTGGTTCAGGGCATTCGCGGCCGGTAACTGGCCGGCCGGCAGCAGCCGCGGCGGGAAGGTTCGCCGGGCCGGGCTGTCCACGGCGAACACCGCCGCCTGCGCCGCCACGACCGCATAGAGCAGCCAGACCGCGTCGAGGTGCAGCGCCGCCTGCCCGAACAGCACCACGGAGAGCAGCGCGAGCAGCGTGGAGGTGCCGAGCACCAGCCGGCGCCGGTCGACCGCGTCCGCGATCGCGCCGCCGAGCAGCCCCACGACGACAGCGGGACCAGCGCAGCCAGCCCGATCAACCCCACCGCCAGCGAGGACCGGGTGAGGCCGTAGACCTGCACGGGTACGGCGACCGCGGTCATCTGGGTGCCGAGGAACGACACCGTCTCGCCGGCGAACATCCGGCGGTAGTCCGGGGACCCGCGCAGTGGCGTGATGTCGGCGGCGGCCCGGCGCAGCCGCGTGCCGAGCGTCGGGAACGTCACGGCGCGAGCCGCTCCACGACCCAGCCGGCCCCGACCCGGCGGTAGCGAAGCCGGTCGTGCAGCCGGTTGGGTCGGCCCTGCCAGAACTCCACGGTCTCCGGCACCACCCGCAGGCCGCCCCACCACGCCGGTACCGGAACCGCGTCGGGGAACCGGGCGTCGAGCTCGGCCAGCCGGCGGTCGAGCGTCGAACGGTCGGGCACCACCGCGGACTGCTCGCTGGCCCAGGCGCCGAGCTGCGAGCCGCGTGGTCGGCTGGCGAAGTAGGCAGCGGTCTCGGCCGGCTCGACCCGCTCGAGGCCGCCGACCACGACGACCTGGCGCTCGAGGTCCGGCCAGGGGAACACCAGCGCCGCGTACGGGTTGACCGCCGCCTCCCGCCCCTTACGGGACCGGTAGTTCGTGAACAGCGTGAAACCGCGCTGGTCGAAGCCCTTCAGCAGCACGGTCCGGGCGCTGGGCCGGCCCTGCTCGTCGGCGGTGGCGAACGTCATCGCGTTCGGCTCGGGGAGCCCGGCCGCCCGGGCGGCGGCGAACCACGCCCCGAACTGGGCGACCGGGTCGGCGGCGAGGTCGGCCTCGGCCAGCCCGGCGCGCTGGTACTCGCGGCGCAGCCTGGCGACGTCGCGAGGTTCGGTCACCCCGAGATCCTCCCCGGCCGGCGGGTCGGGCGGCACCGCGGGTCCGGCACCGCAGCGCCGATGCGGAAGGATGCTGGCCCAAGCACGGCAGGCGCGACCGGACGACGGGAGTACGGCGGCGATGGCGGACTCGAACGACACCGTGTTCAAGCCCGGGCTGGAGGGCGTCATCGCCTTCGAGACCGAGATCGCCGAGCCGGACAAGGAAGGCAGCGCGCTGCGGTACCGCGGCGTGGACATCGAGGAGCTCGTCGGCTCGGTCAACTACGAGCAGGTCTGGGGGCTGCTGGTCGACGGCAGCTTCTCCCCCGGCCTGCCACCGGCCGAGCCGCTGCCGATCCCGCTGCGCTTCGGTGACACCCGCGTCGACCTGCAGGGGGCGCTGGCCGAGCTCGCGCCCATCTGGGGCCTGGCGCACCTGCTCGACATCGACGACGAGCAGGCCCGCCGGGACCTGGCCCGCTGCTCGGTGACCGGGATGTCCTTCGTCGCGCAGTCGGCCCGCGGCGGCGACCAGCCCCCGGTCCCGCAGTCCGAGATCAACAAGGCGGGCTCCATACCGGAGCGGTTCCTGATCCGGTGGCGTGGCGAGGCCGACCCCAAGCACGTGGCGGCCGTCGACGCCTACTGGGTCTCCGCCGCCGAGCACGGGATGAACGCCTCCACGTTCACCGCCCGGGTCATCGCCTCCACCGGCGCCGACGTCGCGGCGGCGCTGTCCGGCGCGGTCGGCGCGCTCTCCGGACCGCTGCACGGCGGCGCTCCGTCGCGGGTGCTGAAGATGCTCGACGAGGTCGAGGAGCGGGGCGACGCCGAGGCGTGGGTGAGCGAGGCGCTCGACTCCGGCCAGCGGCTGATGGGGTTCGGGCACCGGGTCTACCGGGCCGAGGACCCGCGCGCCCGGGTGCTGCGGCGGACCGCGAAGCAGCTCGGCTCCTCCCGGTACGAGGTCGCCGAGGCGCTGGAGAAGGCCGCGCTGGCCGAGCTTCGGGCCCGCAAGCCGGACCGGGTGCTCGAGACCAACGTGGAGTTCTGGTCCGCGGTCGTGCTGGACTTCGCCGAGGTGCCGGCGTCGATGTTCACCTCGATGTTCGCCTGCGCCCGCACCGCCGGCTGGAGCGCGCACATCCTGGAACAGAAGCGCACCGG
>JBBSHH010000055.1:0-15704 GCA_038253225.1 Mycobacteriales bacterium | reverse complement strand
GGCTGGCGGGCGGCGAGCTCAGCCGGCGGCGCCGAGGGCGGCCGAGACGAGCGCCCGCGCCTCCTCCTGCACGGCGGCGAGGTGCTCCGGTCCGCGGAAGGACTCGGCGTAGATCTTGTACACGTCCTCGGTGCCGGACGGCCGGGCGGCGAACCAGGCCTGCTCGGTGGTCACCTTGAGGCCACCGATCGGCTCGTCGTTGCCGCTCGCCCGGACCAGCGTCGCGGTGATCGGGTCCCCGGCCAGCTCCCGCGCCTGCACCTGCTCCGGCCGCAGGGCGGCGAGGACCTTCTTCTCGGCCCTGCTCGCCGGGGCGTCCACCCGCGCGTACGCCGGGTCGCCGTGCCGCCCGGTCAGCTCGCGGTAGAGCTCGCTGGGGCTGCGGCCGGTCACCGCCAGGATCTCGGCCGCGAGCAACGCCAGCAGGATGCCGTCCTTGTCGGTGGTCCAGACCGAGCCGTCCTGGCGCAGGAACGACGCCCCCGCCGACTCCTCGCCGCCGAAACCGAAGCCGCCGTCGAGCAGCCCCGCCACGAACCATTTGAAGCCGACCGGCACCTCGACGAGCGGGCGCCCCAGCTCGGCCGCCACCCGGTCGATCATGCTGGAGGAGACCAGCGTCTTGCCGACCTTCGCCGCCGCCGGCCAGCCGTCGCGATGGGTGAACAGGTACTCGATAGCGACCGCGAGGTAGTGGTTGGGGTTGAGCAGCCCGGCGTCCGGGGTGACCACGCCGTGCCGGTCCGCATCGGCGTCGTTGCCGGTGCTGACGTCGTACGCCGACCGGTTCGCGATCAGCGAGGCCATCGCGTACGGCGACGAGCAGTCCATCCGGATCTTGCCGTCCCAGTCCAGCGTCATGAACCGGAACGTCGCGTCCACCGCCGGGTTCACCACGGTCAGGTCGAGCCGGTGCACCTCCGCGATCCGGGCCCAGTAGGCGACGCTCGCCCCGCCCAGCGGGTCGGCGCCGATCCGGACCCCGGCCGAGCGCACCGCGTCGAGGTCCAGCCCGGCCGGCAGGTCGGCGACGTAGCCGCCGATGTAGTCGTGCCGGCCGGTGGTGTCGGCCGCGAGTGCCCGCGCGGAGGGCACCCGCCGTACGCCGGCCAGTCCGTCGACGAGCAGCGCGTTCGCCCGGTCCTGGATCCAGCGGGTGGCGGCGGTGTCCGCCGGGCCGCCGTGCGGCGGGTTGTACTTGAAGCCGCCGTCGGCGGGCGGGTTGTGGCTCGGGGTCACCACGACCCCGTCCGCGGTGCCGCCGGCGCCGGCCGCGTTGTGGGCCAGGATCGCGTGCGAGACCACCGGGGTCGGCACGTAGCCGTCGCCGTCGTCGATGAGCACCCGCACGTCGTTGGCGGCGAAGACCTCGAGCGCGGTCACCCGGGCCGGCTCGGAGAGCGCGTGCGTGTCGGCGCCGAGGAACAGCGGACCGTCGATCCCCTGACCGGCGCGGTACTCGCAGATCGCCTGGCTGGTCGCGGCGATGTGGTCCTCGTTGAACGCGACGGCGAAGGCCGACCCGCGGTGTCCGGAGGTGCCGAACGCCACCTGCTGCTCGGGGATCTGCGGGTCGGGGTGCAGCGCGTAGTAGGCGGTCACCAGCCGGGCGACGTCCACCAGGTCGGTGGCCTGCGCCGGCTGGCCGGCGCGGTCGGAGGTCATGGCAGCCCAGCGCTCCTTCGGGCCCCGGCGGCGCCGAACGGCCGGCGGGAGACGGTGTGTCGGTCCATGGTGGACCAGGTACTGATGGTGTCGGCTCAGCGGGCCGGCTCGGCTGAGCCGTCCGGCGGCTCGAGCGGCAGGCCGGGACCCAGCCGCCGCAGCGACACGAACGTCGGCACCAGCGCGTCGTAGAGCGCGGCGAAGACCGGCAGCAGCGTCCGGTACGTCGCGCTCGGGCCGGGCTCCGGGGTGGTGGTGTGCTCGATCCGGACCAGGTCGGCGGCCACGTCGAGGGACTCGATCAGCCCGAGGGACTCCATCCCGAGCAGGGCCGCACCGAAGCTGGTGCCCTCCGCCGCGGCGGCGAAGCCGATCGGCATGCCGAGCGCGTCGGTGAGCATCTGCCGCCACAGCGGGCTGCGGGCGAACCCCCCGGTGGCGCGGATCTCCCGCACCTCGTTGCCGGCCGCCTGCATCGAGTGCAGCACCAGCGCGAGCTGCTGGCAGACCCCCTCCAGCGCGGCCCGGATCAGGTGCTCCCGGCGGTGCGCGCGGGTCAGACCGACGTACGCGCCGCGGGGCAGCGCGCTCCAGTGCGGCGCCCGTTCGGAGAGCAGGTAGGGCAGCATGACCAGGCCGCCGGAGCCGGCGGGGACCTGCGCGGCGAGGTCGAGCAGCGCCTCGGCCGGGTCGTCGCCGAGGTCGGGGGCGAGCGCGTCACCGGTCCAGGCGAGCACCACACCGCCGTTGTTGATGGCACCGCCGACCACCCAGCGGTCCTCGGTGAGGGCGTAGCAGAACACCCGGCCGAGGGAGTCCACGCTCGGCTTCTCGACCATGACCCGCAGCGCGCCGCTGGTCCCGATCGAACCGGCGGCCATCCCGGGCCGGATCGCACCCAGGCCGAGGTTGGCCAGCGGGCCGTCCGACGCCCCGACCACCACCGGCAGGTCGGCGTCCACCCCCAGCCGCCGCGCGGCGGCCGCGGTGAGCCGTAGCTGGTGACGCGTGCGGACCAGGGTGGAGAGCTGGTCACGCCGGACCCCGGCGACCGTGAGAGCGTCGTCGTACCAGTCCAGCGTGGCGAGCTCGAGCAGCCCGGTGGCGGAGGCCACGGAGTGGTCGACGACCCACTCGCCGGTCAGGTCGGCGAGGACGTACTCCTTGATCCCCACCCACCGCCGCGCAGCCGCGACGACCTCCGGCTCGTTCTCTCGGAACCACACCAGCTTGACCATCGGCGACATCGGGTGCACCGGCGTCCCGGTCCGGCGGTGCAGCTCCAGCCCGTCGGCACCGGCCCGCAGCCGCTCGGCCTGCGCGGCCGCCCGACCGTCGGCCCAGGTGATTGACGGGGTCAGCGGCCTGCCGTCCGCGTCGATCGCGATGAGGCTGTGCATCGCGGCGCTAAATGCCAGGCCCGCCGGGCGCATGCCCTGCTCGCGGGCCTCGGCCGCGACCGCACGGACGGTGCTGACCACCGCGTCCCGGATGGCGTCCGGGTCCTGCTCGGCGTGCCCCGGTGCCGGTTCGTCGAGGGGGTACTGCACCGCGGCGGAGCCGTGCGCCCGGCCGTCGGGACCGAAGGCGACCACCTTGGTGCTGGTCGTCCCGATGTCGACCCCGAGAACAACTGCGCTGGACCCGTCGACCGGCACCGGTGCCCCTCCTCGGCCGTTCCGACCCGGACCGGGGGCACGCTACCCACCACCTGCGTCGACTCCTCGGGATCGGCCGGCAGCGACGATAACCGGTGGCCGCGGGACCGTGCCGGCTGCTAGGACGGACCCATGGGTGCGCTGGCCGTCGAGGCGGTACGGACCGAACCAGCTGCGGTGCGCTGGCAGTCGGTCGACGCCGCCAGCCGAGCCGTCGACCACGTCGGGCTGCCGGCCGACCCGGTCGAGGAGCTGCTGCCGCTGCTCGCCGGCCCGAGTGCGGACGAGCAGGTCGAGTTGTGGCTCGGCTGGCACGACGGGCTGGTGGTGGGCGCGAGCAGCCTGCGGCTGCCGCTGCTCGACAACACCAGCGCGGCGACCCTCGACGTCCGCGTCCACCCCGACCACCGGCGGCGCGGGCACGGTACGGCGCTGCTGCGGCAGCTGCTGGCGCGAGCGGACCGCCACGGCCGGTCCAAGCTGTTCGCCGAGGCGGCCGAGCCGCTGCACGGCGCCGGGCCGGCGCCCGGGCCGGCCTTCGTCCGGACCGCCGGGGGGCGACCGGTGCTGACCGAGATCCGGCGGCTGCTCGACCTCACGACTGCGCAGCCGAGCCGGCTCGCCGAGCTGCGCGGAACCGCAACCGCCGCCGCCGCCGGCTACTCGCTGCTGCAGTGGGTGGATCGGGCGCCGGCCGAGGCCTACGACGACCTGGCGACGCTCGCCGGCCGGATGACCACCGACACGCCGCTGGAGGAGATGGACTGGCAACCCGAGGTCTGGACCGCGCAGCGGTACCGGGACACCGAGGACCAGGCCATCGCCCGCCGACGGCGCCGGGTGGGGACCGCCGTCCGGCACGACGCCAGCGGCCGCCTCGTCGGCTACACCGACATCGGTGTCAGCGTCGGCCACCCCGAGGTGGCCTACCAGTGGGACACGATCGTCGCGCCGGAGCATCGGGGTCACCGGCTCGGGCTGCTCATCAAGGTGGCGAACCTGGCGCTGCTGCAGGCGACGGTGCCGCAGGTCCGGCTGCTCAACACCTGGAACGCCGAGGTGAACGCGCACATGGTCGCGATCAACGACGCGCTGGGCTTCCAGCCGGTGGAGCGCTGGCGGGAGTGGCAGCTCGACCCGACCCCGCCCGCTCGCGGGTGATCCGCGGCCGACCGGGCTACCGGCCGACGATCGGCAGCGGACGCCCGAGCCTCGCTCCGACCGCTTCATGGACGGCATCGTGGGGTGCCGGCCGGCCGAGGTGGTCGCCCTGGCCGTAGTCGACACCGATCTCGCGCAGGCAGGCCAGTTCGGCGGGCGTTTCGATGCCCTCGGCGATGACCCGGGCGCCGGTCTTGCGGGCGAACGTGGTCAACGCCGCGGCCAGTGCCTGCCAGGCCAGTGCTCGGTCAGCTCGAGGACGAGCCGGTTCAGCGGCAGGCCGTCGATCACCCGGGCGAACCCGGGCGAGCGGACGGTCTGCGGCGAGACGTTGAGGGCGAGGAACCCCGGCAGCTCGGGCAGCACCTCGACGGCGCGGCGGATCGCCCGCAGCTCCAGCTCGGTGCCGGCACCCGCCTCGTCGGCCGCCGCGAACCACTCCGCCGGGTTCCCGGTCGGGAACCGGCTGAGCGCCTCCACCCCGACGGTCACCAACCCGTCGAGGCTGACGACGGGCTGGTAGACGCTGGTCGGGCCGCCCGCGTCGTACAGCCGGTCCAGCCGGGCCAGCAGGCTGCGGCGGCGACCCTCCTGGTCCACCAGGCGTCTCCTCCCGCGGCTGGGCGAGCCCCCGGGCCGACCGGCAGGTCGATGGCGGCGACCGCGTTGCGGATCACCCGCTCGCCGCCGCGGAACTCCCCCAGGAACGCGACGTCCATCCCGAGCTGCTCGCGGACCAGCTCCAGCAGCGCCTCGATGCTGTCGGCGTCGGCGTCGGCGTCGGCGTCGGACCGGCCCAACTCGGCGGCGGCGGCGGACAGCACTGCGGCCGGCGCCCCGACCAGCGAGACGTCGGCTGACCGGCTCGGCCCCGACGGCGCAGCGGCCGGGCGCGCGTTCGCGGGCGGGACTGGCGCAGCCGTTTGTCGGCGTACATGGCGGTGTCGGCGTCCCGCAGGCGGCGGACAGGCCGGCACCGGCTCGGCGGGCGCTCACCCCGATCGAGACCGCGACGTCGGCGGCGAGCAGCGCCAGCCGAAGCTCGTCGGCGAGCACCTGCGCGCCGGCCAGGTCGGTCTCCGGCAGCAGGATGCCGAACTCGTCACCACCGAGCCGGACGAGCAGGTCGCTGGCCCGGACGCGGTCGGCCAGCACCGCCGCGGCGCGGCAGAGCAGGTGGTCACCGGCGGTGTGGCCCTGGGAGTCGTTGACCGCCTTGAGCCGGTCCAGGTCGACCGCGATAACCGCGGCGGTGCCGCCGTAGCGACGGGCCCGCGCCTCCTCCGCGTCCAGCGCGGCGTCCCAGACGCGTCGGCTGCCCACCCCGGTCAGCGGATCGCTGGCGGCCTGCCCCTCGGCCCGCTGCGCCCGGCGGACCTCCTGCTCGATCCGCAGCTCGTGCGAGAGCAGCGTGCCGAGCAGGTCGGCCGAGAGCTCGACCGCCGGCAGCATCGCCGCCAGGTCGTCCGGACGCCGGTCGCGCCCGACCGCGCACAGCGTCCCGAGCAGCTGCCCACCCGGGTCGAGGATCGGCACCGACAGGACGGCCCCGACGTCGGCGCCGAGGACGTGACGGGCCTCCACGTAGGCCGGGACCGCGTCGACGTCGGAGGCCGCCCGGGGGGCCCGGCCGTCCGCCATCCGGGCGCAGAAGGTGTCCTGCCAGTCGAGCACGTCGCCGACCCGCCAGTCGAACTCCGCGCCGACCGAGGCGAGCACCACGTAGTCGTCGCCGGCCCGGTGCGACACCAGCCACTGGTCCAGCCCGACGCGCCGCCGCAGGTCGTCGAGCGTCGCCCGGGCGGCGGAGGGGAAGTCTCCAACGCGCGCGACGACCGGCGGCGTGTCCTCGACTCGCACCGCCGACACCTCGTCACCTCCGCTCGCAGTCCGCAACCTCCCGGAGCATCTGGCAGCCCCCACGGGGCCTTTGACCAGCATCTCGGCCGCGGCGTCGTCACCGCCCGTCGGCCGCCGGCCGCGAGCCACCCCCGCTGCCACCGCTGGCCGTGGGCGGGCGCACATCATCGACGATCCGCACGTGCGCGGCCCGAAAGCGGGCCGGTGTCTGCTCGAGCACGCGCAACCGCGGATCGGGTACGTCGAGCCGCGGGCCGGTCACGAGTGGGCGCAGCGGTGCCAGCCGGGGGTCGTCCAGCACCGCATCGACCGCCCGTCGGTCGCCCCCGAGCACGACGGCGTCGAGCGTGGACGCGGCCGGCAGCAGCGTCGCGGCGGCGATATCGGCGGCGGCCGCCAGCGCGGAGCGGACCTGGCCCTCCCGGCGCCGGGCGAACCGCTGCTGCGACCAGCCGCCGGCCGCGTTGCGACCGTGCACCGGGCGGGAGCCGACCTTGGAGGCGATCAGCGTGGTGCCCTGGAAGATCCCGGCGGCGTGGCCGCCGAGCCGGACCAGAAGCACCCCGACCCGCCGGTCGAGCTTCGCGTGCCGGAGCAGGCCGCCGTATGGCTCCGCCGGGTCCAGCCGGAGTGGCGGGAACGGCACCTGGCACTGCGCGACGGCGCCGTCGGCGGCCGTGCAGACCACGGCCGTGCCGAGCCCCCCCGTACCGTCCAATGTCCACACCAGCGCGCCGTGCCGCTCGGCGAAGCGGGTCAGCCAGCCCTCGAGCCGCTCCGGCTCGACCACGACCCAACGGCCGCCGCCGACCGCCGGAGAAGGCTTCACCCACCTATCGTCGCGGACCGGCGCCCCGGCGTCGCCGGCGCGCGCCTGCTCCGCTCAGACCGGCAGGGCGCCCCGGCCGGTCAGCGCCTCGGGGTGGTGCCGGCCGTAGTGCTCGGTCAGGACCCGGCTGGCCGCGCCGGACCGGTGGGCCAGGGTACGTCCGCACAGGCTGCAGCGGACCACCGGAAGCCGGCTGACCGTGACCGGGAAACGGTTGCTGTCGGAGGTTCTCATCACCATCGATTCTGGCATGCCGGGAGCCGTGCGGCCGCCGGCGTGGCGACGGCTGTCGCTACGGCGCCGGGGCTCGGCGGCGCAGATCGGCCAGCAGCAGGACCGCGAAGACGACAAGAGCCGGCAGACTCGCGATGCCGCCCACCACAGAGAATCCAGCGCCCGACCGGATGCCGGAGTGCAGCCGCGACGCGCCCGACTCGATGAGGACCGCGGCGGCCGCGCCGAACATCGTGGCGCCGACGGCCGCCAGAACCCCGATGGGTGGGGTGACGGCGAAGCGAGCGAGGCGGCCACCGCGCCGGGCCACCGCGAAAGCGACCAGGGCGAACGCGCCGAGAACACCCATAGCGACGCCGTTGCGCACGACCTCCTCGGCGTGGTGCGCCACCGAGGCGGCCTGGCAGCCAACCGCGTGCGGGTAGTACTCCAGCAGGTAGCGACAACGGGCAGCCGGGAGCACCTCGTTCGGCGCGTCCGCGGCGATCAGGTCGGCTCCGAAGAGGCGGCCGATCGGCCAGGACAGCGCTCCGGCGACGCCGATCGAGACCGCCGCGGCTGCGCCGAGCAACCAGCCGGCACCGCAGATCTGGCGGAGCACCACAGCGACCCCGGCTCGCCCCTGGCCGCGGCTCAGCTGCGATGCGAGGCGGTCCACCGAGCCCAGCCGGTCGACCGCGCGGCGTTCCGCCTCGGCCCGGGACAGACCGCTGGCCATGCCCTCGGCGACGCCGTCCGCCAGGTGGTCCGCCACCTCGGTCAGCGCCCGGCGACCGGCGGCCCCGCCGCCCCCCAGCAGGTCGAACAGCCGGTCCAGGTAGGCGTCCACCGACCGGTCGGTCCGGCCGTCGGCGACCGTGCTGGCAGGCGCCGCCGACACGGTTCGCCGCCAGGGGCGCAACGGCCTCACGTCGCC
The DNA here is from genome assembly GCA_038253225.1 of Mycobacteriales bacterium. Taxonomy (GTDB): domain Bacteria; phylum Actinomycetota; class Actinomycetes; order JALYNC01; family JALYNC01; genus JBBSHH01. The sequence goes on along the minus strand of JBBSHH010000055.1, from coordinate 7,381 downwards.
CACCGCACGAGCGTGGACACCCCGCGGGCGAAGGACTGCCATTGCTCGCGTTCGGCCGCCAGCGCGTCCCGTCCCGCCGCGGTGATCCGATACACCCGCCGCCGTCGACCCGCCACATCTTCCCAGTCGCTGGCCAGCAGCCCCTGTCGCTCGAGCCGGTGCAGTGCCGGGTAGACGGTGCCCTCGGGCAGGTCGAAGACGCCGCCGCTGCGCTCCCGCAGGCTGCTGATCGCCAGGTAGCCGTGGGCCGGCCGGTCGGCGAGTACCGAGAGCAGCAACAGGTCCAGGTGGACACCAGCGCTGTCACGCTGCATACCTAGCAGTCTAGGCATGAACGCGGCTGCCGGCCAGCGCGGCTCTTGGCCCGAACCCGACCCGTCGTTGCGCCGGCCAGGTTCCTACACTGCGGTCTGACTCGACGACGTCGGGGGAGCATCTCTGGCTGCCGCCGACTGCGCGGTCTCAACCTCGCCGAAGGGAGACCCGCGATGGGCAGGTCCGTCAAGCCCGGCACGACATGGAACGAGGTGTGGGCGCGGGCGGTCGCCGCCGCGCCCGAGGCGTTCGACGCCGACCGGATCCGCAACCTGATCGGCGGCGAGTGGGTGCGCAACGGCGTCCCCGGAGAACACGTCACTCCCGTCGACGGCACCGTTATCCCGGGACCGCCGCGGGTCGACCACGACACCGCACTCCAGGCCATCGCGCACGCCGCCCGTGAGCACAAGGAGTGGTCGCACACCGACCTCGACGAGCGCAAGAGAAGCGTCGCGTCGGCGGTCGCCGACATGCGCGAGCACCGCGACACCCTCGCCCTGCTGCTCGTCTGGGAGATCGGCAAGCCGTGGCGCCTTGCCTGCGCCGACGTCGATCGCGCCCTCGACGGCGTCGACTGGTACCTCGGGGAGATCGAGCGCCAGACTGCCGAACGCGACCCACTGCCCGGGCCGGTGAGCAACATCGCGTCCTGGAACTACCCGATGAGCGTGCAGGTGCACGCCGAGCTCGTGCAGCTGCTCGCCGGAAACGCGGTGGTGGCGAAGACCCCCTCGCAGGGCGGGTTCCACACCCTGACCCTGGCGCACGCGTTGATGCGCCGCGCCGGGTTGCCGGCCACACTGCTCTCCGGTGTGGGCGCGGAGCTGTCGGAGGCGCTCATCCAGTCCGCCGAGATCGGGGCGCTGGCGTTCGTCGGCGGCCGCACGAACGGCCGGGCCGCGGCCGCCCGCCTCGTCGACACCGGCAAAAGGCACCTGCTGGAGCAAGAGGGGCTCAACGCCTGGGGCATCTGGAACTTCTCGCAGTGGGAGCTGCTCGCCGGCCACCTCAAGAAGGGTTTCGAGTACGCCAAGCAGCGGTGCACCGCCTACCCCCGTTACGTCGTACAGCGAGACCTGTTCCCGGCGTTCCTCGAGATGTACCTGCCGGTCGTGGCCAGCGTCCGGTTCGGTCACCCACTGGCTGTCGAACAAGCCGGCGAGTCGCTGCCGGAGCTCGACTTCGGGCCGGTCATCCACGCCTCGAAGGCCGCCCAGCTTCAGACGCTGTACGCCGAGGCGGTCGCCGGCGGCGGCATCCCGCTGTACCGCGGCGACCTGTCCGACGGCAGGTTCGTGGACGGCCAGGACACGTCGGCGTACGTGGCGCCGGCGTGTGTGCTGAACCCGCCGACGAACTGGTCGCTTCAGCACGCGGAGCCGTTCGGCCCGTTGGACTCCGTCGTCGTGGTCGACACGGAGGCTGAGATGCTGGCGGCGATGAACGTTTCGAACGGCAACCTGGTGGCGTCGCTGGCGACCGACGACCTGGAGTTCGCGGAGCGGATCACGACGGAGCTGCAAGCGTTCAAGGTGGGGGTGAACAAGCCGCGGTCCCGCGGCGACCGCGAGGAGGTGTTCGGCGGCCGCGGCTCGTCGTGGATCGGCGCCTTCGTCGGCGGCGACCTGTTGGTGCAGGCGGTCACCGAGGGCGCGGGGCAGCTCTTCGGGAACTTCCCGACGTACTCGCGTTACCCGGCCGCCTGACGGGGGGCGCCGCGCTGTTCGATCCAGCCGCGGGACGGCTCGACCCGCGGCGGCTGGGTGTGCTCCGTGTGATGGCAGGCTGGCCCGGTGCCCGACCTGTGGGAGTGCGCGACTCGGCATCCGTTCCTGGCCGCTGTCCGCGACGGGACGCTGGCCGTCGGCCGGTTCGACACCTGGTTGGCCCAGGATCATCTCTTCGTCGGCGACCTGCTGTGGTTCCAGGCCCGGCTGCTCGCACGGGCGCCGCGGGCAGCGCAGCGCGTGCTGGCAGCCGGGGCCGGCGCACTGGTCGACGAGCTGGCATGGTTCGAGCAGCTCGCCAACGAGCGCAGGATCAGTCTCGGCCCACCGGCGCGACCCGCGACGCTCGCCTATCGACGGCTGCTGGAGCGGCTCGACGGCGCTGGGTTCGACGACGCGATGACCGCGCTGTGGGCGGTCGAGAAGACATACCTGGAGGCCTGGCGCTTCGCGGCTCCGGGTGCGGACCCCTACCGGGACGTCGTCTCGCACTGGACCGCACCGGCGTTCGCCGACTACGTCGACGGTCTGGCCGCGACCTGCTCCGCACCGCCGCACGCCGCGGTGGACGAGGTCCTCGAGCACGAAATTGCCTTTTGGGACATGGCTTGGGATCGCTGAGCCGCTCCTGTTGCGGAGAACGTCGACCGAACCCTGCTCGGAGGTCGCGCGGGCCCGACCACTGATCCGTCGACCGAGCGCGTAACTCATGGCGGCGGCGGCGGCGCTCCCGGGAGGTGCGGTGGGTATCAGCCGGCTGGAAGCGGTGTTGGTGTACGTGAGGTCCCTGGAGCGCTCAGTTCCCTTCTACAAGCGTGTCTTCGACCTGCAACTGGTGGCACAGGAGCCGCAGGCGGCCCTGCTCCAAACCCGCGATGCGGGGACGTTGCTCGCGCTTCGGGAGATGAGCAACGCCCCGACACCACCCACGTGATCGGTACGGCGCGACTGGTGTGGCGTCTCGATGAAGACCTCGCTGAGGTCGAGCGTCGACTGGACGAGATGCGGGGCCGCCACTGGCGGCTACGCGAGCAAGGCGGTGACGTGCTGCTCTGCCAAGACCCGGACGGCATCTCCCACGTCATGATTCCCCCGGGACTCGAACCCCCTGACGGGCGCATCCCGATGGGCGTGTGGACCACCGGCGTCTGACGCGCCACCCGCAGCGCGAATCACGCCCGGGCAGACGTGCACGTCTGGCGCTACGATTCCGCCGCCGTGTTCGCTGGCCATCGCGAAAGGATCCTCGATGGAAGCCGCTGCCGATACCCTGCAGAAGGCACTCCGGATCAACCTCGACCCCCGTTGGTACGGCACGATCGCGGAGATTGGGGCCGGTCAGGAGGTTGCACGCTGGTTCTTTCGCGCCGGCGGCGCGGCTGGCACCGTCGCCAAGTCGATGTCTGCCTACGACATGGCGGTCAGCGACGCCGTCTACGGCAAGGCTGACCGCTACGTCTCGATGGGGCGCCTGCAGGCGATGCTTGATCATGAGTACCAACTCAACCTGGATCGGCTCGGAGACCAACGTGGCGACGACACCGCGTTCTTCGCCTTCGCCGACACCGTCGTGGCCCGCAGTTACCGGGGTGGCAACGAATGCCATGGCTGGATGGGTGTGAAGTTCCAGTCCCATCCGCGCGACGAGGCGAGTCAGGTCATCCTGCACGTGCGCATGCTGGACATGGAGGCGGCGCTGCAGCAGGAAGCCCTGGGGGTGGTCGGGGTCAACCTGCTGCACGGGGCGTTCTTCCAGCACCACGAGCCGGAGACTCTCGTCGAGAGCCTGCTGGACAGGCTGACCACGGGTCGGGTCGAGATCGACATGATCCAGCTGAGGGGCATCGAGTTCAGGTCGGTCGACAACCGCTTGATGGCGCTCAAGCTGGTGCAGGTCGGTCTGAGCGGTGCGGCGATGTTCGGACCGGACCGGGAGGTCCTGCAGCCCAGTGAGGTGCTGCGCAAGAAGGCGATCCTCGTCGAACGCGGCAGCTTCCGGCCGCCGACCGTTGTCAACATCGACATGCTCGAGTCGGCGCGGGCGAAGTTCGAGGCCGACCCCGACGTGGCCGGCCGCGACGTGCTCATGCTGACCGAACTGACGATGGCCAACCTGCTCGCCGGTGGGGGAAACGTCGTCGACCGTCGTGATTTTCTGGCCCGGGCCGAGCTGCTGGGCGCGTGTGGGATGACGGTGCTCATCTCCGACTACGTCGACTACCACCGGCTTGCCGCCTACCTGGCGTTGCGCACCGACGGGCGCATCGGCATGGTGATGGGTGTACCCAGCCTCATCGACCTATTCAACGAGTCCAACCACTCGCATCTTTCCGGCGGAATCCTCGAGAGCTTCGGTCGGCTGTTGAAGGATGGGCTCCGGCTGTTCGTCTACCCGATGCTGCGTGATGACCAGGTCATCACGGTCGGCAATGTGGCCGTCCGGGAGGACCTCCAGCCGCTCTATGACTACTTGGCGCGGCGGGGGAGCTTCGTGGATCTGGACAACTACAAGCCGGACTACCTGCCCATCCTCAGCCGCGAGGTTCTGCAACGGATCGCCGGGGGGGACGGGATGTGGGAATCGATGGTCCCCGCGGAGGTCGCCGCCCTGATCAAGAAGCGCGGTTTCTTCGGCTACCGCCGCGACGCCAGCTGACCCTCGGTATAGGCGTCCTGCTGACGTCGCCGCCTTCTCAGCTCGTGGTGTCGTAGCGGAGGTAGACCACGCCGTTGCGGAAACGCCGTTCGTCCAGCAGTTCGAGCGTCAGGCGGACATCGTCAGGCAGCGACGGCGTGCCGCCTCCCACCACGATCGGCGTGATGAACAGGTGGCACTCGTCGACCAACCCGGCCTTGATCGCCTGAGCGGCGAGGTCGGGACCGCCCACGCTGATGTCACGTCCCAATGCCGCCTTCATGTGCCGGACCGCTTCAGGGTCGAACGCGCGCTCGATGCGCGTCCTGGCGCTGGATACGCCCTCCAACGTCGTGGAGAACACGATCTTGTCGGCGGCTCGCCAAATCTCGGTGAAGGCCCGCATGACGGGCCGCTGGTCGGTGAGCGTTTGGGCGGCCTCCCAGCCCACCATCACCTCGTACATCCGGCGCCCGTAGAGGTAGGTGCCGACCGGCCGCTCGAGGTCGTTGACAAAGGCGTGCACGTCCTCATCCGGCGCGGCCCAGTCGAAGTTGCCGTCCTGATCCGCTACGTAGCCGTCGAGCGACGTGATCGCCGAGTAGATCAGCTTGGCCATGGTGAGTGACCCCTTCCGCATACTGATGTCCTCGGGCGAACGGCCCAACTCGTTCGCCGCTCCCGCCGAAGTATGGCGGCGCAACGCACGGGCGTCGGGGCCTTACCTCGATGGCCGACATGACCGGCCGGGAACGGTCGCTTCACCGTCGACGTACCAGCGTCGACGTCGACCATGGACCGCTGGTCTCCGCTGCGGGCCGCAGCCGTCAAGGGCCGGACCCCCGGTTCGGCCAGCCACGCCCCTTCAGCCTCGCTCATCCTGGCCCCGCACTCGACGAGCTTCGGTGAGCGAGCATCATCTGCATGGTGGGCATCGAGGTGACGCGCAACCCCGTCGTCGTGAGGCGCGGGACGACGGACGGAATGCCGCTGGGGTCTTCGGGGCGCGCACGGCTCAAGGTCTACAACCAGCCCGCGGGCGACCCGGGCTACGCCCTTATCGAGGGCAGCCACCCAGCCGGCGAGCCGCGCATCCGCGACCATGTCCACGCCCGGCACGAGGAGACCTTCCTCGTTGTCGAGGGCGAATACCAGATACGCTTTGGTGACGAAGTGGTCATCGCCGGTGCGGGCGACTACGTCTTTGTCCCGCGTGGGACGGCGCACAGCTACCGCAACCGTGGACCCGACCCGGCCAGGATGCTCAACATCATGAGCCCCGCTGACGGGGTCGGACTTCTCGTCGAGCTCGGAGCGCTCGCGGGCGGCACGGTGGCCGAGGAAGTCCTGACGGAGATCCACGCTCGGCATTCGGCCCACCTCGTGGACCCGCTCCCAGGCTGGTAGGTCGCCACAACGGCGCCGCTACGCAGGTTGAGGCGACGCTGCGGTCACCCGGCGCTGGCACCCGGGTCAGCGGGCCGGACGGTAGGTGGTGAGCAGCACTCCGGTAGTGGTGGAGGTGGAGTCGACCAGCTCGAGCTTTCGGACTTGCTCGGCGTCCCGGAACAGCTTCTTGCCGCTACCGAGCAGGATCGGGTGGACAGCGAGCGCGTACTCGTCGATCAGGTCCTGCGCCATCAGCGTCTGGGCGAGGTCGGCGCTGCCCAGCACCGAGATGGTCCCGCCGTCCCGCTCCTTGATCTCACGCACCTGCGCGGCTACGTCCCCGTTGAGCACGGTCGTGCCTTCCCATGCGGCCTCGGTCATGCTGCGCGAGGCCACGTACTTGATCACATGATTGAGGTGCTTGGCAAAGGGGTCGGCGTCGCCCACGGTCGGCCAGAACGCCGCCATCTTCTCGTAGGTCTTGCGACCAAACAGCTGCGCGTCGGTCTCGGCCATGCCGACAGCCGCCTGCTGCATGAAGACCTCGTCGAAGTACTGCCGCTGCCACCCCCCGTGGGCGAAGCCCCCCTCGGGGTCCTCCTGCGGGTCCCCCGGCGCCTGGACGACCCCGTCCAGGGACATGAACTCGATGACCACCAGCTTACGCACGTCGAGATCCTTCCGTCGTGTTCGGACTCTGCACCTTGGACTGGGTGCGAGCTCAGAACTCATCGGTGCCTGCGTCGGCTCCCGGATGGTGAGCCGTGCGGTCTGCCAGGTCGACCCGAAATCCAAGCGGTCCCGCCGACTGAAGCTTGGTCGTGGCATCGCCGACCAGCTGGCCGCGCACATCGAGCTCCAGAGCCTCGATTCCGACGACCTGCTCTTCTCGGCACCAACAGCAGTCGCGCCCCGGCTGGTCCCCAAGGCTCTGTTGCGTTGACGCGTCGCACCGTGGCGGTGAGGGTGGCTCGATGAAGCGCACTCGCCGTCCGGGACCGCCGGTGAGGATGCCGTCGGGCTTCGCTGGATTTCGTTTCCCGCCCGAGGTGATCGTGTTGGCGGTGCGCTGGTACCTGCGGTACGGGTTGTCCTACCGGGACCTCGAAGAGCTTCTCGCCGAGCGTGGCATCGACGTCGACCACGTCACCCGCTATCGGTGGGTGCAGCGGTTCACGCCGTTGTTGATCGACGCGGCCCGACCGTGTCGGCACCTGGCTGGGTAAACCGCCCCGGGTTTGGTGGAGGCGTCGTTCTAACGGATCTTGCCGGTCCGGTCGCTCTGGTCGGTCTGAGTGTTGTGTTGGGCGAG
>JBBSHH010000054.1:0-16131 GCA_038253225.1 Mycobacteriales bacterium | reverse complement strand
GACAGGAGTGGACGTGGCCTCGGACCCGGAAGAGCTACAGCGGGAGATCGAACGCACCCGAGCCGACCTGGCGGAGACGATCGACGCGATCTCGGAGCGGGTGAGCCCCCGCCGGGTGGCCGACCGCGGCCGGGAACGGATTCGCCAGATTTTCGACGACGTCCGCAGCGGCCGGGTCCAGCTGCACCAGAGCCGGGTGGCGGCGGCCGGCGGCGGACTGGCGGCGGTGAGCGTGCTGCTGCTGGTGATGCGCCGCCGGCGCCGGCGCCGGCGGCGGGCCGAGCGCAAGGCCTGGCTGGCGGCGCTGAAGGACCGGTGAGCCGCTCGCGCCGGCCCCGCGCCGCCGCGCCCGGACCCGGGCAGGAGTCCGCCTGGGACTACCCCCGCCCGCCGCGGGTGGAGGACACGTCGGCGCACGTCGTGGTCGAGCTGGGCGGTCTGGTGCTGGCCGACACCCGACGGGCCCGTCGGGTGCTCGAGACCAGCCACCCGCCGGTGTTCTACCTGCCGGCCGACGACATTCGGCCGGATGCTCTGGTCGCGACGGCGCGGACGTCGTACTGCGAGTACAAGGGGACGGCGCGCTACTACACCGTCCGGGCCGGGGACCGGGCCGAGCCGGACGCCGCGTGGTACTACCCGCAGCCCCGGCCGGGATATGAGTCGCTGCTGGGCACGGTGGCGTTCTACCCGGGTCGGATGGACGCCTGCTACGTGGATGGCGAGCGGGTACGTGCCCAGCCGGGTGACTTCTACGGCGGCTGGATCACCGACTCGGTGGTAGGGCCGTTCAAGGGTGACGCCGGCACCGCCGGCTGGTGAGGCAGCCGGTACGTTGGCCTGGTGCGACGCCTGCTGCTGCTGCTGCTGACCCCGGGGTGGCTGGCGCGGCACGTCCTGGTTGTGCTCGCGGTCCTCGCGTTCGGCGTTCTGGGCCGCTGGCAGTGGCACCGGGCGCACGGACCGGACGCGACCATCCAGAACTTCGGCTATGCCTTCGAGTGGTGGGTCTTCGCGGCCTTCGCGGTGTTCATGTGGTGGAAGATGGTGCGCGACGCGCTCGACCCGGCGCCACCGCCGGCCGCCGCCAGGCCGGTGCGACCGGTCGCCGCGGTGCCGGCGTCCGACGGCGAGCCGGAACCCGACGACGAGCTGGCCGCGTACAACCGGTACCTGGCCCAGCTGAACGCCGGCGCCGAGCGGCAGCCTAGGTGAGCTCGCCGCTCACGCGGTACCGGCTGATGGCCTACGTGGTCGGCGTCGTGCTGCTGATCCTCGTGTTCGTCGCAGTGCCGCTGAAGTACGCCGCGGACGCGCCCGGGCTGGTCGCCGTGGTCGGCCCGGTCCACGGCTTCCTCTACATCGTCTACCTGGCCACCGCCCTGGACCTCGCGGTCCGCCGCCGCTGGCCGGTACCGCGGACCCTGGTCGTGCTGCTTGCCGGCACCGTGCCGTTCCTGTCCTTCGTGGTCGAGCGCCGGGTGACCCGCTCCGAGCGTCTGCCGAGGTAGCGGCCGCTGTCAGTCCACCGGGTCGCCGGCCAGCTGCAGGTGGTAGGCGTTCTTGCCCATCCGCTTCGCCCGGTACATCGCGGCGTCCGCGGCGTGCAGCAGCTCCTCTGCGGTCAAGCCGGTCGCGTCGACCGGGACCAGCCCGATGCTCATCGTGACGGACAGCTCGTGCTCGCCGTAGCGCAGCGGGGCGCAGATGCGTGCCCCCAGCCGGGCGGCGAGGTCGACGGCGCGCTCCGCGGTCACGTCCTCGAGCAGGACGACGAACTCGTCACCGCCGAGCCGCGCGACCGTGTCCGCCGCGCGCACCTGCTCGCTGAGCCGGTCCGCGACCGTGACCAGCGCCGCATCACCGGCGGCGTGGCCGAAGGCGTCGTTGACGCGCTTGAAGTCGTCGAGGTCGCAGAACAGCAGCGCTCCGGTCCGCTGGTGCCGGCGCGCGGTCGTCACCGCCCGCTCCAGCCGCTCGAGCAGCAACAGCCGGTTCGGCAGCCCCGTCAGCGGGTCGTGCAGCGCCTGGCGCACCAGCCGCATCTCGGTCTGCTTGCGCTCGGAGATGTCGAGGTACTGCGCCACGAAGCGCCGTGCGGTGCCGTCGGCGTCCCGGATCACCGAGGCTTGGACGGCCATCCAGACGAGTGAGCCGTCCTTGCGCAGGTAACGCTTCTCGGCGCGGTAGGTCTGCAGCGCACCGGATAGCGCCCCCTCGATCGCGGCGGCGTCGCGGTCGATGTCCTCCGGATGGGTGATCTGCCGGAAGGTGCACTCCAGCAGCTCGGCGCGGGTGTAGCCGAGCATCTCGCACAAGGCGTCGTTGACCCGCAGGTAGCGCCCGGTGCGGCCGGGGCGCAGGTCGCAGAGCGCCATCCCGATCGGGGCGTTGTCGAACGCCAACCGGAACAGCTGCTCACTCTCTCGCAATGCCTCCCGCTCGCCCCGCAGTCGCTCGTGCAGCCTGGCGTTGTCGATCGCGATGCCGGCCTGGGCGGCGTACATCTCGAGCAGCTCGCGCAGCCGGGCACCGGGTCGGCGGCCGTCGACGGGCAGGTCGACGGACAGGACGCCGACCAGCTCCCCGGTCGGCGCGGTCAACGGGGCGTACAGCGCGTCCAACGGGTGCCAGGCGTCCGGGTCGTCGGGGTGGACCGCGAGGTCGGGGACCCAGCCGCGGAGCGGGTCATCGGCGTCCGGGCAGCGCTCGTGCGGCACGAACCGGAGCGGCCCCCACGCATCCGCGCGGGCCAGCTCCCGGTCCCAGTCGGCCCGGGAGCGGACCTGCCCGACCAGAGCCGCCCGGACGTCGTCGCGGCCGGCGGCGGCGATGACCTCCAGCCGGCTGTCGTCCAGTACGAGGCTGACCACGGCGACGTCGAAGCGGAGCCCGGTCACCACCCCGTCGACGACCCCCTGCAAGGTGTCGGTGAGCTGCCGGGTGCTGTTCAGCCGGGCGATCAGCCGCTGGAGGATGCGCAACGCGTCGAGGCGCGAAGGCTCGCTCGGGGCCATCGGTCCTCCTTCCGGCGGTACGCCGCGCGGCGGCGGCTGCACCGCCACCGACAGTTTGTCATCGTCACGGTCGGCTGTGTGCGCGATCCGCCAGCTGGGTGCCACCCGCGGGCGGACGGCCGCGGGTTGCGCTGGGTAGTGCTCAGCCTGGGGCGCCGTCGCCGGATCGGCAGTCGGGTGCGCGTCACCCGAATGGCGTTACAATCCGCAACAGGGAGTTGCCGACGGTAAAGAGGTCAGCATCATCCCGCTCGGATCGGAGAACCTCATGTCCCCTAAGCGTGCGCTGTCCGGACTCGCCGTCGCGGTCAGCCTGACCGCCGCGGTCCTCGGCACCGCCCTCCCCGCCGGCACTGCCATGGCGGGCGCGTCCCTGAACGGCGCGACGCACGTCAAGGTGTCCCCCAACGGCGCCTCGCTGAACTAGCGTCGCTCGTGCACCGCTCCCGCACATGACCGGCACCGGAACGGCGCTGCCGGTGCCGTCCGCCGACGGACGCGCCCCCGGGCGACGGCGGCTGCCGCCGCCCCAGGCGTGCCTGGTCGCGCTCGGGGTGGCGCTGGGCGGTGCGGGTGCCGGTCTGCTGGCCGTACTACCACCGGCCGAGCGCGCCGGCCCGCCCGCCAGTCTCGGGCTGCTGGCGCTGGTCGGGCTGCTGTTCGTCACCGCCGAGAGCAGCCAGATCCACGTCGAGGTGCGCCGGCAGACCTTCTCGGTCTCGCTCAGCGAGCTGCCGCTGGTCCTGGGGCTGTTCCTCCTCCCGCCGGCCGGACTTCTCGGCGCCCGGCTGGTGGCCGCCACCGCGGTCTTCGTGGCCCGTCGGACCGCACCGGCGAAGACGGCGTTCAACCTGGGGCTGTTCACCGCCGAAGTCGGGCTTGCGGTGCTGGTCTTCCGGTTGCTGAAGCCCGGAGCCGGGCTGGTGCCTCGGGACTGGGCCATCGCCTACGTCGCCACCCTGGTCGTCGACATCCTCGGTCCGGCCGCAGTCGTGGGGGCGATGAGCCTGCTGCAGGGCCGGCTCGCGACCAGCCGGTTGGGCCAGATGCTCCCGCCGATCGCGTTGGCCGGCGCGATGAACACGACGCTGGCCCTGATCTCGTTGATGGTCGTGCATGTCAGCGGAACCGGCATCGTGCTGCTCGCGGTGCTGGCCGCCTTGGTCGCCGCGGCGTACCGGGCCTACCACGGCCTGCTGCGCCGGCACGCCGATCTGGGTCAGCTGTTCGCGTTCACCCAGACGGTGGGCGCCGCGGACACCACCGACACCATGGTGACGCAGCTGCTCGCCCAGGCCCGGGACCTGCTGGCGGCGGAGAGCGCGGTGCTGCGGCTCCCGCCCGACCGCGCGCAGACCGGCGCCGAGGAGCCGCCACCGCTGCCGCCCGGACCGCTGGTCATCCCCCGCGGCACCAAGGACCCGATGCTGCGGGCCTGGCTGGCGCACACCGGACTGACCGACGCCCTGCTCGTGCCGCTGCGCGACGACGGAAACGTCGTCGGCGTGCTGCAGGTCGGCAACCGGCTGGGCGCGATGAGCACGTTCACCTCCGACGACCTGCGCCTGCTGCAGACCCTCACCGCCCACGCCGAGCTGGTCTGGCACAACGGCCGGCTGCTCGAGCGGCTGCGATACGACGCCCAGCACGACGCCCTCACCGGGCTGGCGAACCGCAGCCTGTTCCTGGTCCGGCTGCAGGAGCGGCTGCGGGCCTGCGCCCAGCACCCCACCGCCGTCGAGGCCGCGGTGCTGCTGCTCGACCTGGACAGGTTCAAGGACGTCAACGACACCCTCGGCCACCACGTCGGTGACCTGCTGCTGCGGCAGGTCGCCAGCCGGCTGGAGTCCCAGCTACCGGCCGACGCGGTGGTCGCCCGGCTCGGCGGCGACGAGTTCGCCGTACTGGTCGAACGATGCGACTCGGCCGAAGCGGCGATGGCCCTGGCCGGAGCGGCCCGGGACGCGCTCACCGGCCGGTTCGAGGTGGCCGGAACCTTCCTCGAGGTTGGCGCCTCGATCGGGGTGGCGATGGTGCCGGCGGACGGGCGGGACCCCCCGATCGTCCTGCAACGCGCCGATGTGGCGATGTACCGCGCCAAGTCCACCGCTGCCGGCGTCGCCCGCTACCGCAGCGACGACCACTCCAGCAGCCTGCACCGGCTCGCGCTCGCCGCCGAGCTGCGGCAGGCCGTGTCGAGCGGGGAACTCGTGGTCCACTTCCAGCCGCAGGCCGAGCTGGGCTCGGGCGCGGTGGTGGGCTTCGAGGCGCTCGTGCGCTGGCAGCATCCGCGGCGGGGTCTGATCATGCCTGACGACTTCGTCCCGATCGCGGAGCAGACTGGCTTGATCGGTGCGCTCACCGAGGAGGTGCTGCGGCAGGCCCTGCTGGCGTGCCGCGGCTGGTTGTCGGGCTCGCCAGGCACCGGTGTCGCCGTCAACCTCTCGGCCCGCGGCCTGCTCGAGCCCGGCCTGCTGGCGACGGTCGCGCGGCTGCTGGCCGAGTCCGAGGTGCCGCCGGCGCGGCTCACGCTGGAGATCACCGAGTCGAGCGTCATGGACGATTTCGCCGGTGCCCTCGCCGTGCTCGAGCAGCTGTGCGGGCTCGGCGTCCGGCTCTCCGTCGACGACTTCGGCACCGGCTACTCCTCGCTGGCCTACCTCCAGCGGCTTCCGGTGCACGAGGTGAAGATCGACAAGTCGTTCGTCATCCAGATGAGCGTCAACCCTGGGGACGGTGCGATCGTGCGCGCGATCGTCGACCTGGCGCACACGCTGAGCCTGGCCGTGGTCGCCGAGGGGGTGGAGGACGAGCGGTCCCGGCACGCGCTGGCCGTCATGCGCTGCGACACCATGCAGGGCTACCTGCTGAGCCGGCCGCTGACGCCGGAGCAGCTGCCGGTCTGGCGGGCGGCCTATCGGGCGCAGCCGGCGGTCACCGGTCGGGCCGCGCATGCGCCCCGGCTGCACGTGGTGTAGGCGCGGCCGCGCTCAGCTGGCCATCCGGACGCCGCTGCCCAGCCGGACCACGAACTCCGCGGCGGTCACCGGCCGGCCGAACAGGTAGCCCTGGCCGTGCTCGCAGCCGAGCTCGAGCAGCACCTCCCGCTGCCGCGGTGTCTCGATGCCCTCGGCGAGGGTGGCGTGGCCGAGCGTCTGGCCGAGCGCGATGACCGCGGCCGCGACCACCCGGCTGCGGGGGTCGGTGTCGACCCGGTCGACGAACGACTTGTCGATCTTGAGCTGGTCCACCGGCAGGTGCGCCAGCTCGGCCAGGCTGGAGTAGCCGGTGCCGAAGTCGTCGATGGCCAGCCTTACGCCGAGGGCGCGCAACCGGTGCAGCCGAGCCAGCAGCCCCCCGCCGTCGGCCATGAGCACCGACTCGGTGAGCTCGAGGGTGAGCCGGTCCGCGGCCAGGCCACTGGCGGCCAGCGCCGCCGCGACGGCATCGAGGATGGAGTCGTCGGCGAGCTGGCGGCGGGAGACGTTCACGCTGACCCCGATGCCGATCGCCGTACGCGGCCACGTGGCGGCCTCGGCGCAGGCCCGCTCGAGGATCCATTGTCCGATCGGGACGATCAGGCCGTTGTCCTCCGCGAGGGGGATCAGCTCGCTCGGGGCGACCGAGCCGAAGCGCGGGTGTCGCCAGCGCAGCAGCGCCTCCGCGCCGCATACGGCAGCGGAGCCGAGGTGCACCAGCGGCTGGTAGTGCACGGCGAGCTGACCTCGGTCGAGGGCGTGCCGGAGCTCACCGTGCAGGCTCAGGTGCCGGCGGGCGCCGGTGTGCAGGGCGGAGCGGTAGCGGCCGGTGGCTCCGCCGCCCGCGGTCCTCGCGTCGTCGAGCGCCAGCGCGGCGTTGCGCAGCAGGACCGTGGCCGCCGGCGGCCGCCGCCGGCCGCCGGCGCCGCGTGGCTGGTAGGTCGCGACACCCACCGAGCAGTCCAGCGGCACTGTGATGGCACCGACGGTGCCCGACCGCTGCAGCTCGACCCGCAGCCGGGCCGCGACCGCGACGGCGGCTGGTCCGTCGTTGTCGGGGAGCAGGACGGCGAACTCATCGCCGCCGACCCGGGCCAGCCGGTCGCCCTCGCGCAGCCCCGCGCTGAGCGCGCCGGCGGCCCGGTGCAGCAGCCGGTCACCGACCGCGGGCCCGAGGCTGGTGTTGATGCTACCGAACCGGTCGAGGTCGAGCGCGAGCACGCTGACCGGCCGGCCGGTGCGGACGGCATGGCCGAGCGCCTCCTGCAGCTGCCCGGTGAAGGACGATCGGTTTGCCAGCCCGGTGAGCTGGTCGGTGCTCGCGCGCTTGAGCAGCTCACGCTCGAGCGACTTGCGCGCGGAGATGTCGCGGACGACCGCGGTGAAGAACCGTTCGCCGCCGCGGCTCCAGTCCGAGAGCGTCAGCTCGACCGGGAACTCCGCGCCGTCCGGGCCGAGGGCCGCCAACTCGACGGTGCGACCCTGCAGCGCGGAGGCTCCGCCGGCGGCCAACCGGCGGAGCCCGGCGGTGTGTGCCGCGCGCAGCCGCTCCGGCACGATGAACGACAGCGGCCGGCCCATCGCCGCCGTCCGCGACGGGCCGAACATCCGCTGCGCTCCGGCGTTCCAGGCCGTGATGCGGCCCAGGCTGTCGGCCGAGATGACGGCGTCCACCGCCCACTGGCCCTCGATCAGGCCGAGCTCGGCGAGTTGTCGGGCCTCGATCGACTCCACCTGGGTGAGGAACGACAGTGGCGCGCCGTCGGCGGCGCGGATGATCGAGGTGGTCGCCAACGCCGGCACCGGGTGCCCGTCGGCGTGCCGGTAGTGGATCTCCCGCACGCCGGTGCTGCGCAGCCCGGCGAGCATCGCCCCAGCTCGGCCTCCGCGGGCTGGTCAGCGGTCTCGGTGACGTCACGGAAACTCGTTCCCGCGAGCGCGGCCGGGGTGCGTCCGAGCATGCCGGCGAACGCGTCGTTGGTCTCGAGGAGGGTGCCGGCCAGATCGACGATCGTCATGCCGACCGGCGCGTGGATGAAGCCGACGCGGAACTGCTCGCTGGCGGCCGCGGCGCTGCGCAGCGCCTGTTCCCGCTCCGCGGCGGCGACCGCGAGGGCGCGCAGCGCGCGGCGTGCCTCGAGCAGCTCCACGGCCTGCCGGGCCAACGCCTCGAGCGCGGCTCGCTGCTCGACCGAGAGCTCGCGCGGGGTTCGGTCCAGCACGCAGACCGCGCCCAGAGCAGTGCCGTCGGCGGTGTGCATGGGGGCGCCGGCGTAGAAGCGGACGCCGAGCTCACCGGTCACCAACCGGTTGGCGGCGAACCGCGGGTCGGCGGCCGCGTCGGCCACGACGAAGACGCTGGCCGCCTCGTCGATGGCCCGGCTGCAGAAGGACACCTCGCGCTCGGTCTCGCGGGCCCCGAGCCCCACCTCGGCCTTGAACCACTGCCGGTCACCGTCGACAAAGCTCACCGCGGCGATCGGCGTGCCGCAGACGTACGCAGCGAGCCGGGCGATCTCGTCGTAGGACCGTTCGGGTTCGGTGTCGAGGATGCCGTAGCCGGCGAGCGCGGCGGCTCGAGCCGCGTCGTCCGCCGCTCGTGCTGGCGCGCGGGCCGGTGCCGTCGACGAACTGGATGACGTCATGATCCGATTTCCTTGGGGTTGTTCCCCCAACGTCCGCCGCCGACCGAGCCGCCTTGAGCGGTCTCGCCGGTGGATGGCCCGGGCGCCCACCGGGGCGCCGATCCGCCTCAGCCCGACACGAGAAGCACCTCGAGACGGCGCGGGCCGTGCACGCCCTCGACCCGGTTGAGCTCGATGTCGCTGGTGGCCGACGGGCCGCTCACCCACGTCAGCGGTCGGGTGGGTTCGAGCCGCTCGATCGCCTCCGGCACGGTCTGCACGACCTGGCCGGCCCGGACGACGCAGACGTGCAGGTCGGGCATGAGGGTGATCACGCGCCGCCCCTGTCCGGCACTGCCGTCGAGGACGATCGTGCCGGTCTCGGCGATGGCGAGGGCGCAGCCGGTGACCGCGCCGGCGACGGCGTCGAGCTCGTACGGGCCGAGCCCGGTGTCGGTCAGCGCACCCGGCGCCCAGGAGGGGTCGATCCCCGGCGGTACGACGACCCGCCCGACGGCGGCGCCATGTGCGGCCAGCACCGCGGCGATCGCCGCCGGCAGCGCCGCCGCGCTGCTGCGGTGGACTCCGGCGTGGTAGTCGCGTAGCCGGTCGGCGAGCAGCTCGACCAGCTCCGGCGCGCCGGGTGGGCACCGACCCCGGGTGCGGTATTCGCGCGGCACCGACGGCTCGGTGACCCCGCTGCCGAGCGCCGCCCGGACCCGGCCGAGGATCTCCTGCTTGGCGCTCACCCGCGCTCCCGACGCCACCACTGCCGGAACGTCTCCGGCGGCGGTCGGGGCAGGTCGCGGCTCGAGGTCCACGCCGACAGCGGCGGTGGCAGCGTCGAGATCCGGCCGCTGCGGCGGCCGAGCAGCCGGCCGAGCCGGGAGCCACGCTGCGCGGCCGACCAGCGCCGCGGGTCGGTCATCGCCCAGGAGGTGGCGGCCATCAGCACCGCCTCCGGGGACGGCAGCCTGGAGCGGGTCCGCCGGGCGTCGACGTGCTGCGCCCGCAGGTGCACCAGGATCGACGGGATGTCGATCTTGACAGGGCAGACGTCGTAGCAGGCGCCGCACAGCGACGAGGCGTAGGGCAGCGAGTCGTTGCTGCCGGTCCCCGCCGGGCCGTCACCGTCGCTGCCGGTGATGCCGGTCAGCTGCGGCGAGAGGATCGCGCCGATCGGCCCCGGGTAGACCGAGCCGTACGCGTGCCCACCGGTGCGCTCGTACACCGGGCAGACGTTGAGGCAGGCGGAGCACCGGATGCAGTGCAGCGCGGCGCGCCCCACCTCGTCGGCGAGCACCGCGCTGCGGCCGTTGTCGAGCAGCACGAGGTGGAACTCCTGCGGGCCGTCGCCGGGTGTCACCCCGGTCCACATCGAGGTGTAGGGGTTCATCCGCTCCCCGGTGGAGGATCGCGGCAGCAGCTGGAGGAACACCTCGAGATCGCGCCAGGTGGGCAGTACCTTCTCGATGCCCATGACGGTGATCAGCGTCCGGGGCAGCGTCAGGCACATCCGCCCGTTGCCCTCGGACTCGACGACGGCGAGCGTCCCGGTCTCGGCGACGGCGAAGTTCGCGCCGCTGACCGCCACCGCCGCGGTGAGGAACTTGCGCCGCAGGTGCAGCCGGGCGGCCTCGGCCAACGCGGTCGGGTCGTCGGTGAGGCCGGGGTCCGGGGCCCGACCGACCGCCCCCATCTCGCGGAGGAAGATCTCCCGGATCTCGGCCCGGTTGCGGTGGATGGCGGGCACCAGGATGTGCGAGGGGCTGTCCCGCCCGAGCTGCACGATGAGCTCGGCCAGGTCGGTCTCCCAGGCGGCGATCCCGGCGGCCTGCAGGGCCTCGTTCAGGCCGATCTCCTGGGTCGCCATCGACTTGACCTTGACCACCTCGTCGGCGCCGGCCGCGCGGACCAGCGTCGCGACGATCGCATTCGCCTCGACCGCGTCCCGGGCCCAGTGCACGCGGCCGCCGCGGGCGGTGACGGCGTCGGCGAGCTGCTCGAGCAGCTCCGGGAGCCGGGCCATGCTGGCCGTCTTGATCGCGCTGCCGGCGGCCCGCAGCTCCTCCCAGTCGGGGACCTCCGCGACGACGGCGGCCCGCTTCGCCCGGATCGTCGCGGTCGCGGCGGCGAGGTTGCGGCGCAGCTGCCCGTCGGCCAGGGCGCGGTGCGCGGCCGCCGGGAACGGCTCGCGGCCGTGTAGGTGCCCCACCCCGGCGGGCGCGTGCGGGATGTCGCTCGGCATACCGAGGAACGTGCTCATCGGGGGTCTCCCGCCGTCGACGCCAGCACCTCGGCGAGATGCACCGTCCGGGTCCCGGCGCGCAGCCGGGACAGCCCCCCGCCGATGTGCATCAGGCAGGAGGAGTCACCGGCGGTGCAGACCTCGGCGCCGGTGCTGAGCACGTGGCGCATCTTGTCGGCCAGCATCGCGGTCGAGGTCTCGGTGTTCTTCAATGCGAACGTGCCGCCGAAGCCGCAGCACTGCTCCGCCGCCGGCAGCTCCACCAGGTCGATGCCCCGCACCTGGCGCAGCAGCCGGAGCGGCTTGTCGCCCACGTGCAGCAGCCGCAACGAGTGGCAGGTGGGGTGGTAGGTGACCCGGTGCGGGTACGCCGCCCCGACGTCCTCGACGCCGAGCACGTCGATGAGGAACTCCGACAGCTCGTAGGTGCGGGCCGCCACCGCCGCCGCGGCCGCCGCCAGGTCCTCGTCGCCGGCGTGGCGGGCCACCATCGCGTGCTGGTGGCGGACCGAGCCGACGCAGGACCCGGACGGCGCCACGACGGCGTCGTACGGCCCGAAGACGCTCACGTGCCGGCGGATCAGCGGCAGCGCCTCCCGCTGGTAGCCGGTGTTGACGTGCATCTGGCCGCAGCAGGTCTGCCCGGCCGGGAACACCACCTCGTGGCCGAGGCGCTCCAGCAGCCGCACGGTTGCGACCCCGACCGACGGGAACAGCGTGTCGGCCAGGCAGGTCACGAACAGCGCCACCCGCATCCGCGTCACCCCCGTCCGGCCGCCACTGCCTGGGTCAGCGCCTGCGGCGTCGGATTATCCAGTCGCTTGCCGTCGACCAGCACGGTGGGGGTCTGGTTGACCCCCGCCTTGGAGGCGGCGTCGGTCACCGATCTCACCCAGCTGCCGTACCGAAGGCTCGTCACGCAGCCGGACAGGCTCGACCCGCCGGCGCCGGCCTGCCGGGCCAGCCGCGAGCAACGGCCCGGACGCCCTCGGCCGGGTCGGGCAGCTTCAGGGCACCGGCTGCCAGCCAGACCCCGGCCAGCACGAGCCGGGCCAGCGACGCGACCCACGCCCACCGGCTCATCCCCGGCGTTCCGGCCCGTCGGCCGCCTGGCGGCCCGGCGTCCGACGGCTGCGCTCCCCGCGGTGCAGCTCCCGACGGTGCAGCTCCTGGTCGTGCAGGCGGGCGAGCCAGGCGTTGTACCCGGCCAGGTCGTCGCCCGGCCGGGGCCGGGCCGGTTCGCGCCCGACCGGCGCACCGGTCGCGGCCGAAGCGCTCGGCCCGGCCTCGACCGGGCGGCGCTCCGCCCGGTCCGCCGCCCGGTCCGCGCTGCGGGCGGCCCGCTCGTCGGCGCGCAGCCACTGCACGCACAGCACGGTGATCACCATGATGGTCGGCACCTCGCCGAACGCCCAGCCGATCGCGCCGCCGAGCTGCTGGTCGCGCAGCAGCGACCCCCACGGCCGCTGCAGACCGGCGAAGTAACCACGGGCGAGCACGCTGGTGCCCGACATGATCGTGACTCCGAAGAAGGCGTGCGCGGCCATCACGAGGAACAGCAGGCCGAGCCGGACGATGTGGGGGGGCCGGCGGGGGCCCGGGTCGACACCGATGAGGACCCAGAAGAACAGCGAACCGGCCAGCAGGAAGTGCAGCTGCATCGCCAGGTGACCCCAGTGGCTGCTCATCGCCGCGCCGAACACCGGGGTGAAGTACAGCCCGTAGAGGCTGCTGACGAAGATGACGCTGGCGACCAGCGGATGGGACAGGAACGCCACGAAGCGCGAGTGCAGCAACCCGGCCAGCACCTGGCGGGGACCGCGGTCCCCGCTTACCGGCGCTGCCGGAAGCGCCCGCAGGGCCAGCGTCATCGGGGCGCCGAGGACCAGCAGCAGCGGAGCCACCATGTTCAGCACCATGTGCTGCGCCATGTGCGCGCTGAACAGCACCGCCGCATAGGTGCCGAGCCCGCCGCTGGTGGCGACCGTGATCACGACTAGACCTGAGCAGAAGGCCGTGGTCCGCCCGGCCGGCCACCGGACCTGCCGTCGGTGCAGCGCCCGTACGCCGGTGAGGTACAGCGCGGCGGCCAGCGCGACCAGCGTGATCAGGAAACCGTCCGGTCGGACGTCGACCAGCAGCCGCCACGGCGTCGGCGGCGGCGGCAGGTCGTAGCCGAGGACCGCCCGGGCGGGGCTCGTCGCGAGCGGCAGCGGCCCCTCGACTCCCGGCCTCGGGGTCCGGGACAGCCCGACGGCAAGCCCGATCGTGGCCGCCATGATCGCAACCTCCACCGCCGCGAGCCGGACAAAGGCGCCCGGGCGGCTGGCCGCGAGGGCCGGCAGGCTGCCGCGGCGGTGCGCCCAGCCCAGGGTCGCCAGCACGACGACGGCCGTGGCCTTCGCGAGGACCAGCCGGCCGTACGCCGAGGTGGCGAGCGCGGCCACGTCGGGCAGCCGAGTCCCGGCGTTCACGGCGCCGCTGGCGGTGATCGCGACGATGCACCACGCGGCCAGCCGGCTGAACCGTGGCACCGCGATCCGCAGCGGCGCGCTGTGCTGCCGGCCGACGAGCAGCAGCGCGCCGAGCCCGCCGACCCACAGCGCCGCCGCGAGCACATGCACGACCAGGCTGGACGTCGCCAGCATGTGGTTGTCCTCGGTCGCCGAGTGGCCGGCCAGGGCCGGCGCGACGACCGCGGCCAGGGCCACCAGCAGCACCAGGATCGCGCCGCGGGTGCGGACCGCGAGCCAGGCGCCAACGGCGACGACGGCCGCCAGGGCGACCTGCGTCGACAGCGTTCGGCCCTGGGTCGTGAGGTCGATATAGGAGCCGAGACGCCGTCCGAGAGCCTGGTCCGGCGGGACGCCCAGGAAGTCGGCGAAGGCGAGCACGACCTCGACCGCGGCGGCCACCGCCCACAGAGCCGCGACCCGCGCGGCGCTGCGGCAGCAGCGCGTCGCGGAGGCCATCAGCGCGCCGCCCTGGGTGGGCAGCAGCAGGGCCGCCGCGAGCAGCAGCCCGACCGTGGCGACGCCGGCGATGTCCGCGGTCAGCCGAACCAACGGCAGACCCCACCCGGTCAGCGGGCCGGGGTCGGGCAGCCCCACTGGCGCCCGCTGCGGGGCGCCGCCGCCGGTGACCAGCACGACCACGAGCACCGTGAACGCGCCGGCGCCGGCACCGCCGGCGTAAAGCCAGGACCGCCGGCGGTCGGCCGGGGGAGCCGAGACGGTGCGGTCCGCGGTGAGGGTCATCGGGCGCTCCGGTCCGGCACCGGCCCGTGGACCGGCCCGAGGACCGGCGCCAGCACGCTGGCGGCCGTGACGAGGACGACGGGCGCCAGCGGCTGCACGCGCCCACGCTACGTGCTGCCTGGCCACCACCGCCCCCCCGAGTCGTCTGGCTACCCTGGCGTGACCGAGGCGGCCACCCGGCGGGGGCGCTCCCTAGACTCCGGCCGCCCGCCGTACCGCGGCCGCACCCACGACGGTGAAGGATCGACCCGGCGCATGCCCGCGACACCCGCGAACCGAGGGCAGCGCCGGTGGAAGCCGTTGCTGCGGTCGTTCCGGTTGCAGTCGCTGGCGCTGCTGGCGGTGATCGTCGGGTTGGACTACTGGCCGGTCCTGCTGCGCGGGATGGTCCCGCTGCCGATGGACGTGGTGTTCGGCTTCCCGTTGTTCGCCAGCATCGCCGGCTCGCACCCGGTGAACGGCCACCACGCCGAGATGGGCGATCTCGTCTCCGGCGTCTATGCCCTTCACCTGCAGGCGGCCGGCGCCGTCTCGGCCGGCACGTTGGGACTCTGGAACGCTCATCTGCTCGCCGGTCAGCCGTTCTTCGGTGCCTATGCGAGCGGCATGCTCTACCCACTCAACTGGCTCTACTACGCGCTGCCGACCCATCTCGCCTGGGCGTTGCTCTACCCGGTCCGGATGCTGCTCGCGGCCTGGTTCATGGCCCTGTTCGTGCGATCGCTCGGCGCCAGCCGCACCGGATCGGTGGTGTCCGGCCTCGCCTACGGCTTCTCCGGTTTCCTGCTGACCTGGTCCGGCTGGCCGCAGGTGGACGCCGCCCTGTGGCTGCCGTTGATCTGCCTGGCCATCCAGAAGGTGTGGGAGCGGCCCACCCCGCGGCGGGCGGCCCTGGTGGCGCTGGCCCTCGCCCCGCCCCTGCTGGTCGGGCATCCGCAGACCGAGGCCTACGTGCTGGCCATGGCCGCCCTCTTCGCCCTCTGGCGGGTCCTCACCCCGGTCCGCGGCGACCGCTGGTTCTCGGTGCGGCTGCTGGGCCTGCTGCTGCTCGCCGGCGTGTTGGCGCTGCTGGTCGTCGCGGTGCAGCTGCTTCCTGCCCAGGAGTGGATCGGCCTGACCACCCGCGCCACCCAGAACCGGGGCGGCAACCACCTGGCCCGCGTGCAGTCGCTGGGGGTGGTGTCCCGGGACACCCGCGGCACGCCGAACTCGGCCGGCATCCTCATCCCGGAGGGAGCGACGTACCTGGGGATGCTCCCGCTGCTGGCGGCGCCCTTCGCGCTGATGTGGGCCCGGCGCCGCGATGTCGTGCTGTTCGTCGGCAGCGGGCTGACTGCTGCGTTGGTGGCTTACGGGGCGGGACCGTTGTTCCGCACATCCACGCGGCTGCCGGTGTTCGGGCGGCTGCCCACCTGGCGGGTGGAGTACCTGAGCCAGTTCTGCCTCGCCGTGCTCGCCGGGCTGGGCGTCACGGTGCTCCAGCGGCTGGCCCGCGAACGCCGGCTCCGGGCCCCGCAGCGCACCGGCTGGTGGGCTGCGCTCGTCGTCGAGGCGCTGGTCGGCGCGGTGGCGTTGCGGCACCTGTCGGACAACACTCTCAAACCGGTGCGGTGGTTCCGAGGCCCGACCTCCTCGGTGCTGCTCCTGCTGGTCGTGCTTGTCCTGCTCACCCCGGTCGTGCTGAGTCGGCTGCCCCGGTCGACGGCCGCCGCGGCGGTGCTCGGGCTGGTCGCCGTCGACCTGCTGTCCTATGGCTACGGACACGTCCCGTTCGTCCGGCCCCGCGACGTCTACCCGCAGCCGCGGGCGTTCGCCGAGCTGGCCGCCCGCGACCATGGCGTGTACCGGGTCACCTCGGTGAGCGGTACCTACATCACCAACCTCGAGCTGGCGTACGGGCTGGCCACCCCCTCCGGGGTTGGGTACCAGATCCGCACCGTCGCCCCGCTCCTCACCGGGCTGGGTTCGGCGCTGTCCGGCTACGTCCTCGACGCGAAGAAGATCGTG
>JBBSHH010000053.1:0-16823 GCA_038253225.1 Mycobacteriales bacterium | reverse complement strand
GCGAACAGCCCCCCGCCCAGCAGCCGCCGGCCGGGGGCGCCGCCGGGCCTGCGGCCGCGCCGGCCGGACGGGGCGCCCGCCCGCCGGGCGGCCGCGACGGCGTAGGCGTCGTCGAGGCTGTGCGCCACGAGGTCGGTGAGTAGCGACATCGAACCGTCGGGGCGCGGCCGGGCGACGGATCCGGGCGGCACGGGCACCCGCCCATTCTCGCAACATCCGGCGGCGGGCCCGGTC
This sequence comes from Mycobacteriales bacterium, assembly GCA_038253225.1. GTDB lineage: Bacteria > Actinomycetota > Actinomycetes > JALYNC01 > JALYNC01 > JBBSHH01. The sequence goes on along the minus strand of JBBSHH010000053.1, from coordinate 16,589 downwards.
GCGGCGCGCGGCTACCGCCCGGCGGCCTGCACCACCACACTCCACTCGTCGAGTAGGCCGGCGGCGGCGTCCGGGTCGGGGGCCTCTGCCCACAGGTGGGTGACCGCCTCCGCCGGATCGGGCAGCAGCAGGGTCCAGCGGCCGTCGGCCTCGACGACCCGGACGCCGTCGGTGGTCTCGATCTGCCGGCTGCCGGCAGCCGTGACCGCGGCCCGCATCACCGCCCCCTTCACGGCCCAGGGTGTCGGCACGTCGCGTCGCTGCACATGGGCGATCGGGATGCGAGCATCGATCTGGCTCAACGTCAGCCGGGTCCGAGCGACCAGCCCGAGCAGCCGGACGAACACCGCGATGCCGTCGATCGCCGGGGAGAACTCCGGGACCACGAACCCCCCGCGGCCGTCGCCGGCGAAGGTGACGCCGGGTTCGGACGCGGCCCGGGTGAGGTCGTCGGGTGAGGTGGATGTCCACTGCACCGACGCGCCGTGGAAGCGTGCGACGCGTTCGGCCACCCGGGTCGTGGTGATCGGCAGCGCCATCCGACCGGTCCGGCGCTCGGCGCTGATCAGGTCGGCCAGGACCAACAGCGCCCGGTCGTCGTGGATCAGCTCCCCGCGCTCGTTGACCAGCGCGATCCGCTCCCCCACCGGGTCGAACCGGGCGCCGAACGCGGCCCGGGAGGACGCCACGAGCTCGCCGAGGCGCTCCAGCGCGAGCATGTGCTCGGCCAGCGTCTCCGTCGGTGACGACTGGTCGAGCCGGCCGTGAACGATGAGCACGTCGACACCGAGGCGGCCCAGCAGCGCCGGCAGCACCAACGCGGCGGCGCCACCGGCCGTGTCCAGCACGATCTTCAGGCCGGCCTCGCGGACGCCGGAGACGTCCACGCAGCGCAGCAGCTCCTGCACGTAGACGTCGAGCACCCGGGCCGGGAACGACAGGTCGGCGATCTCGCCCGGAAAGGCCCGACGGAACTCCTGCCGGCTGAACACCCGCTCCAGCTTGCGCTGCGCGGCTGCGGAGAGGTTCGCGCCGTGCTCGTCCAGGAACAGGATGTCGACGCCCTGCGGATCGCCCGGAGTGGTGCGCACCATCACGCCGCCGACGGAGTCGCTGCGGGCCACCTCGAACCGGGTCACCGGGGTCGGTGCCACCTCCAGGTCGCGGACGTCGATCGCGGAGGCGTTCAGCGCGCTGGTCACGGCCCGCTTGAGGGCGCGGGCGGCGCGGGAGGCGTCCTGGGACGTGGTGACCACGCTGCCCTTGCGCAGCGTCGTGGCGTAGGCGCTGGCCAGCCGGACCACGAGCTCCGGGGTGATCTCGACGTTGACCAGCCCGGAGAACCCCCGGGGCCCGAACAGGCTGCGCTGCCCACGGGACTCCCAGATCACGCTGGTGTTGACGACCGCTCCCGCTTCGATCGTCTTGAACGGGTAGACCTTCACCCCGGAGGACAAGAAGGCCTCCTCCTCGACGACGCATTCGTCCCCGACGACGACGCCCTCCTCCACCCGGGCCCCGCGCATGATGTCGGTGTTCTTGCCGATCACGCAGCCGCGGAGGTTGGTGTGCGGGCCGAGGAAGACGTTGTCGTGGACGACCGCCCGGTGCACGAACGCGCCACCCTTGACGATCACGTTGCTGCCGAGCACGGTGTACTCCCGCAGCTCCGCGGCCGCTTCGACCTTCGCGTAGGCACCGACGCAGAGCGGCCCCTTGAGGATCGCCTCGGGGTCGATGTCGGCGCCCTCGCCGACCCAGATGCCCGGCGAGAGCTCGAACCCGTCGATGTCGACGTCGACCTGCCGGTTGAGCACGTCGGCGTGGGCCTTGAGGTAGCTCTCCTGGGTGCCGACGTCCTCCCAGTAGGCATCGGTGACGTAGCCGAACATCGGCGCACCCTGCTTGAGCAGGATCGGGAAGACGTCGCTGGACCAGTCCACGTTCTCCCCCGGCGCCACCCGGTCGAGCACCTCCGGCTCCATCACGTAGATGCCGGTGTTGACCGTGTCCGAGAACACCTGGCCCCAGGTGGGTTTCTCGTGGAAGCGCTCGATGCGGCCGTCCTCGTCGGCGATGACGATGCCGAACTCCAGCGGGTTCGGGACCGCCTTCAGCCCGACGGTCACGATCGCGCCGCGGTCCTTGTGGTAGCGGACCATCTCGGTCAGGTCCAGGTCGGTAAGGGCGTCGCCGGAGATCACCAGGAACGGCTCGTCGCCGGCGAGTGCGTCCGCGGCGTTACGGACGCTGCCGGCCGTGCCGAGCGGGGTCTCCTCGGTGGCGTACTCCAGCCGCATCCCGAGCTCGTCACCGTCACCGAAGTAGTTGCGCACCAGCGCCGCCAGGAACTGCACGGTGACGACGTTGTCCCGAAAGCCGTGCCGGCGCAGCAGCCGCAGGACATGCTCGAGGATGGGCCGGTTGACCACCGGCAGCAGCGGCTTGGGCTGGTTCGCGGTCATCGGGCGCAGCCGGGTACCTTCACCGCCGGCCATCACGACCGCCCTCACCGGCGCGTCCCGACCGGCTGGCGGACCAGCGAGCGGACCTGGACCAGATAGAGCCAGCCGGCCCACCAGTACAGCGCGACACCCCAACCCAAGAAGGCCCAGCCGAGCGGCCGCAGCACCGCCGCGACCGGCCCGCCGCCGGCCCCGAGCAGCACCAGCGGGAATGCCGAGAGCAGGTTGAACGTCGCCGCCTTGCCGAGGAAGTGCACCGGCAGCGGGCCGTAGCCGTGCCGGCGCAGCAACGGCAGGGTGCCGGCGAGCAGCAGGTCCCGGCCGAACAGGCCGGCCGCCAGCGGCCACGGCAGGATGCCGCGGACCGCCAGCGCCAGCACGATCGTCACGACGTAGAGGCGGTCGGCGAGCGGGTCGAGCAGCTGGCCGAGCCGGCTCGACTGGTTCCAGACCCGGGCGATCTTGCCATCCAGCCAGTCGGTGACGCCGCTGGCGAACAGCAGCCCGACCGCGATGCCGTCGGCGTGCGGGCCGAGAACGAGCCAGACGAATACCGGGACCCCGAGCAGCCGGGCCAGGCTGAGCAGGTTGGGAACGGTCACCAGCGCGTCCCCGACCGGGCTCGGGGCCGCCGGACGGCGGCGCATCGTCGTCGTCGGCTGCTCCGACACAGAACCTCCAGTCCGAGCCCGATACCGGGCCAGACTACCGGGCTCAGCCGCTCAGGTGCGGGTCGGCGCCCATCGCCCGGAAGGCCCGCAGCGAGCGGCGGGAGGAGTCGACGAACCGCGGTGGGCAGCCGTGCCCACCGGCGACCTGCAGGTAGGACACCGCTCGGACCTGCGGCCAGGTCCTCAGCACCTTCGCGGCGGAGCCGAACCAGGCCGCCTTGCGGCCCGGGTTCGCCGGGTCCTCGCTGCTGGCGTACTCGGCGACGACCATGGGCTTGTTGACCGACAGGGCCCACTGGTAGAACGGCTCGAAGATCGTCCGGAAGCTGCGCCAGGTCGCCGTGCTGATGCCGGTGCAGCCGAACCAGTTCGCGCCGTCCGCGGCGACGACGTCGACGTAGGCGCCGCCCGGGTACCACATGCCGGCGTTCCCCTTGGCGGCGGTCAGGGCGACGAGCGTCAGGCCATACGTCACGTTCGTCACCCCGTCCGCCACGAACCGGTCGTGGACGTACCGGTACGCCGCGATGTAGTCGGTCGGGGTGCCCGAGTTCGCCTGCGACAGCTCGGGCTCGTGGTGGAAGGAGAAGTACATCGGCGCGCCGAAACGCCGGATGCCCGCGGCCCACGCGTCGATGCGCGCGTCCTGGCGGCCGGCCGCCACGTCGGCCCAGGTGATACCGAACGCGTTGTGCCGGCCCAACCCCCAGGAGACGTAGAGCGTGTGCCCCTGGTTGCGCGACCAGAGGTCGTCCGCGGTCGGGAAGCTCTCGTTCCAGGTGCGGTAGACGCGCTCGATGGCGATCTTCCGCTGGATCAGCGACTCGAAGTGGGTGACGGCGCTGCGTCGATCGGTCCCGGTGTGCGGGTCGACCTCGACGTAGGCGCCGAACTGGGTCCCGGAGGTGGGCAGCGCCGAGCTTGCGGCCGGGATGGAACGGGCGGTGCCCGCCGGTGGGGTGGCCGAAGCCGGACCGATGATGCCGGCGAGCAACGCCAGCGAGGTGGCGGCGGGCAGGAGCAGGCGTCGCACGGGCGGACCTTTCGGGTCGCCGGCCGGGTCGGCGCGACGACGCCGCGGGAGCCTCCGGCCAGGAGGAATGAGGCGAAGCCTACTGTGCCGGCGACGGTCGGTGACCGGACGGTCAGGCCGCCGCGACGCCGCTGCCGGCGCGACGGCGCCGCAACGTCCGGCGTCCCCGGTGGACGCTGGCCCGGCCCCCGGCAGCCAGCCGGCGAGCCCGGCCCGGTAGCCCGCCGGACCGGCTCGCCCGACCCGCCGCGACCTCGTAGCCGGCGGCGGCGAGCGCGTCACCGGCCAGCCCCTCGAAGGTGGCGACCTGGCCGGCGTCGAGGGTGGCCCGCCAGCTCCGCAGGCCTTTCGTGGGTGGCAGCCGCAGGCTGTCGTGCGCGCCCGGCCGGGTGCTGGAGAGCACCGAGTCCGCGCGCTCGTGGTAGCGGAGCATGGCCGTGTCGTAGTCCAGCTCGAGGAACGAGCACAGCAGGCGGGTCTGCTCGACCGGCTCCTCGAGCAGGTCCTCGTAGCGCACCTCGCGGTAGCGGTGCGGCCCGAGCCGGGCCCCGGCGCGGCGACCGGCCAGCACCCGGGCGCGCCAGAACAGGGCCGCCTCCGGCAGCGTGGCCGGGCCGAACGGCACCCGCAGGAACGAGGTCGCGACGTCCCGCCCGTCCCGGATGATGTGGACGAAGCGGGCCTCGGGGAACAGCTCCCCCAGCAGCCGCAGGTTCGTCACGTAGCCGGGGGTCTTGTCGGCGTACCGCGGCTTGCCCTCGCGGTCGGCGTAGAGCGCGAACACCCGGCGCAGCGCGGCCGCCAGATCCGCCGGTTGCGTCTCGGCGAGGGCTGCGGCGACGTCGCCGGGCGGGAGCTCCCAGCGCTGGAACCAGCTGTCCGCGGCCAGGTCGGCGGCGAGCAGGTCGCCGCGCACCGGCGGTCCGGCGTAGCGGCGGGCACGGCGGGCCAGCGTCGGGATGAACCACGACTCGCTCGGTACGGCGAGCGCCGGGTGCGCGTTGAAGATCGCCCGCACCATCGTGGTGCCGGAGCGCCCGCACCCGACGAAGAAGGGAAAGACCGGGGCGTCGGTCATCGGCGGAAGACTTTGCCGTCGAAGCCGTAGCCGTACCGGCGGAGCAGCGGGCCCGACACCGCGCTGACCTTGAGCCGGTCCACCCGGCGCATCCGCTGCTGCCACTCCTCGTCCAGACGCAGCTGCAGCTCGCCGGTCTGAAACCGCATCGGGTTGCCCGAGACCGTGTGGGTCGGGCCGAGCGTGACCCGGTCCCCGGCGAGCCAGGCGAAGTCGGCCTCCCGCACCGGCTGGTCGACCAGCCGCACCACCTTCTCCAGCTGCGCCCGCGGGCTGCGGACCACCTCCTCGTAGTTGAGGACCGTGGTGGGCACGCCCAGCCGGCTCAGGCCCTGGAACAGCTCGTTGTAGAGGTTCCAGTACGCCGCGGAGCGGGCTGGCCGGTAGCGGGGCATGTGCTCGACCCGGTCGACGACCTCGGGTTTCGTGACCAGCTTGGTCCACGAGTACGCCATCCCGTGGCTGCTGCGCACCATCAGCAGCGCCCGCAGGTCGATCCCGGGGGTGCGGCTGAGCAGGTAGGCCACCGACGGCTGCTTGCTCGAGTCGATGATGATGCGTCCGTCGCAGCTCTCGGCGATGGCCCGGTAGACCGTGGCGAGGTGTGCGACGTAGGCGTTCAGCCGGGCGGCGAACGCGGCCGACCGATGGGGCGAGACCATCGCCGGGATGTAGCGGCTGCGGTCGACCGAGCGCTGCAGCGCGTAGATCTCGGCGGCGGAGATGTTGTCCCAGCCGCCGTAGGCCCGGGCGCCGACCTTCTGCCAGAACGGGCAGTTGTGGAAGGCCTCGCCGCAGCCGCAGCGCTCCCCCTGCAGGCCGTGCGCCCACAGGTGGATCATCTCGCCGACCGAACAGAAGAAGGGGAGCTGGCCGAGCATCCGGTCGAGCAGGGTGGTGCCGCTGCGCCCCTGGCCGGCGATGAACAGCACCCGTACCGGCCGCTGCGGGTCGGGCGGTAGGGCCCATGACCGAGCCGGCGCGCGGCGCCGGGTCGTCACCGGCATCCCCGCGTCGTAGCGCTGTTCACGGCGTCCTCCATCGACAAAGACCAATCCACGGCCGCCGACCGGTGTTCCGGCGGCCGTGGACCGATGAGCTCGATCGGTGGTCAGCGCTGCAGCACCGAGGCGTTCGACCGCGTCTCCACAGCCGACGACGACGCCACGGCGACCGGTCGGCTCTGCGCCCGGCGCCGCGCCGGCGGCACCCGGCCGCCGCTGACGACCGCTCCGAGCACGTGCGCTCCGAGCGACTCCAGCCGCTCGGTCACGTCGGCGACGTCGTCGGTGCGGGTGCTGCCCGCCTGCGCGACGATCACGACAGCGTCCGCCGCGGAGCCCAGTACCAGGGCCTCGGCCGAGACCAGCGCCGGCGGCGCGGCGATGACCACGAAGTCGAAGTCCTCCCGCAGCGAGGCGAGCAGCCGGCGCACGGTCTCCGGGTTGATCAGCCGGCCGGAGCCGTCGGCGGTGCCGCTGGGCAGGATGGTCAGCCGTTCCACCGTCGGGTGGTGGTGCAGGGCCGCCCCGAGCGAGGCGTCGCCGGCGATCACGTCGTGCAGCCCGGGCTCACCGCCGAGGTCGAACATCCGCTCGAGCGTCCCGTCGGCGGCGGCGGAGACCAGCACGGTGCGCTGGCCGGAGCGGGTGATGCTCACGGCCACGTTGGCCGCGACCATCGCGGCGCTCTTGCCGGCCAGCGGACCGGTCACGGCCAGCGTCCGGAGGTTCTCCCGGCGTCCGGTGACCAGGATGCCGGCGACCAGCGCCTCGTAGGACTCGACGGCGTACGGCGGGTTGTTCGTCAGCGTGACGAGGGTGTCCTCGCGCCGCTCCAGCGAGCCGGCCCGGCCGGGCAGCACCGCGAGCACCGGCATGCCGAGCTGGCGGGTCAGCGAGCCGCGGCGCTGCAGCCGCTTGTCGGTCCGGTCCCGCACCAGCGCCAGGATCAGACCCAGCACGAGCCCGACCAGCAGCCCGGCCACGATGAGGATCTTCGAGGACAGGCCGGAGGGCTTGGTCGGCGGTACGGCGTCGGCGATCACCTGGCCCGGGTCGATGATCAGCGCCTCGAGGGTGTTGAGGTTCTGCTGCAGCGGCGCCACCTGCTGCTGCAGCACGTTCTGCAGCCCGGCCGCGTTGTTGTAGGCGGTGCTGCCCTTCGGCTGGGTGGCGAGCACGCCCTGCACCTTGGTGATCTGGCCCTGTAGCGCGACCAGCTTCGCCTGCGCGGCCTTGGTCCGGTCGCTGATCAGCTTCGTCGCCGGGTCGCGCCGGTACTGCAGGTAGGACTCGGCGAACGCCTGGGCGAGCGTGGCGGCATCCTTGGGGTTACCGGCGGTGTAGGAGATCGTCAGCGTGTTGGCCTTGCCCGGCACGGTGACGATGAGGCCGGAGAGCAGCTGGCCGGTGGTCTGCGTGGTCTTCAGCCGCTTCTGCACCACCTCGGCGACGGCGCCGGCGCTCGCGACCTGCTGCTGCGTCGAGATGTTGATGTTGCCGCCGGGGTCGGGGTTCTTGTCGTCCGCGGCCACCGTGCGGACCTGCACCACTGCGGTCGCGGTGTAGCTCTTGGCGGCGGTCATGCCGAAGGCATAGCCGCCCAGGGCCCCGAGCAGCGCCAGCGCCAGGATGAGCCACTTGCGCCGGACCAGGGCCCGGAAGTACTCGCTGAAGTCGACGACACCGTCGTCTGCGGCATCGAATGTCGCCTCGGTTGGCACTTCAGGTTCCCCTCGTGTCGGCGCGCGCCCGTCCGGCCGGACGGTCGTTGCGGGATGCCATCAGGATAGGTGCATGCCGGCCGGTAGATCGGTCCGCAGGGGACTCCTTTACCGGCCGCAGAGACAGCCAGCCTCAATAACTCAGAGTAGTGGCCAAGCCGTGGCGTACCAGGCCCATTCGGCTGCCCGGCCGCTAGGCAGGTCGGGTGAACGTTGTCCGACCGGGCGGGGTCGCCGCACTGAGCAACGCAGCGTGACCGGCGCATCAGGGTCGACCGTCCCGGCTGGGCACCCGGTCGGCGAGCCGGCCGAGGGCCTGCTCGAGCGCGTCGGGCAGCATCGGGTAGACACGGTCGTCGTCCGCCCCGCCGCCGCTGACGACGATGTCGAGGCGGCGCAGCAGCATCTCCAGCAGGTACGCCGTGAACGTGACGCGCGCCGCCGGGTCGCCGACCCCGAGCTGGCGCAGTAGTGGCAGGCCGCGCGCCTCTGCCCGGGCCGCGGCGGTGATCGCGTCGGCGTCACGGGCGAAGAACGCGACCCCGAACAGGAAGTGCAGCAGGTCGAAGCCCAACGGTGCGCTCAGCCCGGCGTACTCCCAGTCCCACACGAGCAGCTCGCTGCCGCAGTGCGCCATGTTCCATGGCAGCCAGTCACCGTGCCAGCCACCGAGCTCGAGCGGCTCCTGCTCGGCCAACCGCTCCAGCTCGCCGGTCAGCCTGGCCAGCCGGGCCCCGAGGTTGCGGGTGTCGCTTCGGACGTGACCGTCCACCCGGACCCGTACGCCGGCCCAGTAGTTGCTCACCGCGAGCGGCGAGCGCTCCCGGTGGCCGGCCTCGAACACCGCCGCGGTCAGGGCCAGCGCCGGCGGGTCGGTGCGGGACACCACCGAACGGCGGTCGGGCTGCAGCCGCGCGGTGACCAGCACCTCGCCGTCCTGCCATGCACCGTGGTCGAGGACCCGGGGCACCTGCATGCCGGGCAGCGGGGAGTTTCCGAGCCGCTTCAGCGCGGCCGCCTCGGTGCCGAGCAACGCCCGGCTGAGCTCGCCACGGGAGACCTTGACGAAGCCGACCGGCTCACCCACAGCGGTCATCGCGTGCAGCACCTGGTTCTTGTGCGGGTCGTCGTCGATGTTCTCGGCGCCCACGATGATGGGCGTGCCGAACACCTCCGCCAGCCGCGCGGGCAGCAGGCTCTCGACGAGGCTGCTGCCGTTGACCGGCAGCCGCACCACCTCCACCCGTTCCCCCAGCACGGCCGGCAGCACCCCGGTGCGCAGCCCGGCGAGGACCAGGGCCCGCTTCACGTGCACGCGCGGGGCCCAGTAGCTGTCCCACCGCAGTCGCAGTGACCGGGCGGCCGCCTGCCGGTTGCCCAGCGGCACGATCATGCGGGGGTGGGCCGCGCTGGGCAGCACCGCCCAGGCGGCGACGACGGCCTCCCCCGGTCGGGTTGCGACGTCGCGGGTGATCTCCACGTTGCTGCCGCCCAGCACGATCTGCCCGAGCAGCCGGCGTAGCCCCTCGCTGACCGGAGGCGCCGACGTCGGTCGCCGCGGTCGTCGGGTGGGCAGCCGGCCCCGCACCGCGCCGACCCGCCCGTCCCGGACCAGCCGGACGCGGACCGCGCTCACGCCGCCGCCGTCCAGGTCGGCTGCAGGCCGACGAGCTCGGGGAGCGCCGCCACCTGGGGCGCCAGCTGACGGCGCAGCGCCGCGACGGTCGGGTCGGCCGGCAGCGGCGGGCTGGCGTTGAAGCGGCCGAAAGCCGGCGGCCGGTAGGCCGGCAGACCGAGAAACTCGGTGACCCGGTGGTAGGCCGCCGCCGGGTCGGCGAACATCGCCTCACTGGTGAGCACGCAGAACTGGTCCCGGTCGAAGTGGGCCAGCCAGCGGCGGAGGTTGTCCGCATAGCTGCTCTGCGCGGCGTAGGACAGGTGCTCGTGCCGGTGGCTGTAGTAGGCCGGGTCCGCGGCCAGCCGCTGCAGCTCCGGAGCCATCCGCTCCAGTTCGGCCGCGAGCGCGTCCGCGAAGCTCAGGGTCTCGTGGCCGAGCTTGACCTCGTCGCGGTACTGGGAGTACGCGCGCTCGGCCGGGTCGCGGAGCAGCACGATGAGCCGGACGCCGGGCGCGACCGCGGCCACCCGCTCCGGTGCCTGCGGGTGCACCAGGTAGTAGGGGCTCGCCTCCCCGCAGACCCGGTGCGGCCGGCCGGGCAGCTGCAGCGGGAAGTGCGAGCGGTACCACCAGGTCGACCTGGTGTAGCTGCGGTCGAAGTAGTGGACGCCCTTGCGCCCCTGGCTGGCCGGGACGATTGGCGCTACCCCCGGGTGCTGCAGCAGCCAGTTGTGCAGCGAGGTGGTGCCGCAGCGCTTGGCCCCGATGATGATGAAGTCTGGCAGCGGCCGCAGCGGGCTGGTGAGCACGGCACCGGTGCGCAGCAGCCCCTTCGCGGTCTCCCGCGCCGGCACCGGCGTGCGGGCCTTGAGCCGCCCGGCCAATGGCGAGCCGACGGCGGTCATGCGGTCGCCCCGGCCCGGGCCCGCGCGGGACCGCGCCGCCGGCGGCGGACGACGTCGGCGAGGATGCCGAAGTGCAGCCGGTGCCGCCAGCGCCACATGAGCGCGGCGTAGACGACTCCGCCGATGGCCGCCGAGCCGAACAACGTGGACGCCGAGGACCCGAACGTCAGCCGGGCCGCCAGGCCAACCGCGCCGAAGCAGCCCAGCGCGGCGAAGGCCACCAGGGGGTAGCCGGGACCGAACGGTCGCATCTGCATGAAGTAGCGGACCTGGGCGACCGCGAGCAGGTTCTCGGTCAGCACCGTCGCGGCCCACGCGATCGCCGCTCCCAGCACACCGTACGGCGGGATCAGCAGCAGCGAGAGCACCAGGTTGACGGTGAGGCCGGCCGAGATGTTGAACAGGTTGAACGAGCTCCGGCCGCTCATGAGCAGTACCAGCGTGACGTTGCCGGTGCCCATGTCGACCAGCCCGGACAGGCAGATCAGGGTCAGTGCCGCGGCGCCGTCGGTGAAGCTGTTGCCGAACACGCTGAGCCAGGTGGGCGCGAACACGCAGAGGCTGAGGAAGAACGGCCAGGACAGCGCCATCAGCCACCAGGTCGCGGTCTGGTAGACGGCCTCCGCGTCGGTCTTGCGCTTCTGCGCGAGCAGCGCGCTGATCTGCGGGCCGATGGCCACCCGCATCGCTTGGAAGGCGAAGCTCGCCATGATCGCATAACGGCTGACGGCGGAGAACGTGCCCGCCTCGCGGGCCGAGCGCATGGAGCCGAGGAAAAGGATCGGCATCCAGGTGACCGCGATCGCGATCGCGCCGGCCACCCCGCGTGCCGCCGCGAAGCTCCAGAACTCCCGGCTCGTCTCACCGACCGGGCGGGCCGGCGCCCCCCCGTCGGCCTGGGCCCGCCGGCTGAGCCGGGCCAACGCGACCGCGCCGACCACGAAGCTGATCGCGATCGGCGCGCTCCAGGTGACGGTGACCGCGACGCCGCCGAAGCCCAGGGCGAGCACCGCGAGGGCGGCCACCGGCCGCAGGGTCGGGATGGCGATGTTCTGCACGAGCACGAACAACCGCGAGCTGCCGAAGCCGCGGACGCCGGCCAGCGCCGACGGGGCCGCGGAGGCGACCAGCAGGAACGGGGCCAGAACCCGGAAGTAGCCCTCAGCCTGTCCGGCCGGGACCTCCTTGACCAGGACGCTGGCCAGCTGCGGGGCGAACACCCAGACCAGCACCGCCATGATGGCCCCGACCGCCAGCGTCGGCAGCAGCGAGATGAGCAGCGTGACCCGGATGTCGGCCGGCCGGTTGAGCACCTTGAGCCGCGGGATCTGGCGCAGCAGGCCGGTGTTCGAGCCGAGCTGGCCGATGTTGAACAGGATCGTGAACAGCGCGGTGGCGACCGCGAACACGCCGTACTGGCGCGGGCCGAGCCCCTTGGTGAGGATGATCACCAGGACGAAGCCGAAGACCCCGGCCCAGCCGACGCCGAACAGGTTGAGCACGCTGCCGCGCGCCATCGACCGTAGCTCCGCGCCCTGCTCCCGCGACGGCCGCCCGGTCCGCTGCCCGACCAGGTCCTCGCCGGGCGTCGCCGCGGCCACCGGGAGCACGTCCTGGGTGTCGTAGCTCATGACGCCCCGAGGGCCCGCGGGCCGGCCACCGGCGGCCGGGGCGCCGCGGTCGCGGACGCCGGCGGCGCAGCCGCCGCCCGACCCGCCCCCCGGCGGCCCTGCAGGTCCCGCCAGCACAGCCCGATCGCGATCATCATGAGGTGGATCTGTACCGGCAGTCCGTTGTAGACGGGCATCTGCACCAGCCCGATGAGCAGGACCGCCTGCGGCCACAACCCCCATAGGCTGACCCGCCACGCGGCCAGGAACGCAAAGGCGAAGAACGCGACGTAGAGCACCAGGCCGGGGACGCCCTGGGACACCAGCAGCGTCCAGAGCTGGCCGTGGGTGCCCGCCGAAGGTGCACCGGGCCGGGAGGCGTCCGGCTGCGGCGCGCCGTAGCCGAGCAGCGGCGAGGCCAGCGCCTTGTCGGTCGCCGAGCTGTAGAGCGCCGCCCGGCCGGCCGTGTTCGGGTGCGCGATCCGGTCCGTGATCACCTGGCCGAGCGGGGTGAACACCGTGATGATCGTCAGGACCGCGATTGCGGCGAGCGCTCCGGCGAAGACCTTGATGTTGCCGCGCGCGATGATGCGGCCGGCGACGAACACCACGCCGAGGCTCAGGCTGATCCAGAGCCCGCGGTTGATCGAGAGGATGATCGGGACCAGCGAGGCGACCAGGCCGAACATCGTGAGCGCCTTGAGCCACCGCGAGCGCAGGAAGTACAGCCCGTAGACCGCGAAGGGCGTCAACAGCGCGACGTTGGACCCCCACTCGTTCGTGTAGTTGAACGGCGCGCGCGTCCGGGCCACGGTGTAGCCGAGCAGCCGGCTGTCGCCGGCGAAGCTGGGGTGGACCAGTGCGTAGACGAACGGGATGTTGACCAGCCGCTGCGGCAGCAGCAGCTCCATCGGGCTGCGGAAGCTCACGCTGCTGAACAGCATCGCGGCGAACCCGAAGGCGACGATCACCGCCCAGAAGATCATCAGCGTGAACACGATGCGGCGGGTCGGCAGCCGCTTCGGGTCGAGGTTGAAGACGTAGATCAGGAGCACCGCGGCGGTGAAGTAGAGGTGCCCCCGGTAGGCGAAGGCCATGATCCGCGAGAAGTCGTGCAGCGACACCGCCGAGATGACCATCCACGCGAGGAACGCGAGGTAGATCCCGAAACCCTTCGGCGCCCGGATCCGCCGCCGCCGGGCGACGTGCATCAGCATCGGGATCGACAGCAGCGGCCACACCAGGGCCTCGGTGCCGGTCGCCCAGTACAGCGGCCACGGAATGAAGATCGCGTAGATCGGCCACCCGTACGGAAGCGCGCGCCCCTGCCATAGGCGCCGCCGGCTCCGGGCTCGGGTGCCCGCCGGTGCGGGCGGGCGGGTCAGGGTCGCGGTGGCCACCTAGATTCCCCTTCCAGTGGCGGTCGCCACCCGTAGTGCCGCGCCCGCAGGTATGAGGCCGCTGCTCACGATCCAGGCCAGGTAGGCCCGGCGTTCCCGTCGGTTCAGCCGCCAGGCGCGCATCGCCCAGGTCCGCGCGTCGGACCGGTGGCCGAGCGCGGCATGGGCGAACGCGAGGCGACCGTAGAGACGGCCCAGCCCGCGCGGCGAGGAAGCGAAGTCGGGATGTTGGGCCACCAGGTACTGGATAGCGTCGATGATCGTCTCCCAGCGCCCCGAAAACCACGACCCCTGGTGCCAGAGCACCCTTACCAGCGGCTCAGGCGTGGTGATGACCACGCCGCATCTGGTCGCGCGTAGTAACCAATCGTAGTCTTCTCCGTAGCTGCCCGGAACGTTTTCGTCGATCAGCCCGATGTCGCCGAGCAGCCGCTCCCGGACGAACAGGTACGTCGAGGTGTGCAGCGCGGTGCGCCGGTCGCGAAGCAGGTCGGCATGGGTGGTGACCAGGCTCGGCGGCCGCCGGACCCGCTCGACTCCGTCGTGCACGACCGTGAGCCCGCTGGTCACCAGCGCGGCCTCGGGGTGGCCGCGAAGCAGCGCCACCTGCAGCCGCAGCTTCGCCGGCAGCCACTCGTCGTCGTCGTCGCAGAGCGCCAGCAACTCTGCGGTGGCGGCGAGAATGCCGTCGTTACGGGCGCCGGCCGCCCCGGCCGTGCGGGCGTTGCGCCGTACCAGCAGCCGCCGCCCGGGCCGCGGCTCGGCGGCCTCGATCGTCGGATCGGTGCGGTCGAAGACGACCACGCACTCGACCGGCCCCGGGTAGTCCTGGCCGAGCACGCTGTCGACCGCGGCCTGGAGCAGCTCGGGGCGACCGCGGGTCGGGATCACCACCGACACCGCCGGCCAGTCCAGCGCCGCTGCGGGGTTCTCGGCGCTCACCGGTCACCCGCCGCGCCGCCGGCCCGGCGCGACCGGCCCAGATAGCCATACCGGAGCAGCATCGGGCTGCTCAGCACGGTGACGACCGCGCGGTTCCGACCGCTCATCTCGGTCCGCCACTCCTCGTCGAGGCGCAGCGGGAGCTGCCCCTGCCGGAAGCGCATGGGGTTCCCGGCGACGCTGTGCGAGGGACGCAGGGTCACCGTGCCGCCGTCGATGTGGTCGACGTGCCCGACCGGAGACCGGCCCGTCACCCGCAGCACATCCTCGATCACGCCGACCGGGTCGGCGGCCACGCTCTCGTACCGCACGACGACCGACGGCACGGTGGCGCCGATGAGGTCCAGCACGCCGTTGTAGCCGACCCAGCGCAGCGCCATCTGCGCCGGCGGGTAGCGGTGCAGCTGCGCCGACGGGTTGTCCTGCTCGGGCTTGGTGACGGTCTTCGTCCAGCTGTACGACACGCCGTGGGCGTCGCGGACCAGGTGCACCAGCCGCAGCCGCTGGCCGATCACCCGGCGCAGCACCGCCGCGTACGGCGCCTCCTTGCTGGAGTCGACGATCACACCGGCCCCGCTGACCTTGCCGATCGCCGCGTAGAGCCGCTCGAGGTGGCCGGCCGCCTCGTCCACCCGGCGGGCGAAGGCCGGCACCATCCGGGGGGCGACGAGCATCGGGAGGTGCCGGCTGCGGGTGACGGAGCGCAACAGCTGCCGGGCCGCGGCGAACTCCGGGGTGTCGAAGCCGCCGTAGGTGATGTCGGTGACCGCGGTCCAGAACGGGCAGGCCAGCAACGGATCCCCGCACCCGCAGAGCCGGTTGGGCAGCGGGCTGTTGCCCCAGAGTTTGACCAGCTCGCCGACCGAGACGAAGTCCGGCACCTGGTCGAGGATGCGGTCGAGCAGGGTGCTGCCGCTGCGGCCGGAGCCGCCGATGTAGGCGACCAGGGGGCCGGTGTCGAGCTCGGACATCGTCAGCGGCTCCCGAGGTAGCGGTAGCGCAGCAGCAGCGGAGCGGTCAACCCGGTGATCAGCCGCTGCTTGCGCCGCGGCATCGAGCGCCGCCAGGCGTCGTCGAGTCGCAGCTTGATCGTGCCGACCTGGAACCGGATCGGGTTGCCGTCCACCGTGTGGTTGACCTCCAGCGGCACCTCGCCGGCGCGCAGCACCGGCTCCAGGGCCGGGTCGGGTTGCACGCCGGCGTACGCCGCCACCTCTGACAGCCGGTCCCACGGGGCGGCGATGACGTCCTCGTAACGGACCCGACGGTAGGGCACGCCGAGCAGCCTCAGCAGCTCGGTCATCGCGTTGTAGCCGACGTATCGGGCGCAGCCCATCGCGACGCCGTAGCGCAGCATGAAGTCGCGGGTGGTGGTGGCGTCCGGCCGCTCCACCTGCTTCTGCCAGGAGTAGAGGACACCGCGGCTGTCCCGGACCAGGTGCAGCACGCGCATGTCGACGGCGGCGTGGCGCAGCACCAGGGCGTACACCGGGATCTTCGAGGAGTCGACGATGGTGGTCGCCTCCGACACCGCGGCGATGCCGGCATAGAGACGGTCGAGCAGGGCGGTGTACTCGGCGAGGTCGCGACGATAGGTCTCCCGGGCGCCCGGGCGGAGCAGCAGTGGGACGGCGGAGACCCGGTCGACGCCGGCCCGCAGCGCCGCGACCCGGTCGAGGTCGAGGCTGTCCCAGCCGCCGAACGCCTCCTTGCCGACCCGCTGCCAGAAGTCACACTCGGAGAAGGCTCGACCGCAGCCGCAGCGGCGGTCCTCGATCGGCCCGCGCTGCCAGATGTCGCGCAGCTCGCCGACCGAGACCACCCCGGGGAGCTGGCCGAGCATCCGGTCGAGCAGCGTGCTGCCGCTGCGGCCCCAGCCGCCGATGAACAACACCTTCGGAGCGCTCACGCCGACACCCCCCGCCGCCAGCGGGATCGCCGGCTCGCGGTCTCCCCCAACGTCGCGACGACCGGGCCGAACCGGGTCAACCCCTCCCCCGCGCCGATGGCGGGCCGCAGGGAGCGCAGCGCCCCCGGGTCGGCCAGCGCCCGCTGCAGCTCGGCGCGGAGCTGCTCCTCGCTGGTCGCCAGCCGTAACACCCCGAGCTCGCCCATCTTGCGGGTGAAGTGGACCTGGTGGTC
>JBBSHH010000052.1:0-17649 GCA_038253225.1 Mycobacteriales bacterium | reverse complement strand
GGGGGCACCCCGCCGGGGGGGGGGGCCCCCTGCGTCGGGGGGGGGGGGCTGGGCTGGGGCAGCCCCCCCCCCACCGCCAGCAGCACCATCGACAGCAGGAAGTGCGCCATCACCGTGCCGGGGCTCAGTCCGGTCAGCACGGTGACACCGCCGAGCACCGCCTGCGCGGCCACGCCGAGAACGAGCGCCACCGCGAGCAGCACGAGAACCCGCCGGCGGGGGAGCTGGCGGACCGTCGCGACCACACACCCCACGACCACCGCGGCCAGCACGAAGGTCAGCATCCGGTTGCTGAACTCGACCAGCCCGTGGAACTGGTTCTCCGGGGTGAAGCTGCGGGTCGTACAGCGCGGCCAGGTCGGGCAGCCCAGCCCGGAGGAGGTCAGCCGCACCGCCCCGCCGGTGACGACGATCCCGGCGTTGGCCAGCACCGCGGCAGCGCACAGGCGGCGCACCGTGGCGACCGACGGTCGCAGGGGCTCGGCCACCCGCTCACCCTAGGTGCGTGGCGGCGTGTCGGTGTCCGCAGTTGATGCGCGTCGGGAAATACGACACACTGTCGTTGTGAAAAACCATCCGGCGCCGAACACCGCGGCGCCGACCGCCCCGGCAGCTGCCCTGCGGCCGGTCGGTGAGCCGACCGCAGGGGCCGACCGGCGGACCCGCGACCGGGTCGCCGAGCTGTTGCTGCAGGGTGGCCCGGCCACTGCGGCGGCCCTGGGCAGCCGGCTCGGGCTCACCCCGGCCGCCGTACGCCGGCATCTCGACGCCATGGCCGCCGACGGTCTGGTCGCCGACGCCCCGCTGCGCCCGCGGCGGGGGCAGAGCCGGGGCCGCGGCCGGCCGGCTCGGCTGTTCCGGCTCACCGAGGCCGGTCGGGCCGCGTTCCCGCACGCCTACGACGACATCGCGACCGCCGCGCTGCGCTTCCTGGCCGAGTCCGTCGGCCCGGCGGCGGTATCCGCCTTCGCCGCCCAGCGGGTGGCCGAGCTGGAGTCCCGCTACCGTCCGATGGTCGACTCCGCTCCGGCGGCGGCTCGGGCGGCGGTGCTCGCGGCGGCGCTGACCGCCGACGGGTACGCCGCGTCCGCGGCCGTGGCCGGCACCGGCGTCCAGCTCTGCCAGCACCACTGTCCCGTGCAGCACGTCGCCGAGCAGTTCCCCCAGCTGTGCGAGGCCGAGACCGAGGTCTTCGCCCGGCTGCTCGGCTCGCACGTGCAACGACTCGCGACGATCGCCCACGGCGACGGCGTCTGCACCACCAACATCCCGCTCTCCGTCCCGGAGCGTGGCCGAACCGCTCTCATCGCGTCCGAGAGGACCTCGTCATGACCCAGACGGCCAACCCGGAGCTCGAGGGCCTGGGCACCTACAAGTTCGGCTGGGCCGACAGCGACCTGGCCGGCTCGACCGCGCGCCGCGGCATCAACGCCGAGGTCGTCGAGAACATCTCCGGGCTGAAGAACGAGCCGGAGTGGATGCGCAAGCGACGCCTCAAGGGCCTGGCGCTGTTCGAGAAGAAGCCGATGCCGACCTGGGGCTCGGACCTGTCCGGCATCGACTTCGACAACATCAAGTACTTCGTCCGGTCCACCGAGAAGCAGGCGGCGACCTGGGACGACCTGCCCGCGGACATCAAGAACACCTACGACAGGCTCGGCATCCCGGAGGCGGAGAAGCAGCGCCTGGTCTCCGGCGTGGCGGCCCAGTACGAGTCGGAGGTGGTCTACCACCAGATCCGCGAGGACCTCGCGGAGCAGGGCGTCATCTTCCTCGACACCGACTCCGGCCTGCGGGAGCACCCCGAGCTGTTCCAGGAGTACTTCGGCTCGGTGATCCCGGTCGGCGACAACAAGTTCGCGGCGCTGAACACCGCGGTGTGGTCCGGCGGCTCGTTCATCTACGTGCCCCCGGGCGTGCACGTCGACATCCCGCTGCAGGCCTATTTCCGCATCAACACCGAGAACATGGGCCAGTTCGAGCGGACTCTGATCATCGTCGACGAGGGCGCGTACGTGCACTACGTCGAGGGCTGCACCGCACCGATCTACTCCAGCGACTCGCTGCACTCGGCGGTGGTCGAGATCATCGTGAAGAAGAACGCGCGCTGCCGCTACACCACGATCCAGAACTGGTCCAACAACGTCTACAACCTGGTGACCAAGCGGGCCGTGGCCCACGAGGGCGCGACCATGGAGTGGGTGGACGGCAACATCGGCTCGAAGGTGACGATGAAGTACCCGGCCGTATGGATGGTCGGCGAGCACGCCAAGGGTGAGGTGCTCTCGATCGCGTTCGCCGGCGCCGGCCAGCACCAGGACGCCGGCGCGAAGATGGTGCACGCCGCCCCGAACACCTCCAGCACGATCGTGAGCAAGTCGGTCGCCCGCGGCGGTGGTCGGACGTCCTACCGCGGACTGGTCCAGGTGCAGGAGGGCGCGCACGGCTCCCGGTCGACCGTGAAGTGCGACGCGCTGCTCGTCGACACCGTCAGCCGCTCGGACACCTACCCCTACGTCGACGTCCGCGAGGACGACGTCTCGATGGGTCACGAGGCGACCGTCTCCAAGATCGGGGACGACCAGCTCTTCTACCTGCGGAGCCGCGGCCTGTCCGAGGACGAGGCCATGGCGATGATCGTGCGCGGTTTCGTCGAGCCGATCGCCCGCGAGCTGCCGATGGAGTACGCGCTGGAGCTCAACCGGCTGATCGAGCTGCAGATGGAAGGGGCCGTGGGCTGATCCATGGCTGACGTGACCCCTGCGCCGGCCGCCGCCGCCGGGCCGCCCACCGTCGCCGCGCGGGTGCTCGGTGGCGGCGTGGCGGTGGCACCCGCCGGCGCCGGCAACCGGCTGGCCGGTCCTGGCACCGGCCGCGCCACGAGCTCCCCCGGCGACGCCCGGCCCGAGCGGCTGCGCTCCCGCGACCCGGCGGCGTTTCCGGTGCCGAGCGGGCGGGAGGAGGACTGGCGGTTCACCCCGCTGGACCGGCTGCGTCCGCTGCTGGAGCCGCACACCCCCGACGGCAAGCTGGTCGTCGAGGTCGACCCGGCGCCCGGGGTTGAGGTGCGCTCGGTCGAGCGCACCGACCCCCTGGTCGGCTCGGTGCTCACCCCGGCCGACCGGGTCAGCGCGCTGGCGATGGCCGCCGTCGACACCGCGCTGGTGGTATCGGTGCCGCGGAACACGGTCGCCGCCAGGCCGACGTACCTCACCGTCCGGGGGGAGCCGGGTACGACCTACGGCCACATCGTGGTCGACGTGGCCGAGGGCGCGCAGGCCGTCGTGGTGATCGACCACGTCGGCAGCACCACACTCGCGGCCAACACCGAGTTCCGGGTCGGCCCGGGGGCCGGCCTCACCGTGGTGAGCCTGCAGGACTGGGACGCCGACGCCGTCCATGTCGAGGCGCAGGCCGCGCTGGTGGGGCGGGACGCCCGGTTCCGCTCGATCGTGGTCACGCTCGGGGGGGAGCTGGTCCGGCTCAGCCCGACGGTCCGTTTCGCTGGCCCCGGCGGCGACGCCGAGCTGCTCGGGCTGTGCTTCGCCGACGCCGGCCAGCACCTCGAGCACCGCCTGTTCGTCGAGCACGGCGAGCCGCACTGTCGTAGCCGGGTGACCTACAAGGGGGCGCTGCAGGGTGCGGCGGCGCACACCGTGTGGATCGGGGACGTGCTCATCCGACCGGCGGCCGTCGGCACCGACACCTACGAGCTCAACCGCAACCTCGTGCTGACCGACGGCGCCCGCGCCGACTCGGTCCCCAACCTCGAGATCGAGACCGGCGAGGTGGCCGGCGCCGGGCACGCCAGCGCCACCGGGCGGTTCGACGACGAGCAGCTGTTCTACCTGCAGGCCCGCGGCATCCCGGCCGACCTCGCTCGCCGGATGGTGGTGCGGGCGTTCTTCGGCGAGCTCATCGCCCGGATCGGCGTACCCGAGCTGGAGCAGCGACTGTCGGCGGCCATCGACACCGAGCTCGCGCGGGTCCGGCTGTGAGCTCCAGCTGGTGGCGGGCCTGCGCGGTCGGCGACCTCGACGACGAGACGGCGCTGCGGGTCGAGTTCGACGGCGAAGCGGTGTGCGTCGCCCGCAGCGCCGGGGAGTTCTACGCGATCCAGGATGTGTGCTCGCACGCCGACATCCCCCTCTCCGAAGGGGAGGTCGAAGGACACACGATCGAGTGCTGGCTGCACGGCTCGCGCTTCGACCTGCGCACCGGCCGCCCCACCGGGCTGCCGGCCACCCGACCTGTCCCCGTCTACCCGACCACGATCGATGGTGACGACGTGCTCGTCGCCCTCCGGGAGTCCTGAACCTCATGGCCACGCTCGAGATCCACGACCTGACCGTCGCCGTCGAGGCCGACACCGAGCGCCGGGAGATCCTGCGCGGCGTCGACCTCACGGTCAAGCAGGGCGAGACGCACGCCATCATGGGCCCGAACGGGTCCGGCAAGTCGACCCTGGCCTACTCGATCGCCGGGCACCCGAAGTACATCGTCACCGGCGGCAGCGTCACCCTGGACGGCGAGGACGTCCTGGCGATGACCGTCGACGAGCGGGCCCGGGCCGGGCTGTTCCTCGCCATGCAGTACCCGGTCGAGGTCCCCGGCGTGTCCGTCTCGAACTTCCTGCGCACCGCGGCGACCGCGATCCGCGGCGAGGCGCCCAAGCTGCGGCTGTGGGTCAAGGAGGTCCGGGAGGCCATGGAGCGGCTCAACATGGACCCCACGTTCGCGGAGCGCTCGCTCAACGAGGGGTTCTCCGGTGGGGAGAAGAAGCGCCACGAGATCCTCCAGCTCGAGCTGCTCGCCCCGAAGATCGCGATCCTCGACGAGACCGACTCCGGGCTCGACGTCGACGCGCTGCGGGTCGTCGCCGAGGGCGTCAACCGGGTACAGGACGCCGGCCGCACCGGCACCCTGCTGATCACCCACTACACCCGGATCCTGCGCTACGTCCGACCCGACTTCGTGCACGTCTTCATCGGCGGCCGGATCGTCGAGGAAGGCGGCCCGGAGCTGGCCGAACGGCTGGAGTCCGAGGGCTACGAGCGGTTCGCGGAGCTCGGCGGGGAGAGCGGGTCATGACCACCGGGGCCGCGCCGGCGTACGACGTCGAGCGGGTGCGCAAGGACTTCCCGATCCTGAGCCGGCTGCTGCATGGCGACGTCCCGCTGGTCTACCTCGACAGCGCCGCCACCTCACAGAAGCCGGTGGCAGTGCTCGACGCGGAGCGGGCGTACTACGAGCTGCACAACGCGGCGGCGCACCGCGGCGTGCACCAGCTCGCCGAGGAGGCGACCGAGGCCTACGAGAGCGCCCGCGCCCGGGTGGCGGGCTTCATCGGCGCGACCGCCGAGGAGATCGTGTTCACGAAGAACTCCACCGAGTCGATCAACCTCGTCGCGTACTCGATGTCGAACGCGGCCACCGCCGGGCCGGCGGCCGCGCGGTTCGTGGTCGGCCCGGGCGATGAGGTCGTCGTCACCGAGATGGAGCACCACTCCAACCTGGTGCCCTGGCAGCTGCTCTGCGAGCGCACCGGCGCCCGGCTGCGCTGGCTGTCGCTGACCGACGACGGCCGGTTGGATCTCGGCGACCTCGACGAGGTGATCAACTCCCGGACCAAGCTGGTCGCGTTCGTCCACCAGTCGAACATCCTCGGCACGGTCAACCCGGTCGAGGCGATCGTGCGCCGAGCCCGCGCGGTCGGGGCGCTGGTGCTCCTCGACGCCTGCCAGTCGGTGCCGAACACGCCGGTCGACGTCCGGCGGCTCGGCGTGGACTTCCTTGTGTTCTCCGGACACAAGATGCTCGGGCCGACCGGCATCGGCGTCCTTTACGGGCGGGCGGAGCTGCTCGCGACGATGCCGCCGTTCCTCGGCGGCGGCTCGATGATCGAGCAGGTCACGATGGAGCGGACGACGTTCGCCGCGCCGCCGCAGCGCTTCGAGGCGGGGGTACCCAACATCGCCCAGGCGGTCGGGCTGGCCGCGGCCGTGGACTACCTCGAGGACATCGGCATGGCGGACGTGGCCGCCCACGAGGCCGCGCTGACCGCGTACGCCCTCGAGCGGTTGCGGGCCGAGCCCGGCGTGCGGATCCTCGGCCCCGACCAACCGGTGGACCGCGGCGCGGCGATCTCCTTCGCGGTCGCCGACCTGCACCCCCACGACGTCGGGCAGGTGCTCGACACCCGCGGCATCGCGGTCCGGGTCGGCCACCACTGCGCGCACCCGGTCTGTCGGCGCTACGGCGTGCCGGCGACCACCCGCGCGTCGTTCTCGGTCTACACCACGGTGGCCGAGGTGGACGCGCTGCTGGAAGGGATCGGGGCGGTGCAGAGGTTCTTCCGGGTATGAGCGGACCGCAGCCCGACGCCCTGTACCAGGAGATCATCCTGGACCACTACCGCAACCCGCACCACAAGGGCCTGCGGGAACCCTACGACGCCGAGGTGCACCACGTGAACCCCACCTGCGGCGACGAGGTGACGCTGCGGGTCCGGATGGCCGGCGACACCGTCGCCGACGTCTCCTACGACGGCGCCGGCTGCTCGATCAGCCAGGCCAGCACCTCGGTGATGACCGACCTGGTCATCGGCCGCACCGTCCGCGAGGCGCTGGACACCGCCGAGGAGTTCCTGCGGCTCATGCAGTCCAAGGGCGCGGCCGAACCCGACGAGGAGCGGCTCGAGGACGCGGTCGCCTTCGCCGGGGTGTCCCGCTACCCGGCCCGGATCAAGTGCGCCCTGCTGGCCTGGATGGCCTGGAAGGACGCGACCGCCCGGGCCACCGACGCCATCACCGACGCCATCACCGATTCCGCCCGGCCCGCTCTGGAGGAGCTACCGTCATGACCGAGACCACCGCCCCGGGCCGGCCCAGCATCGACGACCTCACCGAGGCGATGCGCGACGTCGTCGACCCCGAACTCGGCATCAACGTCGTCGACCTCGGCCTGGTCTACGGGATGCGCCTCGGCCCGGACAACGTCGCCACCATCGACATGACGCTGACCAGCGCCGCCTGCCCGCTGACCGACGTCATCGAGGACCAGGCCAACTCGGCGCTGGGGCCGCTCGTCGACGGGGTGAAGATCAACTGGGTGTGGATGCCGCCATGGGGTCCTGACAAGATCACCGACGAGGGTCGGGAACAGCTGCGGGCGCTCGGCTTCAACGTCTGACCGTTCGCCGGCCCCGCCGCCGGCGTGACCGGCTAGCCTCGGCGCCGGGTTTCCGGCGGGCACGACTCGTGCTGAGCCAGACCGATGCCGTTGCGGCGGACGAAGTCGGTGCGCTCGATCCAGCGCAGGCAGCGCGGGCAGACCAGGTCGGCGTCGACGTGCAGCTCGTTCTCGGGCGAGATCGGCGGGGCACCGGGCCGCAGCCCCACGCACACCAGCGTGGGGAGCGCGGCGCGCCAGCCGGCCGGGCGGGGGAGCATCGGCGACTCCGGTCTCGTCGAGGCAGCCATCGTGCGCCCGCCCGGGACCGGCGTCACGTCACGATTCGGCGGCGGTTCGAGTGGCGCCCTCTACACTGGCCCGGTGATGTCGCTGCCGAGTTGACCGGTCCGCGGTGCCCGCCCGACGGCGGTCCCGCGCCGCCCCGCCCGGACGTCCATCGAAAGCGACAACCAGCCATGATCACCGCTACCGACCTCGAGCTGCGCGCCGGCGCCCGGCTGCTGCTGGACGCCGCCACGTTCCGCATCGGGCCGGGTGACCGGGTCGGGCTCGTCGGCCGCAACGGCGCGGGCAAGACCACGTTGACCCGGGTGCTGGCCGGCGAGTCCGTTCCCGGCGCCGGCAGCGTGACCCGCTCCGGCGACGTGGGCTACCTGCCGCAGGACCCCCGCACCGGTGACCTCGACATGCTGGCCCGCGACCGGGTGCTCGCCGCCCGTGGCCTCGACGTCATCCTGCGCGAGCTGCGGGCCGCCGAGGGCACGATGGCCAGCGCCGACGACGCCACCCGCGACGCCGCGGTGCGCCGGTACGGCCGGTACGACGAGGAGTTCCACGTCCGCGGCGGGTACGCCGCCGAGGCGGAGGCCGCGTCCATCGCCTCCAGCCTCGGCCTGCCGGAGCGGGTGCTCGACCAGCCGCTGGGGACCCTGTCCGGCGGGCAGCGGCGGCGGGTGGAGCTCGCCCGCATCCTGTTCAGCGGTGCCCAGACGCTGCTGCTCGACGAGCCGACCAACCACCTCGACGCCGACTCGATCGGCTGGCTCCGGGAGTTCCTCCGCACCCACAAGGGTGGCCTGGTCGTGATCAGTCACGACGTCGGGCTGCTCGAGGCCACGGTGAACCGGGTGTTCCACCTCGACGCGAACCGGTCGGCGATCGACATCTACAACGTCGGCTGGCGCTCGTACCTCGAGCAACGGGAGCTCGACGAGCGACGCCGCCGACGGGAGCGGGCGAACGCCGAAAAGCAGGTCGCGGCGCTGCGCTCGCAGGCCGACCGGATGCGGGCGAAGGCGACCAAGGCCCGGGCGGCGCACACCCTGGACCGCCGGGCCGAACGGCTGGTCGTCGGGATGGCCGAGCTGCGACGCACCGACCGGGTGGCCAAGCTGCGCTTCCCGGAGCCGGCCGCCTGCGGCCGGACCCCGCTGACCGCGCGCGGCCTGTCGAAGTCCTACGGCTCGCTGGAGGTCTTCACCGACGTGGACCTGGCGATCGACCGGGGCAGCCGGGTGGTGATCCTCGGCCTCAACGGAGCCGGCAAGACCACCCTGCTGCGGCTGCTCGCCGGCGTCGAGTCACCGGACACCGGCACCGTCCAACCCGGGCACGGGCTGCGGCTGGGCTACTACGCGCAGGAGCACGAGACGCTGGATCCGTCGCGCTCGGTGCTGGCGAACCTGGCGTCGGCCGCCCCGGACGCCGGCGAGGTCGAGCTGCGGCGGGTGCTGGGGGCGTTCCTGTTCTCCGGCGACACGGTCAGCCAGCCGGCCGGCACCCTCTCCGGCGGGGAGAAGACCCGGCTCGCGCTGGCCGCGCTGGTCGTGTCCAGCGCGAACGTGCTGCTCCTCGACGAGCCCACGAACAACCTCGACCCGGCCAGTCGGGACGAGGTGCTGACCGCGCTGACCAGCTACCGCGGGGCGGTCGTGCTGGTCACCCACGACGAGGGAGCGGTCGACGCGCTCGCACCCGAGCGGGTGATCCTGCTGCCCGACGGCGTCGAGGACACCTGGAGTGAGGACCTCACCGACCTGGTCGCGTTGGCGTGAGCTCCCGCGAGGTCTACCGCAACCGGTGGATGTCGGTCCGCGAGGACGAGGTGGTGCACCCCGACGGCAGCACCGGGCGGTACGGCGTCGTCGACAAGCCCGACTTCGCCCTGGTTATCCCCTACGACGGGCAGCGGTTCGTGGTCGTGGAGGAGTTCCGCTACCCGGTCGGGCACCGGGTCACCGCGTTCCCGCAGGGATCGTGGGAGGACGACGACGCGGCCCCGCCGGAGCGGGTGGCCGCCGGCGAGCTGGCCGAGGAGACCGGGCTGACCGCCGCGGGCTGGGAGCACCTCGGCCGGTTGCTGGTGGCGCCGGGCTTCGCCAGCCAGCGCGCGCAGGTCTACCTCGCGACCGAGCTGTCCGGGACGCTGCGTCCCCAGGAGGCCGGATTGAGCGCCCGGCGGCTTCGTCCGGCCGAGCTGCGCTCGCAGGTCTCGGACGGCCGGTTCGCCGACAGCGCGAGCCTGGCGGCGTACCTGCTGCTCGGCACGCGCTACCCGGGACTGACCGCGGTCACCGGCTGACCCGGCCCTGGCCGCGTCGATCACCAGGCGGTTCGCAGCACCGCCTCGAGCCCGATGGCGGTGATCGCGCCGAGGGTGACCAGCAGCAGCGGGGTGCTGGCCGCACCGGCGGAGTCGGCGGCCGGCTCCGGAGCCACCGCCGGCACCAGCAGCCACGGGAAGAACGGCAAGAAGGACCGCTCCACTTCGCCGCGGGAGAGCCCGGAGGCGATCGCGAACCCGACCGCCAGCAGCGCCCCGACCAGGAAAGGCCAGCCCGGCGTACGCCGGATCTTGCGCAGCGCGGCGGCGAGGACCGGGCCACAGGCGATACCGAGCAGCAGCAGGTCGAGGAAACCCCACAGCAGCCAGGACCGGTGCGGCCCGACCCGCAGCGAGAAGTCGGCTTGCGCGGCGGTCAGCCCGTCGGACCAGGTGAAGCCGGCCGCCTGCGCCAGCAGCAGCGGCACCAGGGCGGCAGCACCTCCGACCAGGTTGAGCCACGGCCGGCGGCGGACGAAGTTGCCCACGAGCACGGTGGCCCCGAGCCAGGCGACGCTGTAGGAGAACAACGCGCCGACGCCGAGCAGCAGCCCGGCGGCCACCGCCCACAGCGACGAGCGGCGCGGCTCGCTGCCCACCAGCCCGCAGGCCACGCAGGCGGCACCGAGCGTGAGGGTGACCGCGTCCAGGCTGACCGCGAGCCACACGGCGTACGGCGCCAGCACCAGCAGCGGCAGCAGCCGGCGGGCGGCGAGCTCGCCGCACAGGGACCGGACCGCGACCGCGACCAGCGGGACCGACGCGCAGCCGATCAGCGTGACGACGAGCCCCAGCGCGGCGGGGGCGGTGATACCCACCCGACCCAGTGCCCAGAGCAGCAGCACAGGTCCGGGCGGGTGCTGGCGGGTGGCCACCGTGTGCGACCCGGCGCTCGCCGCGAAGTCTCGGAGGAAGGCGACCACGTCGGTGCCGACGGCCGGGACGTCGGGCAGGTAGCCGGTCGGGTCGGACACGGGCGCGGCCAGCCCGTTGCCGCCGTCGACCAGCGCCAGTCCCACCGCCCAGCCGACCGCGGCCAGGTAGCCGGCGCCGAGCAGCCCCGGCCAGGACAGCCGGTCGGGCAGCCCACGCCGGGCCGCCGCGAGCACCACGATCGCGACCACGGGGGCCAGCGCCGTGCCCGGGTCGAGCTTGAACCGGAAGCGGCCGGTGAACGGCGGGCTCGCCGTCCCCAGCCGGGCATGCACCGCGACGGCGAGCGCGGTGAGCATCAGCCCGGCGACCACCACGGCGAGCCAGCGGAGCGCGTCCCGCAGCTGCAGAGCGGGCGGCTCGGCCCGGCGCAGCAGGGGGGCAACCGAGCTGGCCCGGGCCCTCAGGGCGGTGGGCACGGACCCACGTTATCGCCCGAGCAGCGGTGGGGACCGGGGTTGCCGAGGACCCGTGCCCTACGCCGGTCAGCCGGCACTTTCCTCCAGTCGGTTGGCGGTGCCCCGCGTGATGCCTGCCCTGCGGTAGGTGTTGGGCGTCCGCGAAGACACACCAACGACATAAGCACCCGCCTGAAGACCGGTACCTGGAGACGTGCAGGTTGCCGGGCACGACGAGATACCCGGGCTGGGGGACTTGCCCGAGGCGCTGCCCGTCACGTCCAGCCGGGCTGGCTGAACGCCCTTTTCTGGCGGTTCGTGTCCAGATAGCTACAATGGGTTAGACGGATTCTGACTGGCAGGGGTTTCATGGGGAAGGTTCGACCGTGGTCGATGCCACCCGCCGTGCAGCACATCCTGGTCCAGCTCGCGCGTACGCTGGACACGGATTACGACCTTGACGACGTCCTCGGCCGGTTGCTTGCCGAGGTGTCACAGGTCTTGGCCATGGCCGGCGGCGCCGTGGTGCTCGCTGACGGGCGAGCCGCGCTGCATGTCGCCGTAGCCAGCGATGCGGTGGCCCTGCGTATCGCCTCGCTGGAGGTAGAGCTCGACGATGGTCCGAGCGTCCGGGCATGCCGTACCGGTGAGCCGGTCGTCGCTCTGATCGACGTGACGGCACCCGGCAGCCCCTTCTCGGGCCTTAACCTCAAGGCTGCAGGAGCAGGCCAGCAAGCGGTCGTCAGTTTCCCGCTGGCTCGCGGTGGCGATCCGGTCGGTGCGATCACGCTGTTCCGGGACGGCCCCGGGGAACTCGATGCCGCGACCCGCGCCGCCGGGCAGGTGCTCGCGGATGTCGCCACCGCGTATGTCGTGAATGCCCGGCAGCGACAGCGGTTCGCGGCCGCTGCGCGGGAAGTGGTCGGCAGCGCCATGACGGACCCCCTGACCGGGCTGCCGAACCGGCGGTTGCTCGTTGATCGGATAGCCGCGGCGCAGGCCGGGTACCGACGGCACGGCACCGGCTGGGCGGCGCTGTTTCTGGACCTGGACCGGTTCAAGCTGGTCAACGACAGCCTGGGGCACCAGGTCGGCGACCAGTTGCTGGTGCAGGTCGCGGCCCTGTTGCGTCACGCCGTACGTCCCGGTGACACGGTCGCGCGGTTGGGCGGGGACGAGTTCGCGATCCTGTGCGAAGGCCTGCCACGGGGGCGAGAGGCAGAGCTCGCGGCTGGCGTCGCGGAACGAGTTCTGGACGAACTGAAGGCCCCATTAGATCTCCACGGCCGGCGGCTGGTGGTTACCAGCAGTATCGGGATTGCGGTAGCCGGGCCGGACGACGACTCCGAGACCCTGCTACGGCACGCGGACGCGGCGATGTACCGGGCGAAGAAGCACGGCAAGGCCCGCTTCGAGGTGTTCGACCAGGCGATGCACGCCCAGGCCGTTCTCAAGCTGGAGACGGAGGCGGGGCTGCGTGTCGCGCTGGACCGCGGCCAGCTGGCGGTGCACTACCAACCACTCGTGGACGCCAGCAGCGGGCGGGTGGCCGCGGTCGAGGCGCTGCTGCGCTGGCAGCACCCGCAGCGCGGGCTGCTCGCCGCGCAGGAGTTCCTCGGGCTCGCCGAGGAGACCGGACTGATCATCCCGATCGGCGCCTGGGTGCTGGACGAGGTGTGCCGACAGGCGGCCCGCTGGGCAGAGCTGCAGCAGCCGGAGCAGCCGACGCTGCAGGCGTCGGTGAACGTGTCTGCCCGGCAGCTGAGCTTCCCGGGCCTGGTCGACTCCGTGGCCAGGGCCGCGACCGACCACGCACTGGCCGCCGAGACCCTCTGCGTCGAGATCACCGAGGCTCTTCTCGTCGCGGACGCTCAGGCCTCTGTCAGCACGCTGCACGCGCTGAAAGCGTTCGGTGTACGCATCGCGCTGGACAACTTCGGGACCGGCCATTCCTCCCTGGCCTACCTGCAGCAGTTCCCTATCGACCAGTTGAAGGTGGACCGCTCGTTCGTCGGCGAGATCGGGGAGCCGCAGAACCGCACGATCGTCCGGGCGGTGATCGACCTGGCCCACTCGCTGGGCATCCCGGTCGTCGCCCAGGGCGTCGAGACCGACCAGCAGCTCGGGGTGGTGCGCGATCTGCACTGCGACTTCGTCCAGGGCTACCGGCTCGGCGCACCCGGCCCCCCTGCCGCCATCGATGAGCTGCTCCTTGGCGCGGCGCCATCGCCGGTGACGCAGGGCAGTTGGCGCGACGCCGCGCGGGTCGGCCGCGCGACAGAAGCGGCGTGGACCGGCTAGGGGGCAGGAGCCGGTTCGGCCCGGGCGGGGCGGTGTTGGCCGCATTGGTGGTTCTGGGCATGGCCGTCCTGCTGCTTGCCACCGGGCTGTCGGTCGCTGCGGGCCGGACCGGTGCGGCGGTGGACCGGCAGGTGGCCACCGATCAGGAGCTGACCGAGGTCAACGAACAAGTGCTGGCGGCGCTGCTGGACGCCGAGACCGGTCAGCGCGGCTACCTGCTCACCGGAGAGGACCGCTATCTCGCGCCATACGACACCGCCGTCGTCGTGCTGCCTGGGCTGCTCGGGCTGTGAGTAGCAACCGCGCAGGATCGTGCGCTAAGCCCGCGGGTGCTTGGTCAGTCCTCGGAGGGGCCCGGGACGTGCAGCGGTCGAGGCTGCCGTTGAGTAGATCGGTGGCACCGAACTGGTAGCGGCCGAGGAGGTTGATGTGGTCGTGGCCGAGGGGTGACAGGCGTCGTACGTCGTCGTGGACGTCGTGACCGTCGCGGCGACGCTGGTCCAGGGCGGCGTTCTGGTAGCAGGTGTTCCACAGCACGATGGTGTTCACGACCAGGCCGAGGGCACCGAGTTGGTCTTCCTGGCCTTCACGGTAGCGCTGGCGCAACTGGCCGCGCTGGCCGTGGAAGACGGCCCGGGCCAGCGCGTGGCGGCTCTCGGTCCGGTTGAGCTGGGTGAGGATGCGCCGGCGGTAGGTCTCGTCGTCGAGGTGGGCGAGCAGGTAGAGGGTCTTGGTGATCCGGCCGAGCTCGGCGACGGCCCGGCCGAGCGGGGTGGGCCGGCCACCGCCCTGTAGGAGGCGGAGGAGCTCGCTGGCGCGGACGGTGCCGCTGGCCAGGCTGCCGGCGACGCGCAGCAGGTCGTCCCAGTGCCGCCGCGATGAGGTCGGTGTTGATGTGGTGGCGGGCCAGGCCGCTCAGCTGGCCGTAGTCGGCGTCGCGGGTGATGCGCCAGAACCGGGCGGCGCCGAGGTCGGCCAGGCGGGGGCTGAACTGGTAGCCGAGCAGCCGGAACAGCCCGAAGACCTGGTCGCTGTAGCCGGCGGTGTCGGTCATGAGCTCGGTGGGCTGCAGGCTGGTCTGCTGCTCGAGCAGCCCATCCAGAATGTAGAGGCTGTCCCGCAGGGTGCCAGGCACGACGATGGCGTGGAAGCCGGCGAACTGGTCGGACAGGAAGTTGAGGTAGGTGACGCCACGGCCGGGCCCGAAGTAGCGCGGGTTGGGTCCGGCGTTCAGGGTCCGGACCGGAACGACGAACCGCAGGCCGTCGGCGGATGCGACCTCCCCGCCGCCCCAGACCTGGGCGAGCGGGATCTCGCCTTGCGCCTCAACCATCCGAGCGGTCGCGGCGGTGATGGTGTCGCCGCGCAGGTAGTTCTGGTCGACCCAGGACAGCCGGCCGCGAGTGAGCGCCGAGCTGCCGGGCTGGACGACCGGTTCCAGCCCGATGTTGCAGGCCTCGGCGACCAGGACGGCGCAGATGCTGAACGCTGAGGTCCTCCGCTCGGGCGGCGCCTTCGGACACGTGGGTGAACTCGTTGAGGAAACCGGTCCAGCCGGCGACCTCGAGGAGCACGTCGGGCAGGTCGACCCGGGGCAGCAGGTCGGCGACGGCCGCCCGCAGCGCGAGCAGGCTCTGCGGCTCGTCCAGCCGGTCGAGGGGGTCAGGACGAGCCGGTCGTGCCCGTCGGCGCTTTCGATCCGTACCGCCTGGTTGTCCTGGAGCCGGCCGGCAACGGCCCGGTAGGCGCCGTCGAGGTCGGGGGCGAGCTCGGCGAGCTCGCGGTGCGGATCGAGGTCGTGTCCGAGGCTCGTGGCGACGCCGGCGCGGGCGGCCTCCCACGCGCTGCCGGACAGGAGCCGGGCACGGGGGTCGGCCCAGCGCCGGCTGTTGGTCGCGTAGACGTCCCGGCGCCGTAGGGCCTCCCGGAGGCGCTCCAGGACGACGAAGGTGAAGGCGGGACGGTGCAGCAGGCCGCCGGGGCCTTCGACCCGGATGGCCCAGGGGCCGGTGGCCAGCGTCAGGGGCACCTCGTCGGCTCGTACGATCCGGCGGCCCTCCAGGCCGCGCAGCGCCTGCCACGCGGCGAGCACGTCGACGCCGGCGGGTGCCGCCTGCAAGCGCAGGGTGGCCAGCAGCGTGGGCAGGAACCGGCGGACCAGGCTGTAGCGGGCCAGCAGGTCATCGAGGTGGGTGTCCGCTGCCGGCCGGGTGGTGGCGTCGACGGCCTCGACGGCGGCGGTAAGTTGCTCACGCGACACCGTCCGCCCCATCATCGCCCACAGCGCGGGCAGGCCGCCGGCTGGTGGGTCGAGCAAAACCTTCACAGCGTCGCGGAGCTGCCCGGCGGCCAGGTCCAGTGTCGGCAGGGTCCGCAGCCGTTCTCGGGTGCCGGCCCGGTCGGCCCGGGCCAGCAGGGCGCCCAGGAGCTGGTCGAGCAGGTCCAGGGCGTCGTCGCCGGCGTCGGTCTCCATCTGCCGGGCGGCAGCCAGCAGCGTCGCGGTCCGGCGCTGGTCGCCCAGCCGGGCGAGCGCCTGCGTTCTGGCGGTCGCCGCATGCCGGACGAGCGCCTCCAGCCGGCCCGGCGGGACGAAGCTCAGGTCCAGCTCGCCGACCCCGAGCGCTCGGATCTCCTCCAGGCGGTGCAGCGCCCCAAGCAGCCCGGCAGCGTGACGCTGGTCGGGCCGCGCCGCAGCCGCTCCAACGTCGACGTCCGCTCCCCAGCCGCCACAGCCAGCAGACCCTCCAGTCGAGCTCGCTGCGCGGCGTCCGGTACGTCGGCCAACGTCTGCCAGAGCTGGGTCGCTGCCTGGTCGCGGACCGACGCGACGAGCCTGGCCAGCACCGTCGGCCCGGGCAGCAGCACCTTCGCCTCGAGCAGCCGCGCGGTCGGCAGGTCGAACAACACCCCCGGTCGCTCGGCGGCCAGCCGGGTGCGGGCCTGCAGCCAGTCGACGAGGTCGTGCTGCACCTGCGGGTCGGTGAAGTCGCGGTAGCCATAGGCCTGCTGGATCTGGCCCGCGTGCAACCGGTTCGTGCCGTCCCGGGCGGCGTACTGCTTGAGCACCCCCGGGTCGGCGACGCCGAGCTGACCGGCCAGGTGCGCCGCGACCGACCAGGGCACGTCGGTCGGGTCGGGCAGGAAGGTCCCCAGGAAGCGGACGGTGCCGAGCTGCGCGGCGAAGCCGAGGCGGTTGTGCTCACCGCGGCGCACGTCCACTAGGTCCCGGTCGGTCGCGTCGAGGGGGAAGTAGCGGTCGAGCTGCGCCTGGTCCGGCTCGCCGGTGTACCGGCCGTACCGACGTTGTTGCTCCGCGGTGAGGAACCCCTCACCGGCCCGCCCGGGCAGCCCGGCTCGGGCTCGGGCTCCACAGTGGTCAGCACGTCCGCTCGGCTCCGGGGCTGGCGCGCAGGTACTGGTAGACGGTCTCGCGGCTGACCCCGAACTCGCGGGCCAGCGTCGCCTTCGGGGTGCCATCGGCGACCCGCTGGCGCAGCTGCGCGACCTGCTTGGCGGTCAGGGCTCGGGCGCGGCCGCGGTAGGCGCCGCGCTGGCGGGCCAGCGCGATGCCCTCGCGCTGGCGCTCCCGGATCAGCGAGCGTTCGAACTCGGCGAACGCTCCCATTACCGACAGCAGCAACGTCGCCATCGCGCTGTCGTCGCCGGTGAAGGTCAACTGCTCCTTGAGGAACTGCACCCGCACCCCCCGGGCCGTCAGCGTCCGGACCAAGGCGCGCAGGTCGTCGAGGTTGCGGGCGAGGCGGTCCATCGACTGCACCAGCACCGTGTCGCCGTCACGGACGAACGCCAGCAACGCCTCCAGCTGCGGCCGGGCGGTGCTGCGGCCCGAGGCGCTGTCGGTGAACGTCCGGTCCAGCGGCACGCCGTCGAGTTGCCGGTCGGGGTTCTGGTCCAGGCTGCTCACCCGGCTGTAGCCGACCCGCTGCCCGCTCATGAGCCTCCTGACGCCAGAAGTGTCAGGTTGGACCCTAGGACCTGCAGGGACGGGTGTCCATCAAGCCGGACCGCGGCCCTAACCTGACGCTGCTGGACCGGCCGCTCTTGACGTCAGGCTGGGGTACACCCTGGCAGGCAGCCGCTCGACTCGTCGTCGGGATCAGCGCCTGAGGACTCGTTGGACCCCGACCGCCTGGCGGGCACCGTGCCGCACCTTCGGTACGGCGCCGGGGCCCGCGAGTCAGCGCGACGTCGAACAGGATG
>JBBSHH010000051.1:0-18017 GCA_038253225.1 Mycobacteriales bacterium | reverse complement strand
TGTCGCGGGCCGGGGTGAACGGCACGTGCCCGTAGCCGTAGGACACCAGGTCCGCCGCGAGCAGGCCGACCATCGCGACCCCCATCGCAGCGGCCGGCAGCCGCCGCAGCAGCGCCACCGCCAGCAGCCCGACGCCGGCGAGGAGCAGCAGCCCGGTCGAGAGCGGCCCGCGGAACCAGCGGGCCGGGCCCGACACGGCCGCGAGGTGCGCGGCCAGCAGCGCCAGCGGCAGCGCCCCCACGGCGAGCACCGCCCACGGCAGCGCCGCGGCGGCGCCACGGGCCGGGCGCCGGGTCGCGCACCGGTCCTGCAGGGCCGTGACGCCGAGGCCGGCGAGGACCAGCAGCGCGAACTGCACCAGGAAGATCACCCGCCAGGTCGGCAGCGGCCCGAAGACCGGCAGGTGGGTGGAGAGGACGAACAACGGCGGGAAGCCGTACGCGACGCAGCCGGCGGTGACCGCGGTGCCGGCGAACAGCGCGACGTCGCCACGCCGCCGCCACAGCAGCGCGAACGGCACCAGCAGCAGCGGCAGCAGGCCGACGTAGGTCGCGGCCTCCGGGATCGTCACCCCGGCCGAGTTCGGCGTGTGCCGGGTGTCGCGGCTGACGAAGCCGAGGAGCTGCCGCAGCGCCAGGTGCCCGGCCCGGTTCTCCCCGGACCGGGTCGTGAGCCCGATCCACTCCTTCGCCGGCAGCAGCTGGACCGCGTCGAGCAGCAGCGCGAGCACCCCGGCGAGCAGCAGCAGGCCGACGAAGCCCGGGTAGCGGGCGCGACCGGCGGGCGCCGGCGTTGCCAGCCGCCACAGCGCGAACACCGCGGTCATGACCAGCACGTAGGCCTCGGTCTGCGGATGTCCGGCCAGCATGGTGGCCGCGAGCGGCAGCGCGGCCAGGCCGGCCCGCTGCAGGCTCGGCCGCTCCCACAGCTTCTGGACGCCGAGGCAGGCCAACGGCAGCCAGATCGCGGCGTCCACGTGCGGCCAGCCCGACCAGGTCAGCACGAAGCCGCAGAAGGCGAACCCCAGGCCGGCGACGAGCGCCCCGAGCCGGCTGGCCCCGAGGGAGCGGACGAACAGCGCCATGAACCAGCCGGCGAGGGTCAGCCGGATCGGGAACAGCAGCGCCCAGGCCAGGTGCGTCGGCAGCAGGTAGTACAGCCAGTTCAGCGGGGAGAGCATCCCGCCGGCGTACGCGCCGAAGAACGGCTGGCCGGCCAGCAGGTGCTGGTTCCACAGCCCGAGCGAGCCGGCGTCGACCGCGTGCCGGGCGAAGACGTGCAGGGCATAGATGCCCGAGACGAGGTCGCCCATCTCGGCGTGGTTGGCGTTCAGCGGGGTGCTCGGCGCGATCGGGCGGAACAGCGGGAAGCTGTAGACGACGTCCATCGGCAGCGGCACCCGGCCGAGCAGCAGCACCGGCCAGTACGCCACCGCGACGACCACCGCGACCACCAGCAGGGACTGGGCGCTGAACGACGCGGTGACCCGGCGGAGCCGGGCCGGTGGCCGCCCGGCGACGGTCGCGCCGACCGGGCGACGCGCCGGGCGCGTTTCCTCGGTGAGCATCGGGCCGGAGTCTACGGGCGGGATAGCATCCCTAGCGCCGCCGACCGCGCCGAGCCCGCGGCCCCGCCCGACGGAGGAGTGCTCGTCCTCGTGAGTTCGACCTACCGGACCGAGCCCGAGATCGCCGTACGGTCGAGCGACGACGTGCCCGCGGCGGGCCCGGAGCGGTTCGAACGGCGGGAGGCCGGCCACGCGATCCTGGCCGCACCGGGCTTCGCGGCGGTGCCGCGACCGGACGTGACGATCGTGCTGCCCTGCTACAACGAGGAGGCCCACGTCCTCGCCGAGCTCGAGCGGATCACCGCGACGATGGACGCCAGCGCCTACAGCTACGAGCTGCTGGTGATCGACGACGCGTCGAGCGACGGAACGCTGCGGGTGCTGCGCGAGGCGCTGCCCCGGTTCCCGCGGATGCGGCTGATGCCGTTCCGCAAGAACGGCGGCTCGGGTACGGCCCGGCGGATCGGCACCCAGGAGGCGCTCGGGGCGGTCGTGGTGTGGACCGACGCCGACCTGACCTACCCCAACGAGCGGATCCCCGAGCTGATCGCGATGCTCGAGGCCGACGCCAGCATCGACCAGGTCGTCGGTGCCCGGCTGACCGAGGAGGGCACCCACAAGTGGGCGCGGGTGCCGGCGAAGTGGTTCATCCGGCGGACCGCGTCGTACCTGTCCGGCACCGCCATCCCGGACCTCAACTCCGGGCTGCGCGCGTTCCGCCGCGGCGTGTCGCTGCCCTACCTGCGGCTGCTGCCGCCCGGGTTCTCCTGCGTCACCACGATCACGATGGCGTTCCTGTCCAACCAGCACCCGATCGAGTACCTGCCGATCGACTACGCGAAGCGCGCCGGCCAGTCGAAGTTCCACCCGTTCAAGGACGCCTACCGCTACATCCTCCAGGTGCTGCGGATGGTCATGTACTTCAACCCGCTCAAGGTGCTGATGCCGCTGGCGCTGTGGGTGATGGGGCTCGGCATCGCCAAGCTCGTGTTCGACATGGTGGTGCACCCGTTCCGGATCACCGGCTCCACCGTCATCGCGCTGCTGGTCGGGTTCCAGATCGCCGCGCTCGGGCTGCTCGCCGACCTGGTGGTGCGCTCCCGCAGCGAGGAGTGAGCCGGTCCGGCTAGGACGGGCGGCGGGCGACCGCCATGTACCCGAGGCTGGCCCGCGTGGTCGTGCCGCGGACCGCGAGGCGGATCGCGCCGCGCCGGATGAACGCCTCCTGCGGCCCGGCCAGCAGCCGCCGCACCGCCGGCACCGCGGTCAGCCCGCGCCCTCCCAGCCGAGCGCCGACGGCGTCGAGGCCGCCGACCAGCGCGAGCACCAGGTAGTGGAAGACCAACAGCACCGGGCCGCCCTTCGCGTCCAGCGAGACGACCTCGAGACCGTGCCGGCGCAGCACGCTGGCCAGCCCGTAGTGGGTGAACCGCCGGAAGTCATACGGCGCCTCGTGGGTCGGGTAGAGGTAGGGCACGGTGATCAGCGCACAGCCGCCGGGGACCAGCACGCGGGCGATGTCGGCGACCGCCCGCTCGGCGTCCTCGACGTGCTCGAGGACCTCGGTCGCCAGCACGGTGTCGAACGACGCGTCGGCGAAGGGCAGCCGGTCGGCGAAACCGATCACGTCCACGCCGGGCAACGGCGCCGCGTCGAGGCAGACCGCCGCCGTGACCAGCGGCCGGTACCACGCGGCGAACGGCTGGTTGCCGCAGCCGGAGTCGAGCAGCCGGCCGGTGACGTGGTGTCGCTGGCTGGCCAGCCACTGGCCGACCGCGGCGCCCGGCAGCAGCGAGAGCGTGGTGTCCGGGTTGGAGTACGGCACCCCGGCCCGGATCCGCACCGCGCCCTGACGCGCGCGCAGCCGCTCCTCGTCGTGCACAGTGAGTCGCCTCTCCTCGCCTCGCCCGGCGCCCGGCTCGTGTCCGGCCCGCCCGTCGGTCGGCCGCACCCTAACCGGGCACGCCGCCCGGCACCGCGGCGCCGCGGTGCGCCGCCCAGGCCGCGGCCACGCCGGCGGACAGCGGGGTCCGGGCCCGCCACCCGAGCACCTCCCGGGCCCGGGTCACCTCGAGCCAGGTGTGCGGCACGTCGAAGGACCGCCGCGGTTCGACCTCCAGCTCGAGGGAGAAGTTGCCCACCACGCTCAGCACGGTCTCGGCCAGGGCCCGCAGCGACGTCGGCCGGCCGGAGCCGACGTTGACCACCGAAGGCAGCGGCGCGCCGCCGGCGTGCACCCGGACCAGCGCCTCGGCGACGTCACCCACGTAGACGTAGTCCCGCGTGGTCGCCGGGTCACCGAAGATCCTGATGTGCTCGCCGCGGGCGGCGGCGGCCAGCCAGTGCGCGACCACGCCCTGCCCGCGGACCGCCGGCTGCCCGGGCCCGTAGGCGTTGGACACCCGGACCGCGACCCGCCGACCGGCGACCGGGTCGGACCCGGCAAGCACCCGTTCGAGGTCGAGCTTGGCCCGCCCGTAGGCCGAACGCGGCCGGGTCGGCGCGTCCTCAGCGTACGGCGGGGGCGCCTCGGCGTCATAGACTGTGCCGCCCGAGCTCAGCAGCACGACCGTCGGCGGGTCGGCGAGGCGGCCCAGCGCGGCCAGGAAGCCGGCGAAGACCTCGCGGTCGGCGGCGACCCGGTCCGGTTCCTGCTCGGCGACCAGGGGGTTGACGCTCGTGGCGAGCCAGTACGCCGTCCGGGCGGCCGCCAGGCCGGCCGCGGGCTCGCCTGCGGGGCCGAGGAAGGGGATCGTGCGGGTGAACTCGGCCACCGGCACGCCCGCCATCCGCAGCGCGGCGACCAACGGACGGCCGAGGAAGCCGCCGGCACCGATGACGGCGGCTGGCCGGCCGGCCGCCGGCCGGGGCGGGTGTGGTCGACCGGCGAGCGACACACCGCCCCTTCCGGCCGCCAGCGGCGGTTGGTCCCGACCGGCGGTCGGATGACCGCCCGCCCCCGGCTGCTCGTCCTCGCCTCCACCTTCCCGGCGCGGGCGGGGGACGGCACCCCGGCGTTCGTGCGTGACCTCGCAGCCTACGAGGGTCGGGAGTTCGACACCGTCGTGCTCGTCCCGCGCGTCGCCGGCGCGCCGCGCGCCGAGGTGTTCGACGGCGTCCGGGTGCAGCGGTTCGGCTACTTCCCCCGCCGGTACGAGGACCTCGCCGACGGCGCCATCATCGAGAACCTGCGGGCCCGGCCGAGCCGGTGGCTGCAGGTCCCCGCGTTCCTCGCGGCCGAGGCGTGGGCGGTGCACCGGGCGGTCCGCCGGCACCGGCCCGACGTCGTACACGTGCACTGGATCGTGCCGCAGGGGGTGGTCGCGCTGCTGGCCGCGCGGCGGGTCCCCTGGGTGGTGACCACCCTGGGGGGTGACGTCTACGCGCTCCGAGATCCCCTGTCGGTCCGGCTGAAACGGGCGGTGCTGCGCCGCGCCGCCGCGGTGACCACGATGAACCGCGACATGCGGGACCGGCTGCTGGAGCTCGGCGCGCCGCCGGCGGCCACGACGGTGCTGCCGATGGGGGCCGACGTGGCGGCGGTGCGCCGCGCCGGGGCCGGCGTCGGCCGCGAGCCGGGCCGGATCCTGGTGGTCGGCCGGCTGGTGGAGAAGAAGGGCGTCGCCGTTCTGCTGGACGCGCTCGACCGGCTGCCGCCGCAGAGCGGGTGGTCGCTCGACGTCATCGGCGACGGCCCGCTGCGCAGCCGGCTCGAGCGGCGGGCGGCCGGGCTGCGGCGCCCCGTCCGGTTCCTCGGTCAGGTCAGCCGGGCGGATCTCGCCGCGGCGTTCGCGGCCGCGGCGGTCACCGTCGTACCGTCCGTGCCGGCCGCCTCCGGCGACCAGGACGGGCTGCCGGTGGCGCTGCTGGAGGCGATGGCGGCCGGCTGCGCGATCGTCGCCTCGCGGCTCGCCGGGATCGACGAGGCGGTGGTCGACGGGGAGTCCGGGGTGCTGGTGCCGCCCGGCGACCCGGCCGCGCTGGCCGCTGCGTTGGCCGCACTGCTGGCCGACGGCGACCGGCGGCGCCGGCTCGGCGCCGCGGCCGCCGTCCGCGCGGAGGAGTTCTCGGTCGAGGCGATCGGCCGCCGCTACACCCGGCTGCTCACCGACGTCGCCGCGGCCGCCCGGTGAGCCGGGTCGGCCGCCGCCGGCTGCTCCACGTCGTCCGGCTGGCGCTCTCGACGCTGGCCGTCGCCTTCGTGGCTGCCGCCGTCGTCCGGCGGTGGTCGGACATCGCCGGCCAGCTGGACCAGCTCACGCTGGGCTGGACCCTGCTCGCGTTCGGGTTCGTGCTCGCCGGTCTCGGCGCGAACGCGCTGACCTGGAAGGCGCTGCTCGCCGATCTCGGCTCCCCGCTGCCGGTCGCCGCCGCCGGCCGCATCTTCCTGCTCGGCCAGCTCGGGAAGTACCTGCCCGGCACGGTGTGGGCGGTCTACGCGCAGATGGAGCTGGGGGCCCGCTACGCCGTACCGCGGCGCCGGTCGGCGGCCACCTCGATCGTGACGATCGTGCTCGGGCTCGTCGCCGGGGCGGTCCTGGCGGCCGGCGCGCTGGCGATCGCGAGCCCCGACCTGACCCGGCGGTTCTGGCCGCTGCT
The DNA here is from genome assembly GCA_038253225.1 of Mycobacteriales bacterium. Classification (GTDB taxonomy): domain Bacteria; phylum Actinomycetota; class Actinomycetes; order JALYNC01; family JALYNC01; genus JBBSHH01. Next base: position 11,851 of record JBBSHH010000051.1, on the reverse strand, counting down.
GCTGGCGATCCCGCTCGGCCTCGCGCTGCTCTGGCCGCCGTTGCTCTCGGCGCTGATCGACCGGGCCCTGCGGCTGATCCGCCGGGAGCCCCTCGAGCACCCGCTCACGCCGCGCGGGGTCGCCACCGCGCTGGGGTGGAGCCTGCTCTCCTGGGTGCTGCTGGGCCTGCACGTGTGGGCGCTGGCTCGCGAGCTGGGGCCGAGCCGGCCGGTGCTGCTGCTGGCGGTCGGGGCCTTCGCCGCCGCCTGGACGATCGGCTTTCTGATCGTGGTGGCCCCGGCCGGGGTCGGGCCTCGGGAGGCCGTGCTCGTGCTGGTGATGGGCGCCGCGCTGACCACCGGCCCGGTGCTGCTGCTCGCCTTGGTCTCGCGGCTGCTGATGACCGTCGGGGACGCCGTGTGGGCGCTCGTCGCGGTGCTGCTGTCCGGCCGCCCGGCCGGCCCGCCACGGCGGCCGGCCGCCGACGGCGCGGTGCCGGCCCGTCCGGTCGAGCCGGATCCGGTCGGGCGGCCCCGTAGGCTGCCGTCGTGACCGAGCCGCGAGCGCCGCAGCTGGCCTACTCCGACCTTCAGCACCTCATGCTCGACGAGGACATGCGGCGGGCGAAGGCGGCGAAGATCGCCCGGATCCTTCAGCACTTCCTCGGCACCGACTCGCTGGCCGGGTTGGTCGTCGCCGACGTCGGCTGCTCGGCCGGGATCATGTCGAGCGAGCTCCAGCGTCGCGGTGCCCGGGTGCTCGGCTTCGACATCGACACCGCCGGGCTGGCCAAGGCCGCGGAGCGGTTCGGGACCGAGGTGACGTTCGTCACCGGCGACTCCGAGCGGCTGCCGCTGGCCGACGCCGCGGTCGACGTCGTCATCTGCAACCACGTCTACGAGCACGTCGTGGACGCCGACCGGCTCTTCGTCGAGCTGCGCCGGGTGGTCAAGCCCGACGGGGTCCTCTATCTCGGGCTGGCCAACAAGTACGGCGTGATCGAGCCGCACTACAAGCTGCCGTTCCTGTCCTGGATCCCGCGCCGGTGGGCGCACCGCTACGTGCGCGCCTCCGGTCGCGCCAGCCACTACCACGAGCAGTTCCGGCACCGCGGCGGGCTGCGGCGGCTCTGCGCCGGGCTGCGCGTGTGGGACTACACCTACGCGGTGATGGCGAGCCCCGAGGAGTTCGCCGCCGGCGACGTGGTGCCCGGCTGGTCGGCGCGGGTGCCTCCGGTCGTGTGGCGGCTCAGCCAGCCCATCTTCCCGACGTTCATCTGGCTGGCCACCCCCGGCACCGCGACTCCGCGCGGGCCGGTCCTGCCGGTGCCGCCGCGACCGGTACCCACCCCGCCGGGCTGACCGGTCCGTCGGTCCCTTCCGCGCGGGCACGATCGGGGGAACGATGGTGCCGGCCGTTCAGAACCGACCACCGGCCGCCGAGGAGCTACAGGGGCAGCATCCCCGACACCACCGAGCACGCATCGCCGACCTCCGGAGCCCGCCGCCATGCGCCGTCTGTCCCGAACCGCCGCGCGCGCCGGCACGGTCACGGCCGCGGCGACGCTCGCCGCGACCGTCGCCGCGACGCTGCTGGCCGCGCCCGCCGGCGCCGACGAGGTCTACCCCACCCCACCGGACCGGGTCTTCACGATCTCCGGTCACGGCTGGGGCCACGGCACCGGGATGAGCCAGTACGGCGCGCTCGGCGCCGCGCTGGGCGGCCGCAGCGCCGGCCAGATCCTCGACTTCTACTACCCGGGCACCACCGACACCGTGCTGGCGGCGGCGACGATCCGGGTGCTGCTCCAGGACGCGTCCACCACCAGCGTGCCGGTGGCCGCGGTGCCCAACCTGCGCGTCCGCGACCTGGCCAGCGACACCGCGCTGGTGCTGCCGGTCGGCCCGGCGCAGTGGCGCTTCGTCGCGGACGCGGCCGGCATGCACGTGCAGTACCTCACCGGCACCGCCTGGACCACCTGGCCCGCCACCGGCACCGCCACGTTCGCTGGGCCGCTGCGGTTCGAGCCGGCCCCCGGCACGGTGCTGCACCTGTTCCTGCCCGGCGGCGTCGCCCGCGACTACGACGGCACGATCACCGCGGTCCGGGCCGGCGCCACCACCGTGTCCACGGTGAACACGCTGACCCGGGAGCAGTACGTCGCCGGCGTGGTGCCGCGGGAGTCCCCGGCCTCCTGGCCGGCGGCCGCGTTGCAGGCGCAGGCGGTCGCGGCGCGCACCTACGCCGAGCACCAGCGCACCGGCGCCGGCGGGTGGGACATCTGCAACACGACGATGTGCCAGGTCTACGGCGGCCGCACCCTCTACAGCGGCGGCAGCGTCATCGACCTGCAGCCGCCGTCGACGACCGCGGCCACCGCCGCGACCGCCGGCGTCGTCCGCACCTACCAGGGTGCCCCGATCTTCGCCCAGTTCTCGGCCTCGAACGGCGGCTACTCCACCCCCAACCCGAGCTTCCCCTACCTCACCGCCCACCCGGACCCCTACGACGGCATGCGCAACCCGGTGCACGACTGGACCGCCCAGATCAGCGCCAGCGACCTGGCCCGCTGCTTCCCGGCGGTGCCGGTGGTGGACCAGCTGGTGATCACGAGCCGGGACGGTCGGGGCGACTGGGGCGGCCGGGTCCTCGGCGTCCGCATCGACGGGCACGACAGCAGCGGCCGGCCGCACAGCTACGCCACGACCGGGTCGGCGGTCTACCACTGCCGGTCGTGGCCGGCGAACTCCACCGGCCTGCTCTCGGTGTACTTCACGGTGGCTGAGCCGCAGAGCGCGACCCCGTCCGGAGCGGCGGCCGGCGGCGGGGCGCTAGACGTGTTCACCCGGGGGCCCAGCGGGCAGCTCGACCACCAGCGCTCGGTCACGGGCGGTCCCTGGACCGCGCCGACCTCGATCGGCGGCCTGCTCACCGGCGGCCCGAGCGCGGTGGCCGACCCGGCCGGCACGGTGCGAGTGGTGCTGCGCGGGACCAACAACAGCGCCTACACGGTCAGCTCGACCGGCGCGGGCTGGTCACCGTTTCTCAACCTCGGCGGCACGCTGGCCGGCCGGCCGGCACTGGCCGTCGGCGGTACGGGCAACGCCGACGTGTTCGGCCCCGGCGCCGACGGGCAGCTCTGGACCCGCGCGGCCACTGGAGCGTCCTCCTGGGCCGGCTGGACGAGCCTCGGCGGCGGCATCGCGGCGGGCACCGGACCAGCCGCCACCGGCACCTGTGGCGGCAACCTTGCGGTGGTGGTGCGAGGCCGGGACGGGACGCTCTGGCTGCGCGAGCGGGTCGGCGGCCGCTGGGGCGGTTGGCAGCCACTGGGCGGTGCGATGACCGGCGACCCGGGGATCTCCTCGCTGTCCGCCGGCCGGATCGACGTCTACGTCCAGGGCAGCGACCGGGCCCTGTGGCGGCGCTACCGGGTCGCCGGCCGCTGGTCGCCGTGGCAGCGCCTCGGCGGCCTGCTGGCCTCCGGGCCGACGGCGACCGCCGCGGCCGGCAGCGGCCGGCAGGACGTCTTCGCCCTCGGCGGGAACGGCGCCTACTACCAGCTGACCGACACCGGCCACTGGTCGGCCTGGCAGCGGCTGCCGTAGGGCTCGGCGGCTAGCCTCCGGCCGGTGTTGCTGGCCGTCCTCCTCGAGCAGTGCCTCGCCCCGGTGCCCGGCGGCACCGGCCGGTACTCCCGGGAGCTGGCCCGGGCGCTGGCCGCGACCGCCCCGGCCGGCACGCGGGTCGAGGGCTGGACCGCGTGGCACCGCCGGCCGGCCGCCGCCCGGGTGCCGGGGGTGGGCGGCCCGCGCCGGCTGCCGTTGGGCCGTCGGTCGCTGGCCACGGCCTGGGAGCGGGGCCGCGGACCGCACCCGCGCGGCGCCGAGCTGGTGCACGCGCCGACGCTGCTGGTGCCGCCGCGCGGTCGGGTGCCGCTGGTGGTCACGATCCACGACGCGGTGCCCTGGACCCACCCCGAGACGCTGACCCCCCGCGGGGTCGCGTTCCACCACCGGATGGCCGCCCGGGCCGCCGGCAGCGCCGACCTGGTGATCGTCCCCACCGACGCGGTCCGCCGGGAACTGGCCCGGGTGCTCGACCTGGGCGACCGGGTCCGGGTGGTCGGCGAGGGCGTGTCAGCAGACCTGCGGTTGCCCCCGGACGCCGCCGCCCGGGCCGCCCGCCTGGGCCTGCCGCCCGGCGGCTACCTGCTGACGCTCGCGACCCTGGAGCCGCGGAAGGGGCTCGACGTGGCGCTGGCCGCGCTGACCGAACCGGCCGGGCCCGACCTGCCGCTGCTCGTCGTCGGCCAGCCTGGCTGGGGCGGGGTGGACCCGGCGGCCATGGCGGCCCGGCTCCGGCTGCCGGCCGGCCGGGTGCGGGTGCTCGGCCGGCTCCCCGACGCCGACCTCGCGGTCGTGCTCGCCGGCGCCGCCGCGCTGCTGATGCCATCCAGGGCCGAGGGGTTCGGGCTGCCGCTGCTCGAGGCGATGGCGCTCGGCACCCCCGTCGTCGCCAGTGACGTGCCGGCGCTGGTGGAGGTCGCCGCCGGGGCCGCGGTCACCGTCCCGGTGGGGGATCCGGCGGCGTTGGCCGCGGCCGCGGCGGCGGTCACCGGCGACCCGGAGCGGCGGGAGCGGCTGGTCGCCGCCGGGCGCCGGCGGGCTGCGCAGTTCACCTGGGCGGCGGCGGCGGCGGAAATGTGGACGCAGTACACGAAACTCGCGCCGGACACGTTTGCCCCGCCGGCTCCGGCGTAGGCTCTGCGCAACGGCCGGACCCGCTCGGTGGGCCGGTAGGCAGGGGAGAGGGAGTTTGCGCTGTCTAGTGTGACCGCGCCGCGCGTGCTCGTCGATGCGACCGCCGTGCCCGCCGACCGCGGGGGTGTCGGACGTTACGTGGACGGCCTGATCCGCGCCTTGGGCGTGCTCGACGCGAACGTCGCCGTGGTGTGCCAGCGCGCGGACGCCGAACGTTACGGCCGGATCGCACCGAGCGCCACCGTGGTGGCTGGCCCGGCGGCGATCTCGCACCGGCCGGCCCGGCTCGCCTGGGAGCAGACCGGGCTTCCACTCGTCGCCCAGCAGGTCAACGCCGACGTGGTGCACTGCCCGCACTACACGATGCCGCTGCGGGCCGGCCGGCCGGTGGTCGTCACCGTGCACGACGCGACGTTCTTCACCGAGCCCGAGCTGCACACCGCCGTGAAGGGCACGTTCTTCCGCTCCGCCACTCGGACCGCGCTGCGGCGGGCGGCCCGCTGCCTGGTGCCGTCGAAGGCGACCCGGGACGAGGTGATCCGGCTGCTCGAGGCCGACCCGACCCGGATCGACGTGGCCTACCACGGGGTGGACTCGGAGTTCTTCCACGTGCCGACCGACGAGGAGCGGCTGCGGGTCGCCGCCCGGCTCGGGCTGCACGACACGGCGTACGTCGCGTTCCTCGGCATGCTCGAGCCCCGCAAGAACGTCCCGAACCTCATCCGCGCCTGGGTGCAGGCGGTGGAGTGGCGGGACGAGCCGCCGGCGCTGGTCATCGCCGGCGGCTCCGGCTGGGACGACGACGTCGACGCCGCGATCGCCGAGGTGCCGGGCCGGCTGCGGGTGGTGAAGCCGGGCTACCTGCGCTTCAGCGACCTGCCAGGGTTCCTCGGTGGCGCGAAGGTCGTCGCCTACCCCAGCCACGGGGAGGGCTTCGGCCTGCCCGTGCTCGAGGCGATGGCCTGCGGCGCCCCGGTGCTGACGACCCCGCGGTTGTCGCTGCCGGAGGTGGGCGGCGACGCGGTCGCCTACACCGAGCCCGACGTTGCCTCGATCAGCGCCAACCTCGCCGCGCTGCTCGACGACTCGGCCCGTCGGGCGACGCTGGGCCAGGCCGGCCGGCAACGGGCGCTGGAGTTCACCTGGTCCTCCAGTGCGGAGGCCCACCTCGCGAGCTACGCGCGCGCCGCAGCGTCGTGACGGCCGGCGCGCCCTCCGCCGCCCCGCTCCCCGCGCCGGACCCGCCCGTCGGTGCCGTCCGGGTGGTCGTCGTCACGTTCTCCCCCGGGCCCGCGCTGGCGACGTTCCTCGCCTCGCTGGGCGGCGCTACCGACCGACCGGTGGAGGTGGTGCTCGCCGACAACGGCAGCACCGACGGGGCCCCGCAGGCGGCGCTGGCCAGCCCTCCCACCGCCGGTGGCCGGGTGCGGTTGCTGGCCACCGGCGGCAACCTCGGCTACGGCGCCGCCGCGAACGCCGGGGCCCGGGACGCCGACGTCGACTGGCTGGTCGTCGCGAACCCCGACATCACCTGGGACCCCGGCGCGCTCGACTCGCTGCTCGCCGCCGCCGAGCGGTGGCCGGCCGGCGGCGCGTTCGGGCCGGCGATCCGTACCCCCGACGGTGCGCTGTACCCGTCGGCGCGGGCGCTGCCGTCGTTCGGCCGGGGGGTCGGGCACGCGCTGCTCGGCTGGGCCTGGCCGGCCAACCCCTGGACCGCGGCCTACCGCCGGGAGCGCGGCGCCCCGGTCGAGGGGCCGGCGGGTTGGCTGTCCGGCTCGTGCCTGCTGCTACGCCGGTCGGCGTTCGAGGCGGTCGGCGGCTTCGACCCGTCGTACTTCATGTACTGCGAGGACATGGACCTGTGCCGACGGCTCGGCGAGGCCGGCTGGGTCAACGTCTACGTGCCCGCGGCCGTGATCACCCACGCCGGCGGCCATGCCACCCGCCGGGTCGCGACTCGGATGCTCGCCGAGCACCACCGCTCGCTCTACCGCTACCTGTCCCGGCAGTACGCCGGTCGCCGGTACGCCGGCCTGCGGGCGCTGCTCGGGGTCGGCCTCGCTACCCGTTTCGTCGCGGCCCTCGCCCTGCGTCGGGTCGCCGAGGGTGCGCAGCCGACCCGCTCCGCCGACATCCTGGAGAGCTGAGATCGACGCGATCCTGCTGGTCGGTGGTCAGGGCACCCGGCTACGACCGCTGACCGTCACGACGCCGAAACCGATGCTGCCCGCCGCCGGCGTCCCGTTCCTCACCCACCAGCTGGCCCGGCTGCGTGACGCGGGGGTCGACCACGCGGTGCTGTCCACGTCGTACAAGGCCGAGGTCTTCGAGGCTCACTTCGGCGACGGGTCGGCGCTCGGGCTCGACCTCGAGTACGTCTCCGAGGAGGAGCCGCTGGGCACCGGTGGGGGCATCCGCCATGTGCTCGACCGGTTGCGCGGCGGAGCCGAGGACCCGGTGCTGGTCGGCAACGGCGACGTGCTGTCCGGGCACGAGATCCGGGCGCAGCTCGCGGTCCACCGCGACACCGGCGCGGCCGTCACGTTGCACCTCGTCGAGGTCGCCGACCCGCGGTGGTTCGGCTGCGTCCCGGTGGACGCGGCCGGCCGGGTGACCGCGTTCCTCGAGAAGATGCCCGAGCCGGTCACGAACCGGATCAACGCCGGCTGCTACGTCTTCACCCGTCGGGTGCTGGAGTCGATCCCGCCGGGCCGGCCGGTATCGGTGGAGCGGGAGACGTTCCCGGCGCTGCTGGCCGCCGGAGCGGTCGTGACCGGCTACGTCGAGACGGCGTACTGGCTCGACCTGGGGACGCCGGCCGCGTTCGTCGCCGGCTGCTGCGACCTGGTTCTCGGTCGGGCGCCGTCGCCGGCCTTGCCCGGACCGCCGGGGGAGGCGCTGGTGCTGGCGGGGGCCGTGGTGGCGGCGGACGCGGTGCTGACCGGCGGGACCACGGTCGGGGCCGGCGCCGAGGTGGGCGCCGGCGCTGTGCTCGACGGCGCGGTCGTCTTCGACGGCGCGACGGTCGGGGCCGGCGCCCGGGTGCGGCGCTCGGTCGTCGGACGGGACGCCAGCGTCGGCGCCGGCACCGTGCTCGACGGGGTGGTGCTCGGCGACGGCGCCCGCGTGGGGGCCGGCAACGAGCTGCGCACCGGGGTGCGGGTGTGGCCCGGCACGGTCATCAGCGACGGTTCGGTGCGGTTCTCCAGCGACCGCTGAGCGGCTACTTCTTCGAGGCGCTCGGTCGTGGTGCGGCGGTGGGGCTGGTCCCCGCCGGCGGGGTCAGCGAGCCGCCCCCGGCGCCCGGCTCCGGCGCGGTCTTGTTGCTGTACTTGGTGAGGAACGCGCTGACCACCGGCGCGGAGACCTGCCCGCAGCGCATCGTCCGCTCCCAGGCGGTCAGCACGAAGTGCCGGTTGCCGGTGAACGTGCTGCGGTCCCACGGGACGGCGATGAACTGACCGGCGCTCGCCGCGGCGACCTTCTTCAACGCGGCCACCTGCGCGGTGGGCAGCTCCGCGTCGTACCACCCGATGACGAAGCCGTGCTCGAGGCTGTGCACCGCCCGCTCGATCACGGGCCGGTCGGTCCGGGCGTAGAAGTGGATCGACGCCGGTAGCGGGTCGGGGTTGTGCGGGCCGGAGCTCGGCGGCAGCTCGCCGGTGTAGGTGACGGTCTTGCCGGTGTGGTCTCGGCTGACCTGCCTGTCGTTGCGGACACCGGTGCAGTCGGCCTTGCGCTGCGCGCTGGTCGGCTTGGTGACGTAGCCCACCGCGGCGACCCGCTCCTTCGCCGCCCGCTGGGTGATGCCCTGCACCACCGGGATCGCGATGAGCAACCCGGCGACCAGGACGCCGCTGAGGATCGCCAGCACCGTCTTGCGGCGTTCGGCGGCGCGCTGCTGTCGCTTGAGCGCCTCGAGCTGGGCGCGGCGGTCCTTGCCGCCGGTCCGCTTCGCGGGCCTGTTGGTCTGGGGCACGGGTCTCTCTCGGTCGTCCGGACGGCGGCCTGGGGCGTCGAGCTCAGCGCCGATGGTACCGGCCGGGGCAGACTGGGCCGGTGCCGGAGGAGCCCACCGCGCAGACGAGCTGGCAGCCGGGCTTCGCCGTCGACCTGGCGGCGACGCTGGCGCCGCTGCGGCGGGGGGGCGGTGACCCGACGCATCGGCGTACCCCCGACGGAGCGGTATGGCGGACCGCGCGCACCCCGCTGGGCCCGGCGACGCTGCGGTTGGGCCAGCACCCCGGGGAGGTCCGGGCGCAGGCGTGGGGCCCGGGCGCGCCGTGGCTGATCGCCGGTGTGCCGGAGCTGCTGGGCGGCGCCGACGACCCCGCCGGCTTCGTCCCGAGGCACCCGCTGCTCCGGGAGGCGGCCCGCCGCTGGCCCGGGCTGCGAACCCCCCGGTGCCGGCTGGTGTTCGAGATGCTCGTGGCCGCCGTGCTGGAGCAGAAGGTGACCGGTGCGGAGGCCCGCCGCTCCTGGCGGGAGCTGCTGCACCGTTTCGGCGCGCCGGCCCCGGGTCCGGCTCCGGCCGGCATGCGGGTGCTGCCGGAGCCCCGGGCGTGGCGCCTGCTGCCGTCCTGGGAGTGGCATCGAGCCGGGGTGGACGCCAAGCGGTCGACGACGATCGTCACTGCGGCCGCCGTCGCCGGTCGGCTGGAGCAGACGCTCGACCTGCCGGCGGCAGCCGCCGCCCGCCGGCTCGGCGCGGTGCCGGGGGTGGGCGTCTGGACGGTGGCCGAGGTGCTGCAGCGAGCCCACGGCGACGCCGACGCGGTGTCCGTCGGGAACTTCCACATCCCCGCACTGATCGGCTGGGCGCTGGTCGGACACCCCCTCGACGACGCGGGCATGCTCGACCTGCTGGCGCCGTACCGCCCGCACCGGCACCGGGTGGTGCGGCTGGTGGAGCTCAGCGGGTTCACCAAGCCGCGTTTCGGCCCGCGCTACGCGGGCCGGGACTACCGCGCTATCTGACGCCCCGGCCGGGGTTCGCCGCACCCCCTCCGCGCCGCGCCCTCCGCACCCCCTCCGCGCCGCGCCCTCCGCCACCCAATCCGCACCGCCCCTTCAGCCGGCCGTTGGTGATCTTCTGGTGCGGCCGAGCGGCTGGGTGTGGCCAAGCACCAGAAGATCACCCGCGGGGGTGGCGGAGTGACCTGACGCCCCGGCCCCGGTCTCAGCGGCGTACGACGAAGTCCACCGGGTCCCGATCGGGCCGCGGCGGGGGCTCCGCCGTCGGCACCCCGACCGCGACCGCGCCCATCGGCTGCCACGCCGGTGGCAGGTCCAGCACCGCGCGCACCACGTCCGGGCAGAACATCGTGCTCGACACCCAGCACGAGCCGAGGCCCTCGGCGGCGAGCGCGACGAGCAGGTTCTCCACCGCCGCCCCGGCGGAGACGACGAACATGCCCCGCTCGGCGTCGCGCCGCCGCTGGTCCGGGTAGCTGTGAGCGGCCTCAGTGAGCAGGCACGGCACCACGAGGTACGGCGCCGCCCGCAGCACCGCGCCGCGCCGCAGCCGGCGGTCCACCGCGGCCGGCGCGAGCCCGTCCCGGCGCAGGTCGGCGGCCCACGCCGCGGCCATCGCGTCGAGCAGCCGGCCGCGCCCGGCGGCGGACTCGACCAGCACGAACCGCCACGGGGTGCTGTGGTGCGGCGCGGGCGCGCTCAGCGCCGCGGCGAGCGCGCGCTGGACCGCCGCCGGGTCGACCGGCTCCGGCCGGAACGAGCGCACGCTGCGGCGCGCCGGCACCGCCTCCCGTCGACCGGCGGCGCGGGCCTCCGCGGTGCCCAGCCGGAACATGTCCTCGGCGGCGGGTCGGACCAGCGCCCGGGCGCCCCGGCCGTCCTCCGGTGCGGCGGTGAAGCCGCGGATGACCGCGACCGGCACCCCGGCCAGCTTGCCCTTGACGAGGTCGGCGGCGGCCGCGAGCTCGTCGGCGTCGGCGACGACGGTCGCGGTCAGGGCCAGCCCGGCGGAGTCGCGGCGGCCGCGAAGGTCGCGCAGCGCCGCGATGCCGGCCACCCCGATCGCGATGTCGGTCAGCCCCTGCCGCCAGGGCCGACCGGCGGTGTCCGAGACGACCACCCCCACCGCGACACCGAGGCGGTGGTGCAGCCCGGCCCGCAGCCGGCCGGCGGAACGGTCCGGGTCGACCGGGAGCAGCGCGATCTCGCCGGGCCGCAGGTTCGACGCGTCGACGCCGGCGGCGGCCAGCACCAGCCCGTGCCGGGTCTCCACCACCCGGGTGGAGCCGCGGGTGGCGACCAGCCGGACCGTCTCGGCGCTGACGGCGTCCTGGCGAGCCCGCTCCCGGCCGGCCGGGTCGGCCGGCGCCGGCAGCAGCCGGCCCTCGGCCTTGCTCACCACCTTGGAGGTCACCACGACCACGTCGCCGTCGCGCAGCGCCGGCTCGGCGGCTGCCACCAGCGCCGCCAGGTCGTCGCCCGGACGCACCTCGGGAAGACCGCCGACGCCCCAGACCGTGAGCCGGCTCACCGGCGTATCTCGGCCGCGAGCTCCAGCGCCGCCGTCGCGATCGCCGCCGTCGCGGCCAGGTCGGTCATCAGCAGCGGGGTGGCCCGGGCCGGCATCCCGGCGGCGCGCAGAGCGGCCGCGTCGGCGGCGTCGGCCGGGTCGACCAGCCAGCCGTCGAGCAGCTCCGACCCGTAGTGCTCGGCCACCGCCCGGGCCGAGGTCGCCACGCCGATCGCCCGCAGGCAGGCGTCGGCCATGCCGCGCACCGGTGCGCCGCCGATGATCGGTGACACGCCGACGACCGGGGCGGCGCTGTCGACGAGTGCCGCCCGGACGCCCGGTACGGCGAGGATCGTGCCGATGCTGACCACCGGGTTGCTCGGCGGCAGCAGCACGACGTCCGCGGCGGCGATCGCGTCGAGCACGCCGGGGGCCGGCCGGGCGGCGCCGGCGCCCACCGCGGTGATCGACTCGGCCGGCACCGCGGCGTGCAGACGCACCCACCATTCCTGGAAGTGGATCGCCCGCCGGCCGTCGCCGTCGGAGATCACCACTGCGGTCTCCACCGGGTCGTCGCTCATCGGCAGCAGCCGGACGCCGGGCCGCCACCGCTCGCACAGC
>JBBSHH010000050.1:0-18518 GCA_038253225.1 Mycobacteriales bacterium | reverse complement strand
TCCTGATCAGAGCTGCAACGACTTGAAGATGATCCTCGGGAAGGTGCGCTTCTTCACGTCACCCGGCCGAGGGCCATCCCCAGGTTCTGATCATTGCTCCCATCCCGCGGCCGCCCGACGGTCCATGACGCCGACGGGAGGCCCGAACGCGCGCCTCACCTCCTCCGCATGAGGGGACGAGACATCTGGTGGTCAGTGGAGACCGGTACCGACCGTTCGATACTCGATCTACGTTCGATATTGTCGAATGCCGTCTGCGAGGTGGGGGTCGGGCGACGGCTGTCACGAGGCGTTCCGAGCGCGCCGGTCAGCGCGATGGCGAGCCGGTTCAGGCTCGCCGGGACGGGAGGGGCTAGGCCGCAGGGCCGTCGGCACCGGTGACGCCGCAGCTGACCGACGCGTCAGCGGGCCGGGACCGCGAACACCACGACGTTGTCGCTGTAGTGCCGGGTCGCGGTGTTGAAGCTGCCGCCGCAGGTGATCAGCACCAGCCTGCTGGCGAGCTGTTGGTCGAAGACCGACGACGGCAGGGAGGACTTGGCGTACCGGCGGACCGCCGCAACCGTGTACGCCTGGCGAGCGGCGCCGCCCGCCACCACGAGCCGGTCGCCCGGGACCAGGCTGCTCAGCCGGAAGAACGCGCCCGGACCCAGTGCCGCGCTGTCGACGTGGCCGTCGATGACGATGCTGCCGGCCCGGCCACCGGGCCGGGCGCCGGCCGCCCACCAGCCGAGCACCGCCGGGTTGGGCGGGACCTCGAGCGCCCCGCCGGCGCTCACCGTGACCGGCACCACCGGCGCGGAGATGCCGAGCTTGCCGACCTCCAGACGCTGCGGCACGAACACCGGCTGGGCCTGGCCGGTCGGTGCCGCACGGGGGACGGTCGCCGGTGCGGCCGCAGCCACGGCGGGGGCGGCGGGCGCGGCGGGCGCCGGCCGCGCCGGCACGGTCCCGAGCGGCCGGTCGGCCTGCGCGGACCGTTGGAGCAGCACCGCACCGGTGCCCGCGGTCGTCAGCCCGAGCACCAGGCCGAGGACCGCGAGCGCGCCGGTGGGTCGCGACCGCAGCCGCTCCCGCCACACCATCCGCAACTCGAGGGTCCGGTCGTGCCGGACCTGCCAGGCGGCGTTGCGCCGGTCCGCCCGACGGACCCCCGCCGGTCGTCGGTGCGAGACGGTCGCCATCCGGCCTAGCGACCCCGGACGAGTCGCCGGGCGCTGACGCCGGCCACCGCGACACCGGCGGCGGCGATCAGCGCGAGCTCCACGCCGCGGACCGGGTCGGTCCCGGCCCCGCCGCCGCTGCCGGCGTTGACCGCCGTCGGGGCCACCGCACTGCCGCTGCCGCCGGCCGTGAAGCTCTCACCCAGGACGGCTGTGGTCGGCCTGGTCGCGGTCGGCGTGGGCGAGGTGCCGGGCCTGGTCGCCGGGCCCATCGACACGTTGCCGAACTGGTCGCCGCCGCCGGTGCCGGCCACCCAGCCGGCGTAGCCGTTCTGGGTCCGGGTGGCGCTGGTGGCGAGCCGGACCTGCAACTGGATGTACACGGTCTGGTCGCGGTACGCCGAGCCGAGATCCGTGGTGTAGGTCAGGTGCTTGGCGTGCTTGGGGTTGTTCGGGCAACTGGCGAACGACCGGGTCGTGAACGGGCTGTGCGCCACGCACAGGTGCGAGCCGAACGACGCCGACACCAGGTTGACGTCCGTACTCAGCGTCTCGGTACCGCTCGGGTTCAGCTTGCGGACGAAGGTCGCCGAACCGCCGGGAACTCCTTGGTCCCCGACCCGGATGCTGGCCGTCATCGTGACGGAGGAGCCGGTCGAGGAGGCGTTCGCGGCGGTGCCTCCGGCCAGCAGGGTGAGCCCGGCGGCGCAACCGGTCAGGGTGAGGCGGGCGGCGGTCCGGGCGATCCGCGTCGACATGGTGTCCTGCTCCTTCTGCGAAGTTTCGGTGACGGAAGGTTAGCGGCCGCAGCCGATACCGAGCGGTGACGGACCGAAGTTGACCCGATCGGCCTATTTCTTCGGTGCCGGCGAGGCTAGGGCACGGCCACCTGTCCGCGGCGCTTGATCACCGTACTCCCGGCCGGCGCGTTGCCAAGACCCGGCCGCAGGGCGCCGGAACCGCCGATGGCCCGAACCCCCGCCCCGCCGGCCCCCCGCGGGGCCCGGGCCCCTCGGCGGCGTCGGGGTGTCCGGGCTCAGGCCGTTCCGCCGCCGATGTAGCCCTCGCGCTCCAGGTGCAAGATGACCTCCTGCGCGGCCTCCTCGGCGCTGAGGTCACCGGTGTTGATGACCACCTCGGCGTCGGCCGGCTCCTCGTACGGGTCGCTGATCCCGGTGAACTCCTTGAGGATCCCGGCCCTGGCCTTGGCGTAGAGCCCCTTGCGGTCCCGTTGTTCGCAGACCTCGAGCGGCGTGGCGACATGGACCAGCAGGAAACCGCCGCCCGGCTCCACCACGGCCCGCACGTCCTTGCGGGTGACGTCGTACGGCGCGATCGGCGCACAGACCGCGATGCCGCCGTTCTTGGTGATCTCCGACGCGACGTAGCCGATCCGGCGGATGTTGATGTCGCGGTGCTCCTTGGAGAAGCCCAGCTCGGAGGAGAGGTTCTTACGGACCAGGTCGCCGTCGAGCAGGGTGACCGGGCGGCCGCCGAGCTCCAGCAGCTTGACGAGCAGCACATTGGCGATCGTCGACTTGCCCGAACCGGACAGGCCGGTGAAGAACACCGTGAACCCCTGGCGGGCCCGCGGCGGGTAGGACCGCCGCAGCTCCAGCGAGACGGCCGAGGGCGTGAACCATTCCGGCAGGTCCTTGCCTTCGTTGAGCCGACGACGCTGCTCGGTCCCGGAGATGTTGAGGACGCGGGCGCCCTCCGGCACCTCGTCGACCGGCATGTAGGTGTCGCGGTCCTCGACGTAGACCATCATCTGGAACGGCACCATCGTGACCCCGAGCTCGGCCTCGTGCTCGCGCAGCAGCTCTTGAGCGTCGTACGGACCGTAGAAGTCGTTGCCGGCGCTGTCCTTGCCCGGACCCGCGTGGTCCCGGCCGACGATGAAGTGGCTGACGCCGTGGTTCTTGCGGATGATCGCGTGCCAGACCGCCTCCCGGGGCCCACCCATCCGCATCGCGAGTGGCAGCAGCGAGAGCATCGCCGTGCCGTGCGGGTAGGACGGCATGAGCGCCTCGTAGCAGCGCACCCGGGTGTAGTGGTCGACGTCCCCGGGCTTGGTCATGCCGACGACGGGGTGGATGAGCAGGTTGGCCCCGGCCGCCTTGGCAGCCCGCAAGGTGAGCTCGTAGTGGGCTCGGTGCAGCGGGTTGCGGGTCTGGAACGCCACGACCCGCCGCCAGCCTTGCGAGCTGAACTCGGCCCGCAGCTCTGCCGGCGTGTGCCGCAGCGGCCGGTAGTCGTAGTGGTGCGGCGGCGCCACGCCCTCGAGCCGGCCAGCGAGGTACACGGGATGGGTGCGTTGCAGCAGGTGGGCGACGCCGGGGTGCGCGGTGTCGGTGGTGCCGAACACCGCCTGCGCCTCGGCCGCCAGATCGGGCCGGTAGGCCTCCTCGACCTGCAGGACGGCGAGCATCACGCCCTCGCCGTCGCGCAGGGCCACGCTCGTCCCCGGCAGCGCGGTCGCGGCGAACTCCTCCGGCACGTCCAGCGTCACGGGCATCGGCCAGAGCGTGCCGTCGGCGAGCCGCAGCGAGTCGCACACGGACCGGTGGTCGGCCTCCCCGAGGAAGCCGCGCAGTGGCGAGAAGCCGCCGGAGAGCAGCAGCTCCAGGTCGCACACCTGGCGCGGGCTGAGGTCCCACGAGGGGAAGTCGCTTGACTGCTTCGCGAGCTCGGCGGCCCGTTCCGGGTCGACGACGAGGTCGACGAGGACTCCGCCGTGAGGTTCGATGAGGTGCTCGGCCACGCTGAAGGTCTCCTGGTTCTCGGGTTTCGGCTGGTCAGCCGTGCTGCTGGGACGACATGCTGTGGTGCTCCGCCGCCGGCGGCCGGTGTCCAGTGCCGCCCGGGGCGACCATCAGCGGTGCGGCCGCGGTGCGCCCGCGACCCGCTGGCGGCCTCCGGTCGGATCACCGACGCCGCGGGTGCCGTGCCGGCGCTGCGGGCGGGACAGCGGCCACCGGCCACCGGCTGTTGCCGTGTCTGTCGAGCATACCGACGCGGCCGGTGGGTCGGGGCCGGTGCGGGAAACCTCCCCCCGCGCCGCTGTCGGTGACCCACCGTCGCCCCAGTGGTTACCGAACGTCAGCATAGCCTACCGCGCCGCCGACGGGTTTTCACCCGATCGGCGGCTATAGAACCGCCACGTCGGACCGCACGTATGGGTTTCACTAGCCGTGACGACCGGTGACGTGTCGCGGCACGACAGCGAAGCCTAGCCCGGACGAGTGGCCGCCGACCTTTCCTTAGCTGGCCGCATTTGGCACACTGCGTAGCGATCAGTTCAAGGGGCTGACAGAGAGTGATCAGAGCGGTTCGGCAGTGGAGCAGTTACCGAGCGGCGACCAGCAGCCCCTTCCGGGCACCTTCTCAGGCGGCTGGAGTCGAGATGGAGGAGGTCGTGCTGCGCCCGCACTCCGCTGACGCCACGTCCCTCACCGGGCGGCGCCGCGTCATCGACCTGAACCGGCCCGCCCCGGCCACCGGCTCCGCCGGGCCGCGGTTGATCGCGGTCACCGACGAACCGCCGGTCTCCCCACCGCCGCCCTACGCTGCCCACCTGCGATGGGAGCAGCGCTACGTCCGGGTCGTGTTCGGCATCGACCTCGCCGCGATCGCGGTGGCGATCCTTGCCGCCTTCTACGTCCGCCTGGTCGGCGAAGGTCAGCAGCTGCGACCAGCCCGCTACGCGGCCCTGGCGCTCGTCCTCGCGGTGGCCTGGACGACGAGCATGGCGCTCGGCCGGGCCTACGAGGCCCGCTTCCTCGGGCTCGGGTCGGAGGAGTTCAAGCGGGTCTGCAACGCGGCCATCCGGATCGTCGCCGTCATCGCCACGTTCTCCTACGCCACCCACTCCGCCGTCGGCCGCCGCTACGTTCTGATCGCGCTGCCGCTGGCAACCGGCCTGGCCCTGGTGGGCCGCTACTCGGCCCGGCGGGTGCTGAACCAGCTGCGCCGCACCGGCCGGTGCGTGCACCGGGTCGTCGTGGCCGGGGACCGGGTCGGGGTGGCCGATCTCGTCCGGGTCACCCGGGAAGCCGACTACGCCGGCATGCACGTGGTCGGCGTCTGCCTGGCAGCTCCGGAGGACAGCCCGGCGCAGCTGGGCGACGACCTGCCCGTCCTCGGTGACCTGACCCAGATCGCCGCCGCCGTACGGCGGGTGCAGGCCACCACGGTCGCGGTTACCTCCTGCCCGGAGATGACCGCGCCGGCGCTGCGCCGACTGTCGTGGGAGCTCGAAGGCACCGACGTCGATGTCATCGTGGCTCCCGCGCTGACCGACATCGCCGGTCCGCGCATCCACGTCCGACCGGTCGCCGGGCTACCCCTGCTGCACATCGAGCAGCCCCAGCTCTCCGGCGGCCGCCGGCTCCTCAAGAACTGCTTCGACCGCGCGATGGGGCTCAGCGCCTTGCTGCTCGTGCTGCCGATGCTGCTGCTGCTCGCCGCGGCGGTCCGGCTGACCAGCGCCGGCCCGGCACTGTTTCGCCAGACCCGGATCGGCCGGGCCGGGAAGCCGTTCACGATCTACAAGTTCCGGTCCATGTACGTCGACTCGGAGGGCAAGCTGCAGGTGCTGATGGCTCACAACGAGCGCAGCGAGGGCCTGCTGTTCAAGATCCGCAAAGATCCGCGCATCACCAGGGTGGGCGTGTTCCTGCGCCGCTACTCCCTCGACGAGCTCCCGCAGCTGCTCAACGTCGTCAAGGGCGACATGTCGCTGGTCGGTCCGCGGCCGCCGCTTCCGGTCGAGGTCGAGCAGTACGAGAACGACGTACGCCGACGGCTGCTGGTCAAGCCGGGTCTGACCGGCCTGTGGCAGGTCAGCGGCCGTTCCGACCTCACCTGGGACGAGTCGGTCCGACTGGACCTGCACTATGTCGAGAACTGGTCGCTGGCGCTCGACTTCATGATCCTCTGGCGGACGCTGTTCGCGGTGCTCCGCGGGGCCGGCGCGTACTGACCGAGCCCGGCCGACCCGGGTGCAGCGCGACCCGGTTAGCGTTCTCATCATGACCAAGCCGCCCGACGCTGCCCGGCGGGCCGCGCTCCGGCTGCTGTGGCCCCGGGACCTGACGGCCCGTCGGCCGCCGCGGTGCCCGCCCGGCTGGACCGTCGCGGCGCCGGACTTCGTCGGCGTCGGCGTGCAGAAGGCCGGGACCTCGTGGTGGTTCCGGCTGTTGGAGGCTCATCCGCAGATCACCTGGGATCCGCGGCTGCCCAAGGAGCTGCACTTCTTCGACGACTTCTGGCGCCGGGACTTCGGGGCCGCGGACGTCGAGCGGTACGCCCGGTTCTTTCCGCGCCCACCCGGGAGCATCAGCGGCGAGTGGACACCGCGTTACCTCTCCGACTTCTGGGTGCCGGGCCTGCTCCGCGTCGCCGCCCCACAGGCGAAGATCCTCGTGCTGCTGCGGGATCCGGTGACCCGCTACCAGTCGGGACTGACCCACGCGCTGGCCGATGGGGCCCGCCCCCGACCACTGCTGGCGGAGGAGGCGCTGCACCGGGGTTTCTACGGCGCCCAGCTGACCCGGCTGCTGGCGCATGTCCCGGCCGAGCGGCTGCTCGTGCTCCAGTACGAGCGCTGCCAGCGTGACCCGACCTCGCAGCTGCGCCGCACCTATGCGTTCCTCGGGCTCGACGACGTCGACTTCGTCCCGCCGGTCCTCGGCACCCAGTTCAACCAGACGACGCGGGCAAAATCCGCCCTGGCGCCGACGCTGCAGGGCGAGCTGGTGGCGCGGTACGAGACCGACGTGAGGGCCCTACGGGTGATAGTCCCCGACCTCGATCTGTCGCTGTGGCGCAACTTCGCCCATCTCGATGGCCAGCCAGCCGGTCGTTGAGCGCTGCCCGGTGGCAAAGTTTTGCTCGCGGCCTGTCCGGGCGGTCGTAGGCGGCTGACCTCGGCGTTAGCCGGTCCGCCAACGGGGTGTGGCGTCGCCGACGGGGCCGTGGCCAGCCGGCATGCTTGCCTTCGCACCGACAGCAGCTATCGTACGCGTCGGCACGGTTGTGTAGCCGCTCGTCGAGCGGTCAGTCGCTGCCACCGCCGAGTCCGGAGATTCCGGAGCCGGGGACCCACTCAGTCCCAACCGGGGTGAATCGGTGCGCGAGCGCCGTAGGGGGACCTTCCCCCCCGAACCCGTCAGCTAACTCGGTAGGCGGTCGAGGAAGAGGAGAGCTGCCTCTTGAGGCATGCCGCGCGCACCGGCCCGCTGGCCGGTCCCGCCCCACCGGTTCTCGCAGGACCTGGCAGCCGCAGCCCCGCCTGGGCGCGCGCTGACCTGGTGCACCTGCACTGACGACACTCGGCCACCCGCGGCTCCTGGCACGGAGCAGCAGGGCGGTCGGGCCGCGCTGACCGCCTCGGCGGCTCGTTGTGGCCCGGCTGCGGCCGTCCTGATCGCCGCTCCACCGGAGCCCATCCCCGCGCACCGCTGCGCCCCAGCGGAGCTGCGCGGGGTGAGCCCCGTTCCCTCCCGCCCTGCGCCGGCTCGACCTGTCCTCGCCGACGCCCGCCCTCGAAGGACCTCGCCCTCGTGTCCCACGACCGTTGCGTCTCCCTACTCCCCCGCCGTACGACCGCGCGCCGCCGCACCTGCATCACCGGCCTCGCCGCGCTCGCCGGCCTGGCCCTGTCCCTGACCGCCGGAACCGTGCAGGCACCGACTGCACGAGCCGGCTCCTCCCCCTCCGGCGTGCCCATGCCTACCGGTGGCGACGCCAAGTGGGGGCTGGTCGCCAGCGACGACTTCACCGGCAGCACGGTCAGCAGCAGCTGGGGTGTGCACAACGGTGCCACCGGCCGGCACAACTGGCAGGCGGGACAGGTCAGCGTCGCGAACGGCGTACTGACCCTGCGGGTGTCCCGAGACAGCAGCGGCCAATGGGCGGGCGCCGCGATGAGCTACCGGCTGAACCAGAAGTACGGCAAGTTCCTCGTGCGGTCCCGGCTCGACTCCGGTGCCGGCACCCGGGCGGTGGCGCTGCTGTGGCCGAGCGCCGGCTGGCCGCCGGAGATCGACTTCTTCGAGATCGGTGGCTCGGATCCGCAGCGGCTTACCGCCACCCAGACGCTGCACTACTCCGCCGCCAACAAGATGATCCACACGAGCTACGGCTGCACCTGCACGAACTGGCACACCTTCGGTGTCGAGTGGAGCCCGCGCAAGATCGTCTACACGATGGACGGCAAGGTGATGCGCTCCATCACGAGTTCCGTCGTACCGGCGCAACTCATGCACCTGGGACTGTCCGCGTCGCCGGGCGGTGCTGCCGCTCCGAGCCTCGCGACCCCCAAGGCCGTCGACTACGACATCGACTGGATGGCGATGTTCGCCTACAAGGGCTGACCCGGTCGCCCCCCACATCACCGCCGCCTCGCGTCCCGCACCTCAACCGAAAGGTCTAGAACGACATGGGTAAGCACCGCCGTCCGCGTCGCCCGCTCGCCGGCCCCCGCCGTCCGATTGCGTTGGCCGTCTCCACCATCGGTCTCAGCGTCGCCCTCACCACCGCCGGCGTCGGCGTTGGGCCGCAGCTCGCACTCGCCGACAACTCCCCGTCCGGTCAAGGACCGCCGAGCAGCGGCGACGCCAACTGGCACCTTCTTTCGGTGGACGACTTCACCGGCAACTCGCTGGACAACAACTGGGCCGTGTTCAACGCCGCCAAGGGGCGGCACAACTGGCAGGCGCAGC
The DNA here is from genome assembly GCA_038253225.1 of Mycobacteriales bacterium. Taxonomy (GTDB): domain Bacteria; phylum Actinomycetota; class Actinomycetes; order JALYNC01; family JALYNC01; genus JBBSHH01. The sequence goes on along the minus strand of JBBSHH010000050.1, from coordinate 9,628 downwards.
AGACCAGTGTCGGCGGCGGCATGCTCGACCTGACGGTCTCCAAAGACAAGTCCGGTCAGTGGGCCGCCGGCGCGGTGTCGAACCGGTTCAACCAGAAGTACGGGAAGTACCTGGTGCGGGCGCGGCTGGATGCGGCATGGGGCACCCGGGCGATCGCGATGCTGTGGCCGCAGAAGGGCACGCCGCCGGCGGAGATCGACTTCTTCGAGATCGGCGCCTCCGACGTGCAACGGACGACCGCGACTCAGACGCTTCACTACGCCCCGAACAACCAGCAAGTCCACTCCAACTACCCCTGCACCTGCACGAACTGGCACACCTTCGGCGTGGAGTGGACGCCGAACAAGCTCGTCTACACGATGGACGGCTCCGTCGAGCAGGTCATCGTGTCGCCGAACGTGACGTCCCAGCCGATGCACCTGTCGCTGTCCAGCGCCATCGGCGCTCTGTACCCGCCGAACGCCTCCACCCCCAACCGGGTGGACTACCAGGTGGACTGGATCGCGATCTTCGCACCGACCGGCTGACGCAGCTCCCGCCTGAAGGCCCGTCCCCGCCGGGGGCGGGCCTTCGGCGTTGTGCTGCTGCGCCTACGCTCGGGAGGCCACGGTGGCCGGAACGGCTCATCCAGTCGGGCCGCCGCCGTCCCGACACGTCAAGGGACGCCAGCAGCCGGAGGGGCCGCGACCATCGTGACCGCAGCCGGGGGCGGCGTCGGGGCCCGACTGCCCGGTACCGGCCGTCGGTGACGCCACGCCGTTGGCCGGTTCGCCGCCGGCTGGTCCGGCGCCACCGAGCCGACGCCAGCGCCGACGCCAGCGCCGACTGACGCCCACCGCTGACCCACCCCCGTTCGGTGTCCGCACCCCGGCGGACCGCTCGTCAGCTCCACCCTGCGGCCGGCAGGAACGCGACGTCCACGTCACGGTTGCAGCCCCGGGGAACCGGAAATCCGGGGTAGATCAGGGGCCCTCCGGCCAGCTCGACGGCGACGTCGACGCTGCCGGCGAACCGCTGGTCGCAGTTGTTGATCCAGGCGAACCCGGTGTGAGCATCGCGTCCGCCATGCACCCACACCGACGGTGCGGGGGTGCCCGGTGCGAACGGAACCCGCACCCGGACGCCGGACCGGGCGATCAGCTGGATCGCGGCGGTGCTCGCGAACAGGCAGCCCGCACCTGGCCGCGCGTGGACGGTCAGCGACAACGAGCTCCGGTCGCGGTCGGTCCGTGCGGCCAGCCGCACGCCGTCCGGGTGGCACGCCGGGAGGCCGGCAGGAACGTCGGCCACCGGGACGGCGCCCGCTCGGGCCGTGGTCGGCGTTGCCGAGCCGCAGCCGGACCCGGTCAGCGCGGCCGCAACACCGAGCCAGGCGAGGATCCACCGAGGTGGCCGTGTCCTGTGGGGGGCGCTCGGCTGGGTCACCCGTGCGGTCTCGGCACGCCGAGGGGCGAGGTGGAGTGTCGCCGGCCCGGCGGCGGGTTCGGAACTGGATGTCACCCGCGGCTGGCGGCGACACTTACGCTCCGCGCAACCGAGACCGGGAGGGGATTGTCGTGGGCGAGCCCGCTGAGCCCGTACTGCGGCAGCGGCTGGCGGCGCTGAGCCTGGAGCAGAAGATCCGGCTGCTGACCGGGGCGGACTTCTGGGCGCTGCACGCCGAGCCGGCGATCGGGCTGCGCCGGCTGGTCACCTCGGACGGGCCGGCCGGCGTCCGGGGCGAGACCTGGGACGAGCGGGACACCTCCGCGAACGTCCCGTCACCCACCGCGTTGGCGGCCACCTGGGACGAGGCCCGCGTGCAGCGGCTCGGTCGGCTGCTGGCCGCCGAGGCGCGGCGCAAGGGCGTCGACGTGCTGCTGGCCCCCACCGTGAACCTGCATCGCACGCCGTACGGAGGTCGGCACTTCGAGTGCTTCTCCGAGGATCCGCTGCTCACCGCCCGGATCGGCGTCGCGTACGTGCGCGGGCTGCAGTCGCAGGGGGTGGCGGCGACCGTCAAGCACTTCGTCGCCAACGACTCCGAGACCGAACGGTTCACCCTGGACGCGCAGGTGGACGAGCGGTCGCTGCGCGAGTTGTACCTGGCCCCGTTCGAGGCGATCGTGCGCGACGCCGGCGTCTGGGCGGTCATGGCCGGCTACAACGGGGTCAACGGCGCGACCATGACCGAGAGCCCGATGGTCCGGGAGGTGCTGAAGGACGAGTGGGGGTTCGACGGCGTCGTCATGTCCGACTGGTTCGCGGCGCGCTCCACCGAGGCCGCCGCTCGCGGCGGTCTCGACCTGGTGATGCCCGGCCCGGGCGGCCCGTGGGGACCGGCGTTGACCGCCGCGGTGCGGGCCGGTGCCGTGGCGGCGACGGTCATCGACGACAAGGTGCTGCGCATCCTCCGGCTAGCCGCTCGGGTCGGCGCGCTCGAGGGAGTCGAGCCGGCCGCGCCGGCGCCGGCGCCGTGGTCCGACACTGAGATCGCCGCCGAGCTGCGGGCGACGGCAGCCGCGGGCTTCGTGCTGGCCCGCAACACCGCCGTCGGCTCGGACCCGATGCGGCTGCTGCCGCTGGACCCGAACGCGCTGGACCGGGTGGCCGTGCTCGGGCCGAACGCGGCCGCGACCCGCACGCTCGGCGGTGGCAGCGCCACCGTCTACCCGCCGTACGCCGTCTCGGTGCTGGCCGGGCTGCAGGCCGCGCTCGGGACCGACCGGGTCAGCTTCGCCACCGGGGTACGCAGCACCGGACGTCCCGCCGTCGCGGCGCCGCCGCTGGTCAGCGACGGCGAGGAGGGAGCGGACGGCGTAGAGGTGCGGCTGTTGACCGCCGGCGGGGAGCCCATTCGCGTCGAGCACCGGCGGACCGGGGAGTTCCGTGCGATGGGCTCGTTCGGCCCGGGGATCGACAGCGCCGCGGTCGTCGCGGTGGAGCTGCGCGCCACCGTGCGCGCCGCGACCACCGGCGAGCACCAGCTCGGCTGCTCCGGGCTGGGTCGCTTCCGGCTGACCAGGGACGACCGTGAGCTGCTCGCCGTCGACCTCCGGCTGCCGCCCGACGCCGACCCGGCGGCCGTGTTGCACCCGCCACTACAGACCGTCCCGGTGCACCTCGCGGCCGGCGAGCGGCTGCCGATCGTGCTCCGCCACGAGGTGGACCCGGCCGCGGCGGCGACCACCTTCGCCCTGCTGGTCGAGCCTCCCCACCTCCCGGCGGAGGAGGAGCTTGCGCACGCCGTCGAGCTGGCCCGGGAGGCGAGCGTCGCCGTCGTGGTGGTCGGCACCACCGAGGAGGTCGAGAGCGAGGGGTTCGACCGCGAGACGCTCGACCTGCCCGGCCGGCAGGACCTGCTGGTGCGCGCGGTCGTGGCGGCCAACCCGCGGACGGTGGTAGTGGTGAACTCCGGCGCACCGGTGCTGCTGCCGTGGTTCGCGGACGTACCGGCCGTCCTGCTCAGCTGGTTCCCCGGCCAGGAGGCCGGCAACGCCGTCGCCGACGTGCTGCTCGGCGCGGCGGAGCCGGGTGGTCGACTGCCCACCAGCTGGCCCGCCGACCCCGCGGGGCTGCCCGCGACGACGCCGGTCGACGGGGTGCTGACCTACGCGGAGCGGCTGCTCGTCGGCTACCGGGGTTACGACGCCGCCGGTCGTACGCCGCTGCTCCCCTTCGGCCACGGGCTGGGCTTCACCAGCTGGGAGTACCTCACCCTGCAGGCCTCCGGCCCGGCCGGCCCGGGGCAGGACATCACCGTCGCGGTGAGGCTGCGCAACACCGGTGGGCGGCGAGGGCGGGAGGTCGTCCAGGTCTACGCCGGCCACCCCGGCGGGCGGCCGCCGCGGTCGCTGGTGGGCTTCACCGCCGTCGAGGGCGACCCCGGCGAGACCGTGACAGCGACCGTCGAACTCTCGGCCCGGGCCCTGGAGCACTGGGACGAGCAGCGGTGCGGCTGGAGCAGCGAAGCGGACGCGGTGACGCTCACCGCCGCCGGCTCTTCCGGAGCCGACGGCTGCACCGCCCAGCTCGCCCCCGGCCCCTGAGCGGGGCGGCCCCGGCCGGGTCCGGGAATCCCCTGGGCGGCCGGGTGGGTTGCTCCGGCTGCCAGTGACGCCGCGTCGAGAACAGAGGCTTGCCATGCCAGCGCTCACCGTCGAGGACATCACCGCGGTGCCACGTCTCGTCCTACCCGACCCGGCGACGACGAGGCAGCGGGCGGTCCGCCAGGTCACGACGGCTCCCCGTGGGTTCGAGGGTGAGGGCTTCCCGGTCCGCCGCGCCTTCGCCGGTGTGGACCTGGCCGACCTCGATCCGTTCATCCACCTCGACCAGATGGGCGAGGTCGACTACGGCCCGGGTGAGCCCAAGGGCACACCGTGGCATCCGCACCGCGGCTTCGAGACGGTCACGTACATGATCGACGGAGTGCTGCAGCACAACGACTCCACCGGGGGCGGGGGGCGCATCAGCGACGGCGACACGCAGTGGATGACCGCCGGGCAGGGCATCCTGCACATCGAGACGCCGCCGGAGGAGGTCGTCGCGACCGGCGGGCTGTTCCATGGGCTGCAGCTGTGGGTGAACCTGCCGCGGCAGCAGAAGTGGGTGGACCCGCGCTACCAGGACCTGCAGCGGGACAGCGTCGGTCTGGTCGCCTCGCCCGATGGCGGCGCGCTGGTCAGAGTCATCGCCGGAGAGGTGGGCGATCACCGCGGCCCGGGGTCGACGTACACGCCGATCACCATGCTGCACGTGACGGTCAGCCCCGGCGCCGAGCTGGTGGTGCCATGGCGGTCCGAGTTCAACGCGCTGGCCTATGTCCTCGCCGGCGAGGGCACCGTCGGGACCGACGCGCGCCCCGTCCGGATGGGGCAGCTCGCGGTGTTCGGACCCGGCGAGGCGGTGACGGTCGGCGCCGCCCGGCGTCAGGAGAGCCGGGCGCCGCAGCTCGAGCTGCTGCTGCTGGGCGGTCGCCCGATCCGCGAACCGGTCGCCTGGTACGGGCCGTTCGTGATGAACACCGAAACGGAGATCCGGCAGGCGTTCGCCGACTTCGAGGCGGGCCGCCTCGGTCAGATCCCCGCCGTGCACAACGCCCCCACCGAGCTCGTCGTCCGGCAGGCCGACTCGGCGCTGGACTGAAACGCCTCGACCGGCCGCCGCCGGCCGCGCGGACCTCTGCACCGCGTTGACATGTGACCAGAAGGTCACCTATCGTCGGGCGGTGTGGACGCGGTGTTCAGGGCCCTCGCCGATCCCACCCGGCGCGACCTGCTCGACGAGCTGTACCGCAACGACGGGCAGACGCTGAGCGCGCTCGAGCAGCGCTTCTCGATGAGTCGCTTCGGGGTGATGAAGCACCTCCGGCAGCTCGAGGAGGCGGGCCTGGTGGTCACCAGGCGGCGCGGCCGGGAGAAATTCCATTTCCTGAACCCCGTCCCGATCCGCCTCGTCCACGACCGCTGGGTGAGCAAGTACGCCGAGCCTTGGGCGGCTGCGCTCAGCGGCCTCAAGCACAGACTGGAGAGTCCGATGGAGAAGGTGTTCGAGATCTACATCCGCACCACCCCGGAGCGTCTCTGGGAGGCCATCACCGACGGAGAGATCCGGAGTAAGTACCAGTTCGGGTCCCGGTTCAGCTCGGACTGGACGCCCGGTTCGCGGGTCGAGGTCAGCCACCCACGCGCGAACGGGCTCCTCGGGGAGGGGGAGAACCTCGAGGTCGACCCCCCGCGCCGACTGGTCCAGAGCATGGTTGCGCTCTGGAGCGACGAGGTGAAGAGCGAGGGCACCTCCAGGGTCACCTGGGAGATCGAGCCGGTCGGCGACTCCTGCCGACTGACCGTGACCCACGACGAGCTACGCCCGGGCGCGAACCCCGAGCTCTACGGCGGTTGGCCGATGATCCTCTCCGGTCTGAAAACGTGGCTCGAGACCGGCGCTGAGCTGACCACCCCGGGCTCGCTCCGGTACGGCTGAAGCGGGCCTCCAGACCTGCCTAGGCCAGGCGCTGCGGCGGCGAGATACTTTGCAGGCGCCGGCGGCACCACGACGGCGAACACAAGACACCCCGGTTCGCCGAACTGGTGACCACCCTGGAGGTCGGAATGCGCCGCCGTTCGTTGCCGCTCGCCGTGGTGTTGGCCACCCCGCTGTTACTGGCGGCTCAGCACGCAGGTGCCGTCACTAGCACCACAACGAGCGGCACGTCGGCCGTGAGCTTCGGCGTGCCGCGCGTGGTCGACCCGCTGCACACCTATGGGGAGCCCGACATCGCCATCGGACCGACCGGAGACGTGGTGGTCTCGGGGCCGCAGGGAACCGGCGTACAGCGATCGGTGTGGAACGTCTCCCCCGACAACGGGAACTCCTGGCGGTACGTCATGGACCTGCCGCAGGGCACCCCAGCGCCGGTGCCGCCGAAGAGCACCGAGGGGCCGGGCGGCGGCGACACCGAGCTCGCTATCGACCACAAGGGCAAGATCTACTACAGCGACCTCTACGCACTGCAGTGCTTCACCGCCGCGGTGAGCCCCGACCACGGTGCCACGGTCAAGTCCACGCCGCTGGGCTGCTCACACCCTGAGGCCGACCGGCAGTGGTACGCGCTCTACGACCCCAAGCCCAGCGACAACTCGATCTCGCCGTACTACGCCGCCCACAAGAACGCCCAGGGATACCTGAACAAGCCGCTGCTCTACCTCTCCTACAACGACCTGCTCTTCGGCGCCCAGCTGGACAAGTCCACCGACGGGCTGATGTTCACGCCGGCGGGGACGGCGCAGACCCCGCCCGGTGTCTACGGGGACGGAACCGGCGGCAACAACGTCGCCGACGGCAACATCGTGATCGACCAGCACACCGGCAAGATGCTCGCGCTGGTCAACCACAGCGAGACCGGCAAGCCGAACGGGCTGGCGCTCGCCGTCGGCACGCCCGACGCGAACGGCGACATGACGTTCGGCTACAACACAGTGGCCGCGGGCCTGCCACTCCCGCCCGACCTGCTGTTCCCGGTGCTTGCCCAGGACAGCAATCGCACGCTGTACGCCACCTGGATCGAGGACGGGAACGGCGACGTCAGCAACGCCGCCTCCTACCACGTCTTCTACTCCTACGCGACGGCGGCCACCGGCTGGACGAATTGGTCCGCGCCCAGACGCCTGGACACGATCCCGTCGCTGACCAACGTCTTCCCGTGGGTCGCCGCGGGAGGCAAGGGCAACATCGACGTCGTCTGGTACGGCGCGGACCGCCGCGAGGACCCGAGTGCGACGAGTGCAACCAACCCGAAGAAGTGGAACGTCTTCATGGCCCAGGTGTCGGCCGCCGACACCTCCACTCCCTCCGTCACCCAGGCCAAGGTGACGCCGCACCCGATGCACTACAACGACATCTGCCTGCTCGGCTCCGCCTGCATCACCAACCAGGGGAACCGCAACCTCGCCGACTTCTTCCAGGTGAAGATCGACCACGCCGGCCGCGCCCGGATCGTCTACGACGACACCTCCAACGGCCTCATCCAGCCGGGCTTCGAACCCACGAGCGGGCTGGTCGACCACAGCGGAGCCGCGGTCGTGACGGTCGGCACCCAGTCGACGGGTCGTAACGCCTGGACCGGCGCGGCACTGACCGCGCTGCGCTCGTCGACACCGCACCCGTCGATCGGCGACGCCACCGGCGACGCCCTGGTCAACAAGCCGATTGGCGGTACCAACGCTCGCGGCGCCGACATCACCGCCGTGTCGATCGCGCCCTCCGGGAGCAACCTCGTCGTCAAGGTGACGACGAAGGGCGGCAGCCTCGGCTCCGCCGCGCTCGCCGCCGGCACACCGTTCGGCCAGCTCGTCGTCCGCTGGCAGCTGGGAAACAACCTCTACTACGCCGCGGCCGAGCAGGCCGCGACCGGCGGGACGACGACCTTCTACGCCGGCAAGAGCAGCTCCATCGACCTATGCTCGGTGTCCGCCTGTGACCCGCACTTCCTCACCTACTACGCTCCGCCGGCCGGTGGCACCACCGTGAACGGTACGGCGAACGTGCCGGCCACCGGAGCCTCGACGTACACGATCACGGTTCCGCTGTCGGCGGTCGGGGGGCCGACCTCGTCCAGCGTGCTGGAGGAGGTCACCGGCTACGCCTTTGTCTCGACCCAGTCCGCGAGCGTGCCGATCACCAATGCGCAGGCCGACGCCGAGCAGGGGATTCCGATCGAGATCGAGGGCACCGAGGCGTTCAACGCCAACGGGTGAGCGCCGGTGGCTGCGACCGCCGCGGACGAACGGAACGCAGCGCGGGCGGAGGCCGGTGAGCGTCGTCGGCCGCCGGGAGTTCACGCGGGCGCTGAGATCCCCTCCCAGCGCCGACCGGCGGCCACGCCCGCTGGCTGCATCCACCGCTGGATGCATCCCGCACCGCCTGCTCGCCGGCCACCTCGCCGCGAACCGGACCACCCGGTAGAGGGGGCTGCGGCGCACAACGGTTCGGGCCCGTTTGTTGTAAACGACGACCTCCGCCACGACCAGCTTCCGAGCGCCGCGAGCGGGTCCTGGGGCATCTCGCGGTCCGGATCGTCGATGCGACTCGCTGACGCAAGAGTCATGGGGTCCGGCTCGGCCGCCACGAGGCCCAGTCCGCCCGCGGCCACCGTCTCCTTCGATCGGCTGCGCCGGCGATCTTCTGGTGGTGCGCGGCGGTTCGCGATGGTCAAGCACCGGAAGATCACCGGAGCGGTGGTGGAGCGGCCGGTGCGCCATAGGCGCGGCGGGCCGGGGGGACCAGCCGAGCGGTGCTGCGGAGCAGATGCGGAGCAGATGCGGAGCGGAGTGGCTTTCCGTCAGCGCCGTCCGCAGGCGTCGCGACGCCACCGGGCAGCGACACCGCGTGAAGATCGAACGACGCACGACCGCCTGCGCGGGCGTAGGCAAGGCCGTGGGCCAGTGCTCGGAGGCTCCGCAGTGACGCTTGTCGCCGGTTTGTCCCGACCATGGTCCGGCGCCGGCCGGTGGCGAGCGCTTCGGCACTGTGAACGATCGGTCAACAGGAACCATGATCCCGAACCTGCGGTTTTACCTGTCGGGACGACAGGATTTGAACCTGCGACCCCTTGACCCCCAGTCAAGTGCGCTACCAAGCTGCGCCACGTCCCGGCGCCCGGCGAGGCCGGGAGCGGGTACGACGATACCCCAGCCGCTGCCCGCCGACGCGGGCGTTAACGTGCCCGGCGGTCGCGGACCCGGACGCTGATCTCGATCGGCGTTCCGGGAAAGCCGAACGACTCGCGCAGCCGTCGCTCGAGGAAGCGCCGGTAGCCGGCCTCGAGGAAGCCGCTGGTGAACACGACGAATCGGGGCGGTGCCGCGGCTGCCTGCGTGATGAACAGAACCTTCGGCTGTTTGCCGCCGCGTACCGGCGGTGGGGTAGCGGCGACGATTTCGGCGACCCAGCTGTTCAGACGGCCGGTCGGAATCCGGGTACCCCAGCCGTCGAGCGCCGTACGGAGGGCCGGGGCGAGCCGGTCGACGCTGCGACCGGTGAGCGCCGAGACGTTGACCCGCGGTGCCCACGCGACCCGGGCCAGCTGGCGGTCGATCTCCTTCTCCAGCCCGAGCCGACGGTCCTCGTCGAGCAGGTCCCACTTGTT
>JBBSHH010000049.1:0-18819 GCA_038253225.1 Mycobacteriales bacterium | reverse complement strand
GCTGGGCCTGCGGGGGGTGGGGCTGTTGGCCATGCGCCCCCACCTGAACCAGCCGGGCGGCGCCGCCGGACGCGCCGACGGCGATGACGAGCGCCGCCGCCCAGCCGCCGCCGTTCAGTCCGAGCCGGGCCCAGCCCCAGAACACCAGCACCATCAGCGGCGGGTGACCCTTGACGTGCACCGGGTAGGTGGGCAGCCGTTCGGTGAAGGTGCGCAGCCACCCGAGCGGGTCCTGGCCCACCCGGGGCAGCACCGCCAGGTACTCGTGCGGCCGGTCGATCGGCCGGCTCAGCCGGGACGGACCGCCGGCGATCGCGAGGACCAGGGCCCAGGCGGCGGTCAGCAGCCACGCGCTGACCGGCAGCACCCGCCACGGCAGCCGGGCGGCGACGCCGGGCAGCACCGCGACCGCGACGGCGGCGTAGGCCGCGGCCCCCACCAACGGCAACGGTTGGAACCGCCAGTACCCCTGGAACGGCGGCGCGCCGACCGCGAGGCGGCCGCCCGGCGCCAGCGCATGCCCCCAGACCAGGGCGATGGCGAGCAGCAGCGCCCACACCGCCACCGCGACGGCTCGAGCACGGGCGGGCAGCGGCACAGCGCCCAGGCTAGGCGGGCGACCGCCCGGGCGCGCCGGGCTGCTTGACTGGCGCGATGCCGCCGTACTGGGAGAGCGTCCGACCACCCGAGGGGATTCTCGCCGCCCGGAGCTGGGCCGGCACCGACGCGCCAGCGATGCCGCTGGACGGCCGGTGGCGCTTCCGGCTCTCCCCGGTCGCCACCACCGCCGTCGACTTCGTCGAGCCCGGGTTCGACGACTCCGGCTGGGACCTCATCCCGGTCCCGGCGCACTGGCAGCTGCACGGGTACGGCGCGCCGGCGTACACCAACGTGCGCTACCCGTTCCCGGTGGACCCCCCGCGAGTGCCGACCGGGAACCCCACGGGTGACTACCGGATGCGGTTCCGGCTGCCGGCGGGATGGCCGGCCGGCGCGCCGGGCGACCGGTCGGTGCTGCGCTTCGCCGGCGTCGACTCGTGCGCCCGCGCGTGGCTCAACGGCGCGGAGCTGGCGACGTGGACGGGCAGCCGGCTGCCGGCCGAGATCGACGTCACCGAGGCGCTGCGGACCGACGCCGACAACGTCCTGGCGGTCCGGGTGCACCAGTGGTCCGCGGCCAGCTACCTCGAGGACCAGGACATGTGGTGGCTCTCCGGCATCTTCCGGGAGGTGGCGCTGCTGCACCGGCCGGCGGGCGGGGTCCGCGACCACTTCGTGCACGCCGCCTACGACCACCGGACCGGCAGCGGCCGGCTGCGGGTCGACGTGGAGCTCGCCGGCGGCGCGGCGGCCGGCCCCGCGGGTGTCCGGGTGCTGGTGCCCGAGCTCGGCATCGACGTCGCGGCCGGGGAGTCCGTCGACGTCGACGCGGTGCGGCCGTGGTCGGCGGAGTCGCCCCACCGCTACGCCGGCACGCTGGTCGCCCCGGGGGAGCGGGTGCCGCTGTGGATCGGCTTCCGGACCGTCGCGGTCGAGAACGCCATCCTCACCGTCAACGGCGCGCGGGTGCTGTTCCGGGGGGTCAACCGCCACGACGTCCACCCCGACGACGGCCGGGCGGTGTCCCGGGCCGACATGCTGCGCGACGTGCTGCTGATGAAACGGCACAACCTCAACGCGGTCCGCACCAGCCACTACCCGCCGCACCCCTACCTGCTCGAGCTCTGCGACGAGCACGGCCTGTACGTCGTCGACGAGTGCGACCTCGAGACGCACGGATTCGTGTTCGTGGACTGGCGCGGCAACCCGGCCGACGACCCGCAGTGGCGGGACGCGCTCGTCGACCGGATGCGGCGCATGGTCGAGCGGGACAAGAACCACCCCAGCGTCGTGATGTGGTCGCTGGGCAACGAGTCCGGCCGTGGGCGCAACCTGGCCGCGATGGCGGCCTGGACCCGCGAGCGTGACCCGTCCCGCCCGATCCACTACGAGCACGACTGGGACTGCGCCGACGTCGACGTCTACAGCCGGATGTACGCCACCCACGACGAGGTCGACGCGGCCGGCCGGTTCGCCGAGCCGCCGCTGACCGACCCGACCCTGGACGCGCGGCGGCGGGCGATGCCGTTCCTGCTGTGCGAATACGCGCACGCGATGGGGAACGGCCCGGGCGGACTGCTCGACTACCAGCGGCTGTTCGAGGCGTACCCGCGCTGCCAGGGCGGGTTCGTGTGGGAGTGGATCGACCACGGCCTGCGCGCCCGGACCGCGGCCGGACAGGAGTTCTTCGCCTACGGCGGCGACTTCGGCGAACCCCTGCACGACGGCAACTTCGTCGCCGACGGGCTGCTCTTCCCGGACCGGTCACCCTCCCCCGGCCTGCTGGAGCTCAAGAAGGTGGTCGAGCCGGTCCGGATCGACGCCGCCACCGACCCGGCGGGTGCGCCCACCGGGATCCGGATCGGCAACCGGCACGACCTGAGCGACCTTTCGCATCTGCGGTTCGACTGGGTGCTCGAGACCGACGGCGTGCCGGTCGCCGCGGGCAGCCTCGAGGTGCCGCCGGTGCCGGCCGGCGCCAGCACGGTGGTGGCGCTGCCGGCCCAGCCGGCGCTGCCGGCCCAGCCGGCCCAGCCGGCCCAGCCGGCGGCCGGCGAGGCGTGGCTGACCGTGCGGGCCGTGCTCGCCGAGGACGCGTCGTGGGCGCCGGCCGGCCACGAGGTGGCCTGGGGCCAGCTCGACCTCAGCTCCGGCCGGCCGCAGCACCGGGCCGGGCCGGACCCGACGGCCCCGACGGCCCCGCCGGCGCCGCGGTCCACCGGCGGGCCGCGGCACCGCGACGGCACGATCCGGCTGGGTTCCGGCCGCTTCGACCCGGCCGACGGTCGGCTGCTCCGCCTCGGCGAGCTAGTCCTCGACGGGCCGCGGCTCGATGTCTGGCGGGCGCCGACCGACAACGACATCGGCCGGCACGGGATGTCGGTCGAGCGGCTCTGGCGCGAGGTCGGGCTGGACCGCATGCAGCACCGCATCGACGCGGTCGAGGTGGCCGGTGACGAGCTGGTCGTTCGGACCCGGGTGGCGCCGGCGGCCACCGACCTGGGGCTGTTCGCGACGTACCGGTGGTCCGCGCTCGGCCCCGGGCTGCGGCTCGTCGTCGAGGTCACCCCGCAGGGCGGCTGGCCGGTACCGCTGCCGCGCCTCGGGGTGCGGCTGGGCCTGCCCGCCACCCTCGGCAGCGTCGAGTGGTTCGGCGGCGGCCCGGGCGAGGCCTACCCGGACAGCCGGCAGGCGGCCCGGGTCGGCCGGTTCGTGCGCACGGTCGCCGACCTGCAGACGCCGTACCTGTTCCCGCAGGAGAACGGGAACCGGACCGCCGTACGGTGGGTGACACTGACCGGCGCGGCCGGGGTCGCCCTCACGGTCTCCGGTGAGCCGACCTTCGAGCTGACCGCCCGGCCGTGGACCAGCGAGGACCTCGACGCCGCCCGGCACCCCACCGACCTGGTCGCCGGCGACCGGATCTGGGTGAACCTCGACCGGGCCGAGCAGGGCATCGGCTCCGCGTCGTGCGGACCGGGCGTGCTGCCGCCCTACCGGCTGGCGGTCGAGCCGACCACCTTCGCGGTCCGTCTATCCACCGGCTGACCCGGGGGGTTGCCCCCGATCCAGCGCGGTGGTCCGTCGGGCGATCAGGACCCGGTGGCGGAGTCGACCGCGTCGATGGCGGCGAGCAGGATCTCCGCGCCCTCGTCCGCCTCGGCCGCGGTCAGCGACAGCGGCGGAGCGATCCGCAGCACGTTGCCGTACAGACCTCCCTTGCCGACCAGCAGCCCGTTGCGGCGGGTTTCCTCGAGCACCCGCCCCGCGGCCGCCGGGTGCGGACGGCGGCTCCCCGGCTCGACCAGCTCCACCCCCATCATCAGCCCCTTGCCGCGGACGTCGCCGACCACCGCGTACTTGCCGACCAGCTCGCGGAGCCGGCCGAGCAACCGCTCCCCCACGACGCGGGCGTTGCCCTGCAGATCGTGATCGAGCAGGTACCGCAGGTTCGCCAGCGCCGCGGCCGTGGTGATCGGGCTGCCGCCGAACGTCGAGATGCTGTTGGCTGCGACGCAGTCCATCAGCTCGGCCCGCGCGACCACGCCGGCGATCGACATGCCGTTGCCGAGGCCCTTGGCGAAGGTCAGCGCGTCCGGCACCACACCGTGGGCCTGGATGCCCCAGAAGTGCGAACCGGTGCGGCCCCAACCGGTCTGCACCTCGTCGGAGACGAACGGGATGCCGTACTCGTCCAGCACGGTCTTCATCGCCGCGAAGAACCCGTCCGGCGGCACCGTGAAGCCGCCGACGCCCTGGATCGGCTCGGCGATGAAGCAGGCGACGTCGCCGGCCGTCGTCGTCTCGATGACGTCGCGCAGGTCCGCGGCGCAGGCCTGGATGAACTCCGCGTCGGGCAGGTGCCCGAACGGGCTGCGGTAGCGGTAGCCGTTGTGCACGTAGCTCACCTGCAGCGGCGACAGGCTCGACGCCGACCAGCCGCGGTTGCCCGTGACGCCGACCGCCGCGAACGACCGGCCGTGGTAGCTGTTGCGCAGCGCCAACACCTGGTTGGACCGGCGCCACGTGGTGGTGATCAGCAGCGCGGCCTCGTTCGCCTCGGTACCGGAGGTGGTGAAGAACACCTTCGCGTCCGGGATGCCGGAGCACGCCGCGATCTGCTCGGCGAGCTCGACCATCGGCCGGATGAGGTACAGCGTCGAGGTGTGCAGCATCCGGCCGGCCTGCTCCCGGATCGCCTCGACCACCTCCGGGATCGCGTAACCGGTCATCGTGGTGAGGATGCCGCCGAAGAAGTCGAGGTAGCTCCGCCCGGCCGCGTCGGTGACCCGGCGGCCGCTGCCCGAGACCAGCTCGATCGGCTCGTCGTAGTACAGGGCTACCCAGGAGGGGATCACGGCGCGGTGGCGGGCGAGTAGCTCGGCCGAGGACATGGGTTTCCTTTCAGCTCCGGCGCCGGCGGCGGAGCAGCTCACCGGTGCCGACGACCGCCGGCGCGACGAGCAACGTCAGCGAACCGATCATGTTGATCTCCGGCGGGGTGCCGGGCTGGGCCGAGCCCCGGACGCGACGATGCTGCCCGCAGTGTGGCACTCCGCGGCGACGAGCTCATCGGCCCTCCACCACAGCTTGGCGCCGGGCGGCCCCGGAGACTCGGACACACAATCGCGCCGGCGGTGCCGCGAGTACGGCGCTCACCGGCCCAGCTGCCAGCGTCACCGGCGCCGTCGGCGGCCGCGGTCCGCCGCGAATGTGGGTCGAAGTCTCCGCGGTCCCGGCCCGACCTACGGCTCTATCGGGACGATCGTCACCCGCCCGTCCGGTGCGACGCTCCAGCCCGGGTTGGTGGCGACCTCCCAGCGAAAGCCGGCCGGGTCCGCGAAATAGCCGTGGAAGCCGTCGAAGGCGGCCCGCTGGGGCGGCTTGAGCACCGTGGCACCGACCGCGGCGGCCCGGTCGAGCACCGCTTCGACCTCCGCCTCGCTGTCCAGGACCTGCGCCAGCGTCACCGGCGCCGGGCCGGTCGCCAGGGGCCGGCGCCGATGTCGGCCGCGAGCGCCGGCGCGCCGAACAGCGCCAGCAGCCGCCCGGGCCCCACCTGCAGGAACACCACCTCACCGGGCACCTCGAGCGACAGCTCCCAGCCCAGCCCGTCGACGTAGAAGCGTCGCGCCGCGGCCAGGTCGGCGACGCCGAGCGTGACGATGTCGATCCGCTGTTCCATGCCGAAGCAGCGTGCCAGAGCCGCACCGGGTCGGGCGACGGCAGGTCAGTCGTCCTCGACCAGCCGCTCGAGCACCTCCACCGCGCTGACCAGTGCAGCGCGGTCCGACGGTGGCAGCCGGTCCAGCCGTTCGGCCAGGAACGCGGTCCGCTCCCGCCGGACCGACTCGAGCGCCGCGCCGCCCGCCGCCGAGGCCACCAGCCGACTGGCCCGGCCGTCCGCGGGGTCCACCGTGCGTTCGAGCAGGCCGAGCGCCTCGAGGCTCGTCGCGATCCTGGTCACCGTCGGCGGGCTGACGCCCTCACGGGCCGCGAGGTCCCCGACCCGCATCGGTCCGTGCTGCTCGACGGTCACCAGGGCCGAGAGCTGCGATGCCGTCAGGCCCGGGCCGGTGGTGCGGCTCAGCCGCCGGTGCAGCCGGCCGACGGCGAGGCGCAGCCGAGCCGCCAGCGCGCTGTCGGTGCCCGCCGAGCCGCGGTCGGCGAGCGGACCGCGACCAGCGGCGGCGACGCCCGTCATGCCGAGACCGCCTCGTCGTGGATGTACCGGCCGCCGCTGACCAGCGACGCGGCCGCCCCGATCAACGACAGCGCCACCGCGACCGTGAACACGACCACCAGGCCGGAGTGGAACGGTCCGGAGATCAGCCGCGGGAAGAACTCGCGGCTGGTGAGGGTGTGCGCGGACGCCGGCGTCAGTTGGTGCAGCGCCGTCGGTCCGAGCAGCCGCTCGATCGGGTTGAAGCCGAGGAAGGCGGCGAACAGGCTGCCGACCGGCGGCAGCCCCGCGGCCCGGTGCGCGATGTCGGAAGGGACGCCCTGCCCGACCAGCCCGGCGTAGAGCGTGCTCGGCAGCCGGCTGGCCAGGCCGGCCACCATCAGCGAGAAGAAGATGCCGATCGACAGCACGCTGCCCGCGTTGAAGAACGTGCCGCGCATACCGGACGCCGCGCCGCGCTGAGCCGCCGGTGCCGCGCTCATGATCGCGGAGGTGTTGGGGGCCGAGAACAACCCCGACCCCACCCCGTTGAGCGCGATCAGGGCAGCGAACACGCGGTAGTCGAAGTTGGCGGGGAGCAGCAGCAGCCCGAGGAAGGTCGCCGCGACCAGCAGCAGCCCCCCGGTGGCGAACGCGCGGGCGCCGTGCCGGTCGGAGAAGTATCCGGACAGCGGCCCGGCCACCAGGAAACCCGCAGTGAGCGGCAGCAGGTAGATGCCCGCCCACAGCGGGGTGGCCGCGAAGGCGTAGCCGTGCAGCGGCAACCAGATCCCCTGCAGCCAGATGATCAACATGAACTGCATGCCACCTCGGCTGACCGACGCCAGCAGCCCGGCGGCGTTGCCGGCGGCGAACGCCCGCACCTTGAACAAGCCGAGGTGGAACATCGGGTCGCTCACGCGCGCCTCGATGAAGCAGAACGCGACCAGCAGCGCGGCTCCGCCGACCAGCCCGGTGAGCACCCGCGGGTTGGTCCAGCCCATGGTGTGCCCGCCATAGGGCTGGATGCCGTAGGTGATGCCGGCGAGCACAGCGGTGAGGCCGACGGCGAAGGTGACGTTGCCCCACCAGTCGATGCGTCCGGCGGTGCGGGCGCCGGTCTCGTGCAGGCTCAGATAGGCCCAGACGGTGCCGATGAGCCCGATCGGAACGCTCACCCAGAACACGGCCCGCCAGTTCCACTCCGAGAGCAGGCCGCCAAGGACAAGCCCGATGAACGAACCCGCGATCGCCGCGACCTGGTTGATCCCCAGCGCCATGCCGCGCTGGCTGGCTGGGAACGCGTCGGTGAGGATCGCCGTGGAGTTCGCGAACAACAGCGCCCCGCCGATGCCCTGCAGCAGCCGGATGCCGATGAGATAGGACGCACCGGCGCCGCCGGTGAACGGGTCGAGGGCGAGCAGCACCGAGCCGACCGTGAACACGACGAAGCCGAGGTTGTACAGCCGGACACGGCCCCACATGTCCCCGAGCCGGCCGAGCGTCACGACGAGCACGCTCGTGACGAGCAGGTAGCCCAGCAGCATCCACAGCAGGTAGCTGTTGCCCGGTGCCAACGGGTCGAGGTGGATGCCGGTGAAGATCGCCGGCAGCGAGATGATGACGATCGAGCCGTTCACCGTGGCGAGCAGGATGCCCAGCGTGGTGTTCGACAGGGCGATCCACTTGTCGTGCGGCCGGCGCCGCGACGGCGCGGCGTCCCCCGTCGGGCTCGGCAGGGTGGTGAGCGCGGGCACAGGGGGTCTCCGGACGACGAGGTGTTAGTTAGTTGTTAGATACTAACTAACCTTGGTGGCGATCGCTTCCTCGGGGGGCGGTTCCGGCGCGCCCCGTACGCCGAAACGCGCCCCGGCCCGTCAGGCCCGCTGCCCCCGGCTCATCGCCGCCATGATCCGGGTCGCGCCCCGGTCCCGGTCCGCCTCGGGCAGCCAACGGTCCGGGTCCGGGTCGAGATAGCCGAAGATCCGCGGCCCGCGCCGGTCCTCGGGCAGGTCGGCCGGCCGCGGTACGACGTGCACGTGAAGGTGTTCGAATCCCGCCGCCTCCGCGAAGAGCGCGACGTAGGTCTTGGTCGCCCCGGTCACCTCGATGAGCGCGGCGGACAGCCGCTGCAGCAGCGGGCCGAGCCGCGCCGCCTCCTCATCGGCGAGCTCGGCGAGACCCGTGAGGTGCCGCTTGGGCAGCACCACGAGCCAGCCCGGCAGCGTGCTGCTCAGCGCGTGCGCCACCCGCCAGTGGCCGTCGTCGTACACCCGTTCGCGCGGCGGAGGCCGGGCCGACGCCTCGACGGTGCACGGGTAGCAGTCGCTCATCCCTGGACCGGCGCCGGACCGGCGGCGGCGAGCTGGCCGCAGGCGCCGTCGATCTCACGGCCGCGGGTGTCCCGGACGGTGGTGGCGACCCCGTAGGAGCGCAGGATCCGGACGAACTCCCGCTCATCGTCGGGGCGGGAGGCGGTCCATTCGGATCCGGGCGTCGGGTTGAGCGGGATGAGGTTGACGTGGGTGAGCCGGCCGCGCAGCCGCTGCCCGAGCAGGTGGGCCCGCTCCGGTTGGTCGTTCACGGCGCGGATGAGCGCGTACTCGATGCTGACCCGGCGGCCGGTGCGCGCGGCGTACTCCCAGGCGGCGTTGAGCACCTCGGCGACCGACCAGCGGGTGTTGACCGGCACCAGGGTGTTGCGCAGCTCGTCGTCGGGAGCGTGCAGCGACACGGCCAGCGTCACCGCCAGCCCCTCCGCCGCAAACCGGCGCATCGCCGGCACCAGCCCCACGGTGGACAGCGTCACCGAGCGCTGCGAGAGGCCCAGCCCGTGCGGGACGGCATCGGTGAGCCGCCGGATGGCCCCCAGCACCGCGGGGTAGTTCGCGAGCGGCTCGCCCATGCCCATGAACACGACGTTGCTGACCCGGCCCGGGCCGCCCGGAATGTCGCCGCGCCGCAGCGCCCGGGCCCCGGCGACGACCTGCTCGACGATCTCGCCGGTGGAGAGGTTGCGGTTCAGGCCGCCCTGCCCGGTGGCGCAGAACGGGCAGCCCATGCCGCAGCCGGCCTGGCTGGACACACACATCGTCGTACGGTCGGGGTAGCGCATCAGCACGGACTCGACCAGGGTGCCGTCAAAGGCGCGCCAAAGGGTCTTTCGGGTGGTGCCCGCATCGGCGGCGACCTGCCGGACCGGCGTGAGCAGCGTGGGCAGCAGCCCAGCCACCAGGGGCGCCCGGGCGGCGGCCGGCAGATCGGTGAGCTCCGCGGGGTCGTGGGCGAGCCGGCCGAAGTAGTGCCGGCTGAGCTGCTCGGCCCGGAACGGGGCCTCCCCCAGCGCCACCACGGCGGCCCGGCGACCGGCCGGGTCGAGGTCGGTGAGGTGGCGCGGGGGCCTCGGCCGCCGACGCGGTAGGAGCTGCAGGGCTGCGGGCGCGGAGGTCATCAGGGGTCCGATTCTCCCACGCCCGCACCGACCGTCGGCCCTAGCGGACCGGCACGAAGGCCATCAGCAGCAGCCACGCGACCGGCGCGGTGGGCAGCAGCGAGTCGAGCCGGTCCATCACCCCGCCGTGCCCGGGCAGCAGGGCCCCCATGTCCTTGACACCGAGGTCTCGTTTGATCATCGACTCGCCGAGGTCCCCGACCGTAGCGGTCGCGACCACCGCCAGCCCGAACACCGCCCCCTGCCAGAGCTGCCCGGGCAACACCACCGTGAGCAGGACGGCCCCGGCGGTGACGCAGGCGACGGCCGAGCCGGCGAAGCCCTCCCACGTCTTCTTGGGGCTGACCGAGGGCGCCATCGGGTGCCGGCCGGCGAGCACGCCGGCGGCATAGCCGCCGATGTCGCTGCACGCCGTGGTGGCCACGAACACCGCCACCCGGCGTGCACCGTCTGGTGGAGCGGCGAGCAGTACGGCGAAACCCGCCAGGAACGGCACGTACACCGCGACGAACGCCGCCGTCGACAGGTCGCTGAGATACCCCGAGGCGCCGTCGGCGAGCCGCCACATCGTCACCGCCACCAGCGTCAGCAGCAGCGTCACCACCAGCGCCTCCGCGCCGTTGCGGTAGGCCACCACGTCCATGATGACCGCGCCGACGAGCAGCGGCGCCAGCGGCGTCCGCAGTCCGGCCGTGCCGAGGGCCCGGGCCAGCTCCCACACGCCGGCCACCACCGCGACCCCGACCACCGCGACGAACAGCGGCCGAACGGTGAACAGCGGCACGAGCACCGCGGCGGCGAGCCCGAGTCCGACGGCGGTCGCGACGGGCAGGTTGCGCCCGGCCCGGCCACCGCCCGGCGCTGGTCCGCCGACCGGCGGCGCCGGCTCCCTGACCTCCACCTTCACCGCTTTCCGCCGGGCCCGGCTATACCTCGAGCAGCTCCGATTCCTTGTGCTTGAGCAGCTCGTCGACCTGCCCGACGTAGCGGTGGGTGACGTCCTCCAGCTCCTTCTCGGCCCGTCGTACGTCGTCCTCGCCGGCGTCACCGTCGCGGGAGAGCCGGTCGAGAGCGTCCTTGGCGTGCCGACGGACGTTGCGGATGGAGACCCGCGCCTCCTCGGCCTTGTGCCGCGCGACCTTGATCATCTCGCGACGGCGCTCCTCGGTGAGCTGCGGGAAGACGACCCGGATGATGTTGCCGTCGTTCGTGGGGTTGACTCCGAGGTCGCTGTCCCGGATCGCCCGCTCGATGGACCCCAGCGAGGACTTGTCGTACGGCGTGACCACCGCCATCCGGGGCTCCGGCAGGTGGAACGACGCCAGCTGGTTGATCGGCGTGGTGGCGCCGTAGTAGTCGATGACGATCTTGGAGAACATCTGCGGCGTCGCCCGTCCGGTACGCACCGAGGCAAGGTCGTCCTTGGCGACGCCGACGGCCTTGTCCATCTTGTCCTCGGCCTCGAGGAGGGTGTCGTCGATCACGGCGGCTCCAAGCGGGGGACGCGGCGTCAGGAGGACAGCGGAGAAACCAGCGTGCCGATCTTCTCACCACGCACGGCCCGGACGATGTTGCCCTCGGTCAACAGGTCGAACACGACGATCGGCAGCCCGTTGTCCATGCACAGGCTGATCGCCGTGGCGTCCATCACCTTCAGGCCGCGGTTGATCACTTCGACGTAGTCGAGATGGTCGAACTTCACCGCGTCGGGGTTGGTGCGGGGATCCGCGTCGTACACGCCGTCGACCCGGGTGCCCTTGAGCACCGCCTGCGCGCCCATCTCCAGCGCCCGCTGGGCGGCACAGGTGTCGGTGGAGAAGAACGGCGCGCCGAGCCCGGCGCCGAAGATCACGACCCGGCCCTTCTGCAGGTGCCGGATCGCCCTGCGCGGCACGTACGGCTCGGCCACCTGACCCATCGCGATCGCGCTCTGCACACGTGTCTCGACGCCGAGCCGCTCGATGAAGTCCGACAGCGCCAGGCAGTTGATGACGGTTCCGAGCATGCCCATGTAGTCGGCCCGGCCGCGGTCCATACCGCTCGCGGCCAGGGTCGCACCGCGGAACATGTTGCCGCCGCCCACGACCACCCCGACCTCGACCCCGCTGCGCGTGGCATCGACCACCTGCCGAGCGATGGTCGCGACCATGGTCGGGTCGATCCCGAGGCTCTCACCGCCGGCGAAGGCCTCGCCGGAGAGCTTGAGCAGCACCCGGCTCCACACCGGCCCGGCCTCGCCGGAGTCGGCCGCCGTGGCGGCTTCCGCGCAGGCCCCTGTCCCGGCGACGGTGGCGGCCGCCGTCGTGTCGGTCTCCGTCACGGTGGCGGCCTCCTCGTCGTCGGTGTCCGGGCTCGGGTAGCTTGCCCCACGCTCAGCCCTGGCCGACCTTGTACCGGGCAAAGCGGCCGACCGCGATCTTCTCTCCGAGCAGCGCGTTCGCCTCGTCGACCAGGGTCTGGATCGTCTTCTTACTGTCCTTGACGAAGGGTTGCTCGAGCAAGCAGACCGCCTTGTAGTAGCCCTGCAGCTTGCCGTCGACGATCCGCTCGATCGCCGCCTCGGGCTTGCCCTCCTCGCGGGCAGCGGCGGCGTAGATCTTGCGCTCCGCCTCGATCACCTCGTTCGCCACCTCCTCCTTGGTGATGTAGAGCGGGTCTGCGGAGGCGATGTGCAGGGCGAGGTCGCGGGCGAGAGCCTGGAAGTTCTCGTTCTTGGCGACGAAGTCGGTCTCGCAGTTGAGCTCGAGCAGCACGCCGACGGTCGGCGGCAGGTCGGGGCTCGACTTGTGCAGGTAGGAGTGCACCATTCCGTTGTCCGCGCTGCGGCTCGCACCACGCTTGGCGGCACTGGCCATGCCCTTCTCGCGCAGCGCGGTCAGCGCCTTGTCCATGTCGCCCTCGTTGGCGACGAGCGCCTTCTTGACGTCGGACATGCCGGCGCCGGAGATCTCGCGGAGCTTCTTGATGTCCGCGGCGGTGATGTTCGCCATGGTCCCGTTCTCTCGTCGGTGTCGAAGTCGTGCCGCAGCCCACGCCCCCGGGCGGGGGCAGCCAGCCAGGTGGTCGCCGCAGCGGTCGTGACGGTCAGCCCTGCGGGCTGGGGATGGCCTCCCCGACCGCCGTCTCGGCGGCCGCCACCTCGTCGGCCGGCGCGATGTCGGCGACCGGGGTGAGGTCCTCGACCGGGGTAGCCGGGGTATCGGTGGACGGTGCGTCGGCGGGCGGTGCCGCCGGAGCAGCGGCCGCTTCGGTGGCCGGCGGGCTCGCCGCCGCGCCGCCGGGCTGGCCCTCGAGCAGTTCGCGCTCCCAATCGGCCAGCGGCTCGTCACCGCCGAGCTGACCGGCCTCCGGCTTCTCGTCCTGGCCGCTGCCACCGGCGCGAGCGATCAGCCCCTCCGCGACCGCATCCGCAACGACGCGGGTCAGCAGGCCGACGCTGCGTATCGCGTCGTCGTTGCCCGGGATCTTGTAGTCGACCTCGTCGGGGTCGCAGTTCGTGTCGAGGATCGCCACCACCGGGATGCCCAGCTTGCGGGCCTCGCCGACGGCGATGTGCTCCTTCTTGGTGTCCACCACCCAGATCGCGCTCGGCACCCGGCCCATGTCGCGGATGCCGCCCAGCGTGCGGGCCAACTTCTCCCGCTCGCGGGAGAGCACCAGCGACTCCTTCTTGGTACGCACCGCCTCGCCGCCGGTCTGCTCGATGATCTCGAGCTCCTTGAGCCGCTGCAGCCGCTTGAAGACCGTCTGGAAGTTCGTCAGCATGCCGCCGAGCCAGCGCTGGTTCACGTACGGCATCCCGACCCGGGTCGCCTGCGCGGCGATCGCCTCTTGGGCCTGCTTCTTGGTCCCGACGAACAAGATGGTGCCGCCGTGCGCGACCGTCTCCTTGATGAACTCGTAGGCGCTGTCGATGTAGGACAGCGACTGCTGCAGGTCGATGATGTAGATGCCGTTGCGCTCGGTGAAGATGAACCGCTTCATCTTCGGGTTCCAGCGGCGGGTCTGGTGCCCGAAGTGCACGCCGCTCTCGAGCAGCTGGCGCATGCTGACCACCTGGTTGGCCATGCTCGCTCTTCTCTGCGGGCCCAGCCTGCGACCGGACCCGCGCCTCGGTTGTCGCGACGGACCGGGGTTGGCCGTCGCCCTGGCGCCCTGCCGGTCGGACCCAAGGGGACCGAGGCACACCGGATTGCGGGGGCGCGCGAAGTCGGCCCGGCGAACCGGACCGCTGGCGGCCACTTTACACCGCGCCCGGTCGGCCACCCCGGACCGAAACGATCATCGGCGGCACCAGCGACGGCGTCGGCGGCGCTCCCGGACCGGCCGGGCGGCACGGGGGTCACGCTGACCGCTGCCGGTCGACGGTCCACCGCCGCACCGGGCCAGTCCTAGCGTCCCCAGCCTGCGGGCCAGTGCAGCGGCCGTGCACAGCTGCCGCCGACCGCCTGGCCGGGTCGACCCCGGCCAGGCAGGCTGGCGGCTGTCCACCGGAGGTGCCCATGTCGCCCGTGCGCCGCCAGCGAGCCACCGCTCACCGGCTCTCGATGCTTGTTCTGCTGGTGCTGGCGGTGGGCCGGCCCGCTCCGGCGGCGGCCGCGGGCTGGTCCTGGCCGCTGCCGGGCACCCCGACGGTGCTTCGCGGCTTCCAGCCACCGGCGACTTCCTACGCGGCCGGTCACCGCGGCGTGGACCTGGCCGCGCCGGCCGGGACGCCGGTGCTCGCCGCGGGGGACGGGGTGGTCGGCTTCGCCGGCCTGCTGGCCGGGCGCGGTGTCGTCACCGTGGTGCACGGCGCCCTGCGGACCACCTACCAGCCGGTGACGTCGACGGTGCGCGCCGGTCAGCAGGTCGCGACCGGAGCGCTGCTCGGGCGGCTGACCGCCGGTGTGCACTGCACCAGCACGTGCCTGCACTGGGGGCTGCTGCGCGGGACGACCTATCTCGATCCGCTGAGCCTGCTCGGCGCCGGCCCGGTCCGGCTGCTGCCGATGGGCCCGGCACCGGTCGGGCGCCTCGGCCCGCCGACCGAGGCAGTCGGAGCTGCAGCTCGCGACGCTACGGCCCGCGACCGCACGGCCCGCGACGGTTCGGCAGGGGACCGCCGCAGCGCTGGCCCGGGCGTCCCGGCCCGCGACCGACCCGGGCGGCGGCTGCCCGCCACGCCGCTGGCCGCGGCTGGCCTGGTCGGGGCGTTGGCTGTCTCGCTCGCCGCGGCTCGGCGCCGCGGGCAGCCGGCCGGGGATGGCTGACCACCGACCCAGCTCGGCGGTCATCAGTCTTTCGGGTCGGCCAGCTTCCCGCGCAGCTGCAGCACCGCCTTGGTGTGCATCTGACAGATGCGGCTCTCGGTGACCCCGAGCACCTGACCGATCTCGGCCAGCGTCAGGCCCTCGTAGTAGTAGAGCGTGACGACGATCTTCTCCCGCTCCGGCAGCGTGTTGATCGCCTTCGCCAGCAGGAACTTCGTCTCCTCCGACTCGAAGCTGGCCGACGGGTCCTCGGCCTTGGTGTCTTCGAGGGTGTCCACCAGAGCCAGCTTGTCGCCGCGCTCACCACCCACGCTGAGCAGCTCGTCGAGGGCAACGACGTTGACGAAGGACACCTGGCTGAAGATCGTGTGCAGCTCGTCCAGGCCGATGCCGAGCTCGCCGGCGACCTCCGCCTCGGTCGGGGTCCGG
Source organism: Mycobacteriales bacterium (assembly GCA_038253225.1). GTDB lineage: Bacteria > Actinomycetota > Actinomycetes > JALYNC01 > JALYNC01 > JBBSHH01. The sequence continues at coordinate 3,425 of JBBSHH010000049.1, read as the reverse complement.
TGCAGCTTGCCTTCCAGCGCGGCGTAGGCCCGCTCGACCTCGCGCGCCTTGAACCGGATCGACCGCGGGATCCAGTCGATCGAGCGCAGCTCGTCGATGATCGCGCCCTTGATGCGGCTGATCGCGTAGGTCTCGAACTTGATCGCGCGGGTGATGTCGAACTTCTCGATCGCGTCGATCAGACCGAAGATGCCGTAGGAGACGAGGTCGACCTGCTCGATGTTCGGCGGCAGGCCTACCCCGACGCGGCCCGCGACGTACTTGACCAGCGGGGAATAGTGCAGGATCAGCCGCTCCCGGATCGACCGTTCGCCGGTCTCCTTGTACGAACGCCACAGCGCCGCGAGGGCCTCCTCGACCGCGCTCCGCTCGGGGCTGGGCTCCCGGTTCGCGGTCGAGGCGCGGCTGCCGGCCGTGCCGGCGCGGCCGGTGCGGGTGGCGGTGGCGGTGCCGGTGCCGGTGGCGGTGCCGGTGCCGGTGGCGGTGCCGGTGCCGGTGGCGGTGCCGGTGTCGGCGGGGCTGGCGGCGGTGGATGTCGCCGAGCCGGCGACGGCGCCGGCGCGGCCGGTCTGGCTGCCCGCGACGGCGGGGTTCGCGGCAGCCACAGCGCCTTCACGCCCTGGGGTGCGCCCGGTCATAGGTGGCTCGCAGTCGCTCGACGGAGACGTGGGTGTAGATCTGTGTCGTTGCGAGCGTAGCGTGACCGAGCAATTCCTGAACGCTGCGTAGATCGGCGCCGCCCTCGAGCAGGTGGGTGGCGGCGCTGTGCCGTAGCCCGTGCGGACCCAGATCCGGAGCTCCGGGCACCGCAGCCAGCCGGCGGTGCACCAGCCGGCGCACCTCGCGCGGATCGACCCGTCCACCGCGCCGACCCAGGAACAGTGCCGCCCCGCTGACCGGGGCAGCCAGCTGCGGCCGACCGTCGCGGAGCCACTGCCGAACCGCCCGGACGGCCGGGCGACCCACCGGAACGCTGCGTTGCTTGCCACCCTTGCCGAGCACCCGGAGCAGTTGGCGAGCCTCGTCGATGTCGTCGCCGTCGAGGCCGCACAACTCGCCGACCCGGATGCCGCTGGCGTAGAGGACCTCCAGCACGGCCCGGTCTCGCAGCTCCAGCGGGGCACCGCCTTCGGCCGGCGGGGTCAGCAGGGCGAGCGCCTCGTCCTGGCGGAGCACCCCGGGCAACGACCGGGAGCCACGCGGCGACGCCAGCGCAGCACCGGGGTCGGCCGCGAGCAGACCGCGGCGCGCCGCGTAGGCGGTGAACGCCCGCGCTGCCGCGGCCCGCCGGGCCAGGGTGGCTCGGGAGTGGCCCGTGCTGCGCTGTCGAGCCAGCCAGCTGCGCAGGACGGCGAGGTCCAGGCCAGTCGCTTGCCGGACGCCGAGCCGGGCGGCGTGGTCGAACAGGTCGGCGACATCGCCTCGGTAAGCGCGCACGGTATGGGTGGACAGTCCCCGCTCCGCGCGCAGATGCCGTTCGAAGCTCTCGAGCGCGCCGGCGAGGTCCGGCGGCAGTCCCCGCGGCGGTCCCGATGGGGGACCCGGTGGCGAGTCGGTCAGCACGGACCCACGGTGGGCCGACCCGCGACCACCGTCAACAACCGCGCGCATCGACACCGACGCGGGCCACCCGGACGGTGCACCGGTGCGTCAACGACACCTCCCCGCCGGGGTCGGTCAGCCGGCCGCGGCGCGATCGAGCCGCCAGCCGCCGTCGACCCGCTCGACGAGGCCCTCCGCCAGCAGCTCCCCGAGCGAGTGCAGCACGTCCTCGACCGCCACGCCCGCCGCGACCGCGATGCGGGCCGGTCCGGCGCCACGCCGGGCCGGGACGGCGTCGAGCACCCGCCGGTTCAGCTCGCCCAACGAGTCCCGCACCGACTCCGGCTCCCGGGCCGCGACGGCGAGGTCCACGCCGACCCCGCCCACCGCGTCGAGCACCTCGGCCGCCGAGGTGACCAGAACCACGCCGGGTTCCCGAAGCAGGGAATGGCAGCCGGCCGAGAGCGGCGAGGTGACCGGGCCCGGCACCCCCATCACCGGGCGGCTGAGCTCGTAGGCCAGCCGGGCAGTGCTGAGCGCACCGCTGCGGACCGCCGCTTCGACGACGACCGTACCGAGCGTCAGGGCCGCGATCACCCGGTTGCGGACGAGGAAGCGGTGTCGCATGGGCGCGCAGCCGGGCGGCCACTCGCTCACCAGCAGGCCGGTGCGGGCGATCCGGGCGAACAGCGTGTCGTGGCCCCGCGGGTACGCGACGTCGACGCCGCAGGCGAGGACCGCGACCGTGCCGCCGCCGACGGCCAGCGCGCCCCGGTGCGCCGCGCCGTCGATCCCGTACGCGCCGCCCGAGACCACCGGGTAGCCGCGGTCGGCGAGCTGCGCGCCGAGCTCGCCGGCCACCTGCTCACCGTACGCCGTGGCCGCCCGCGACCCCACCACCGCGACCGAGCGCAGGGTGGTGAAGCGCACGTCGGCGGCGCCGCGGACCCACAACGCCAGCGGGGCGGAGCACCGCGGCCGGCCGAGGGCGGCGAGCCGGTCCAGTCCGCCCGGCCACTCGGCGTCGCCGGGCACCACCAGCCGCCCGCCCATCCGCGCAACGGCCGCCAGGTCGGCCTCCGGCCGAGCCTCGGGCACCCGGACCAGCACGTCGCGCGGCGCCGGCGCGCCGTCGGGCCAGCAGCCCTGGCGCAGCGCCGCCCAGACGGTGGCGGCCCCCCGCTCGGTCACCCAACCGGTGAGCTGGGCATCGCCGGGCTCCGCGACCCGGCTGAGCGCCGCCCGGGCCAGCCGGTCCTCGTCGGTGCCGGCCGCGGTCATGCCGCCCGCCCGGACCGCAGCATGAGGGCGCCCCCGACGTCCTGCGCCGCCGGCGTCGTCCGGCCGGCGAGGTCGGCCAGCGTCCACGCCAGCCGCAACACCCGGTCGAACCCGCGGGCGCTGAGCCGGCCGCCCAGCAGCGCCCGCTCGGCGCCGGCGACGGACGCGCGGGGCGGCGCGAACCGGTCCCGCAGCTCGCGCCCGGGCACCTCGCTCATCGTCCGCCAAGGGGTGCGCCGCAGCCGCTCCGCCGCGGCGGCCCGGGCGAGCGCCACCCGCGCCGCCACCACCGCGGTGCACTCGAGGTTGCGGCGGTCGGCCAGTAGCTCGGCCCGACTGACCGGGCCCACCTCCACGCGGATGTCGACCCGGTCGAGCAGCGGGCCGGAGAGCCGGGCGAGGTAGCGGCGGCGCGCCGTCGGCGTACAGCTGCAGTGGCGCGGGTCGGGGCTGCTACCCGAGCAGGGGCAGGGGTTGGCGGCGAGCACGAGCAGGAACCGGGCGGGGTAGCGCGCCGTGCCGGCGGCTCGAGCCAGCACCACCTCACCGCTCTCCAGCGGTTGCCGGAGGGCGTCGAGCGCACCGCCGGCGAACTCCGGCGC
>JBBSHH010000048.1:0-19076 GCA_038253225.1 Mycobacteriales bacterium | reverse complement strand
CGATTGCCTCCATCTGACCCCCCCCCGCGCGCAGCGGGTGGGCACCCGCCTACATGTCTACCGACGCTCGGCTTCCGGTTGGCGTTGCCCGCACCGGGTCACGATTGCGACACGACGCGACCAAGTCCAACTCCACCCTCTGTGATCGGCTTGCGTACACTACGCTACGAATCGCCCAGAAGTCGGCAGAAACACCGACCGGTCGCCACGCGCCGGTAACGATTCAGCCTCGGCCGCCCGTCCAGCCGTGCGGGGGGAAGGGCTGCCGGCCTCAGCCGTCGTAGGAGTAGAAGCCGCGGCCGGTCTTGCGGCCCAGGTTGCCGGCGGTCACCATGCGCTGCAGGATCTCCGGCGGGAAGAACTTCTCCTCCCGGGTGCCGTCGTAGATGGTGCGGCAGGCGTTGACCATGATGTCGATGCCGGTGAGGTCGAGGGTCTGCAGGGGTCCCATGGCGTGTCCGAACCCCAACCGACAGGCGGCGTCGACGTCCGCCGCCGTCGCGACCCCGCTCTCCACCAGCCGGGCGGCCTCGACGGCCAGCGCCGCGAGCAGCCGGGTGGTGACGAAACCGCTGACGTCACGATTCACGACCACGCAGGTCTTGCCCAGCTCCTCGGCGAAGGCCCGGGCCCTGGCCAGGGTGTCGTCACTGGTCTTGAGTCCGCGGACGAGCTCACACAGGGCCATCATCGGCACCGGGGAGAAGAAGTGGGTGCCGACCACCCGGTCCGCTCGGTCGGTGGTCGCCGCGATCTGCGTGATCGGGATCGCGCTGGTGTTGCTGGCCAGCAGCGCGTCGGGGCGAGCGAGGCGGTCCAGCGCCGCAAAGACCTCCGCCTTGACCTCCAGCCGCTCGAACACGGCCTCGACGACGATGTCGGCCTCCGCGACGGCGGCCGTCAGGTCGGTCGTCGTCCGGATGCGACCCAGAGCCGCCGCCGCCTCCGCGTCGGTCATCCGGCCCTTGCCGACGAAGCGGTGGTAGGACGCGGCGATCGTGCCGCGGGCGCCGTCGAGGGCGCCCTCGGAGACGTCGCGCAGTGCGACGTCGTAGCCGGCGGCCGCGGCGACCTGGGCTATCCCCGAGCCCATCAGGCCAGCACCGACCACGGCCAGCTGTCCGGGCACTGGCCCTCCCGTTCGCTGCGGCTGCTCCTACCCGGTGCAGCGTAGAGGCCCCGCCACCCCGGGGTGCGCGGCCGACCGGCCGGTTGCGAGAATCGGAGGAGCCCGACAGCGGGCCGGCGGGGAGGTGCCGATGCCGATCGTCGCGAGCTACCACTACATCATCGGTCCGGTGGTGGCGATCGGTGCCGTGGGTGTTCTGGTCCTGCTCAGCCGCTGGGCGTTTGGGACCGGGGCGGCGGTGGTCCGAAGGCCGGCTGCGGCGGGGCCACATGACTTCGGACTGCTCACGCCGGTGGCGACGGTGAGCGGCCGAGGAAAGGCGCTGGCGCTGCGCCGGGCCCTGGCGGCCGGCGACGTTCGTGCCACGCTCGCCGCCGCGGAGTCACCCGGAGACGTGCACGTGCTGGTCTTCCATACCGAGCTGGACCGGGCCCGCGTCCTGCTGGACAACGCCGGACGGTAGCCGCGGCCGCGCCGTCACCCGGTGTCGGGGGTCGGGTCCGGTTCGCGGGTGACGTCGGCGCCGAGCCCCCGCAGCTGGTCCACCAGGTCCTGGTAGCCACGGTCCACGTGATGGATGTGGCCGACGGTGCTCACCCCGTCGGCGACCAGCGCCGCCAGCACCAGGGCCGCCCCGGCCCGGACGTCGGTGGCCTCGACCGGCGCGCCGGAGAGGCGTGACCGGCCCCGGACCACGGCGTGATGGCCATCGGTGCGTACGTCGGCCCCGAGCCGCCGCAGCTCCTGGATGAAGCGGAACCGGGCCTCGAACACGTTCTCCGTGATCATCGCGGCCCCGTCGCTGACGGCGGCCAGCGCGATCGTCTGCGGCTGCAGGTCGGTCGGGAACCCCGGGTAGGGCAGCGTGACGACGTCGACCGCGCGCGGTCGCTCCGACATCACCACCCGGAAGCCGCTCGGGCACGTCTCGACCGAGGCACCGGCGCTGACCAGCTTGTCCAGTGCGATCTCCAGGTGCTGGGCGCGGCCGCCGCGGACGATGATGTCGCCGCGGCTCATGACGGCCGCCACGGCGAACGTGCCCGCGACGATGCGGTCGGCAACGGTGGCGTGCCGGGTCGGCGTGAGCGCCTCGACCCCCTCTATCTCCAGTGTCGAGGTGCCGGTCCCGCCGATGCGGGCGCCCATCCCGGTCAGCATCGCGCACAGGTCGGCGATCTCCGGCTCCCGGGCCGCGTTGTCGATGACCGTGTCGCCCTTGGCCAGCACGGCCGCCATGAGCAGGTTCTCGGTGGCGCCGACGCTGGGGAAGTCGAGCCAGATCGAGGCGCCGGCCAGTCGCGGTGCGCTGGCCAGGAGATACCCGTGCTCGCTGTCGACGGTTGCGCCCATCTTCTGCAGGCCGGCGACGTGCATGTCCAACCCGCGGGAGCCGATGTCGTCCCCGCCCGGGAGGGCCACCCGCACCTCGCCGCAGCGGGCGAGCAGCGGACCGAGGACGCAGATCGAGGCGCGCATCCGGCGGACCAGGTCGTAGTCGGCCTCGTGCCCGGGCCGGGCCGGCACCGCGATCCGCAGCTCGGGCGCTGCCCCGGTCACCGAGCAGCCGAGTCGGCGGAGCAGCTCGGCCATGATGTCGACGTCGAGGATCCGCGGAACGTTGGTCAACGTGGTCTCGCCCTCGGCGAGCAGGCTGGCGGCCATCAGCTTCAGCACGCTGTTCTTCGCGCCGGTCACCGTGACCTCGCCGGCAAGTCGGCCGCCGCCGACCACCCGAAACCGCTCCACCGGCCGCAGTGTAGGTGCCGGACACGCCGGCCCGGGTGGCGCGCTCGCCCGGCCCGTACATTGCCAGCATGACCGAGACCAGCAGCTCCGACAGCGCCGGCGCCGGCATCGTCCTGAGCCGGATCTACACCAGGACCGGCGATGACGGCACCACCGGCCTTGGCGACATGAGCCGGGTGGCGAAGACCGACCCGCGGATCACGGCGTACGCCGACGTCGAGGAGGCGAACTCCGCGATCGGCGCCGCCGTCGCGCTCGGCGGCCTGCCCGCGGACGTCGTCACCCTGCTCCGTCAGGTGCAGAACGACCTATTCGACGTCGGCGCGGACCTCTGCACCCCGGTCGTGCCCGACCCGGAGTGGGCGCCGCTGCGGGTCACCGCGGCATACGTCGACCGGTTGGAGTCCGCCTGCGACGCCTACAACGAACGGCTGGACACGCTGCGCTCGTTCATCCTCCCCGGCGGTACGCCCGGAGCCGCGCTGCTGCACGTGGCCCGAACCGTGACCCGGCGAGCCGAGCGGTCAACCTGGGCACTGCTGGCGGCGGCCCCGGAGGCCACCGACCCACTGCCCGCGCGGTACCTCAACCGGCTCTCCGACCTGTTGTTCATCCTCGGGCGGGTGGCGAACCCGGACGGCGACGTGCTGTGGAAGCCCGGCGACAACCGCTGAAGGGCGCGGCCACCCACCGCGCCACCCGCACCGCGCCACCCCCACCCGCTACCCACGCGCCACCCACCACGTCACCCGCCACGGTGATCGGTAGCGGAATAACCGCGGCCTGCGCGGCTGATTCGCTATGGATCACCGGGAGGGGGTGGCGGTGCGGGTGGCGGGGTGGCGGTGCGGGTGGGGCGGTTGGTTCAGGACATCAGCGCAGGGCCTGGGGGTGCCGACTCCAGCCAGGCGAGGAAGCCGGTGGCCGCCTGTTCGCTCATCGCCAGCTCGACCGTGGCGTTCGCGGCGCGGCACTCCAGCACCACCGAACCGGCGAGCAGGGCCATCGACTCCGGCCCGTTGGGCGTGCGGCGGCGCTCGATCGTGATGTCGCGGCGTGGCAGCGTACACCGGGGCCGCGGCGCGAAGCTGAACACCCGGTACCAAGCCAGCTGCTCGTTCTCGTACCGGCCGACCCCGAGAGCCCAACCGCGGCCGTACCTGCCGCTACGCAGCCGCAGGCTCACGTCGACCGCCGCGCCGCTGCGCTGGAGCAGGTAGCGCCGCAGCGCCAGCGCGAGCAGCGCCAGGCACCCGACCAGAACCGCGCTGCCGACCGCGTCGAGGACCGGCACCGCCACCACCCACCCGTCGGCCGGCCGAGGTCAGGCTGATTCGCCGGCGGCGCGTAACCGAGCCTCGGCCCGCCGCGCCGCCGCAGCGGCATCCTCGTCGTCGGGCTCGGCACCGCGGGCCCGCTCCAGCGCGGCGCGGGCCCGAGCCGTGTCGATCTCGTCGACCATCTCGACGGTCTCGGCCAGGATCGACACCCCCTGGTCGGTGACGGACAAGAAGCCGCCGTGCACCACCGCGATCAGGTCGTCCCCGCCGGTACGGCGGATCCGGACCGGACCTGACACGAGTTCGCCGAGCAACGGGGTGTGCTGAGGCAGGACGCCGATCTCCCCCTCGGTGGTGCGGGTGATCACCATGTCGGCCTCCCCGGACCAGATCTCCCGCTCCGGGGATACCAGCTCGACGTACAGCTCTGCCATCTGCCCTCCGCCCCGGTGCCGGCGACCTGCGAGCCGACCGGCTGCGGGGTGACGATACCGGTCCGCGCCTGCGGCGGTAGCCCGGCCGGCGCGTGGGGCCACGTCGGTTCCCGCCTACGCTGCCCCGGTGCCCGCCGTACCGACCGAGCGCCGGCCAGCGGCGGACCGGCGACCCGCCGCGCTGCTGCGCGGCCCGCACCGGCTGCCCACGATCGGTCTGCTGCTCGTGGTCACGCTGGTCGCGTTCGAGGCACTGGCGGTGGCCACCGCGATGCCGACGGCGGTGCGGGAGCTGCACGGGCTGCGCCTCTACGGCTGGGCGTTCACCGCGTTCCTGCTGGCGAGCGTGGTGGGGATCGTCGTCGCCGGCGAGCAGTCCGACGCCCGCGGTCCGGTCGGGCCGTTCCTGGCCGGGCTGAGCGTGTTCGCCGTCGGGCTGGTCATGGCGGGAACCGCCGTCGACATGCCGGTGTTCCTCCTCGGCCGGGCGGTGCAGGGTTTCGGCGCAGGTGCGGTGCTGGTGGCGCTCTACGTCGTCATTGCGCGGGTGTACGACGAGACGCTGCGCCCGCGGGTGTTCGCCGCCCTGTCCGCCGCGTGGGTGCTGCCGGCCCTCATCGGTCCCACGGTGGCCGGCGCGCTCACCGAGCACCTGTCGTGGCGGCTGGTGTTCCTCGGGCTGCCGCCATTCGTGGCGGCCGGCCTGGGGCTGCTGCTACCGGCGCTGCGCGACCTGCCCGGCGCGGCGCAGCCGGCGCCGGCACGTGCTCGGGCCCGGACACCGATAGCGCTGCGGGCCGCGGCTGGCGTCGCGCTGCTGCAGTACGCCGGGCAGCGGCTGCGCCCAGTCAGCCTGCTCGCGGTCGGTGGCGGCTTCGCGCTGTTGCTGCCGGCGGTCCGCCGGCTGCTGCCGGTCGGGGCGCTCCGGCTCCGGCGCGGGTTGCCCGCCGTCGTGGTCTGCCGCGCACTCGCCGGTGCGTTCTTCGGTGCGGAGGCCTTTCTGCCGCTGGCCCTGACCACCCTGCACGGCGTCCGGCCGACGCTGGCCGGCGTGCCGTTGACGGTCGGAGCGCTGGGCTGGTCGGCCGGCTCCTGGTGGCAGGGCCGGCGCCGCGCGGAACGACCCCGGGAGCCGCTGATCCGACGCGGCTTCGTGCTGCTCGCCGCCGGGATCGCCAGCCTGGCCGTGGTCAGTCTGCCGGGGGCGTCTCCGTGGCTGGTGCTGCTGGCCTGGACGGTGGCGGCCACCGGGATGGGCCTGGCGATGCCGACGATCTCGGTGCTCACCCTGCGGCTGTCCCCGCCGGCCGAGCAGGGCGCCAACTCGGCGGCGCTGCAGATCGCCGACGTGCTGGGCAGCATCTGCTGCGTCGGGGTCGGCGGCGTCGTGCTCGCCGGGGCCGGTACGAAACCGGCGGCGTTCGCCGCGATCAACCTCGGCATGGCCGGGGTCGCCACGGCCGGAGCGCTGCTGGCCGGCCGGCTCGTGCCCTGACGACCCGTCCCACCGCCCGGCGGCGGCGGGCGGCCACCGGGGGTCAGTCGCTGCCCAGCCGCTTCGCGTTCGCCTCGACGTCCTCGACGCCGCCACACAGGAAGAACGCCTGCTCCGGCAGGTGGTCGTAGTCGCCCTGGGTCAGCGCCTTGAACGACGCGATTGTCTCGGCGATCGGCACGAACGAGCCGGCCTGCCCGGTGAACTGCTCGGCGACGAAGAGGTTCTGGGACAGGAAGCGCTGGATCCGCCGGGCCCGGCCGACCAGCACCCGGTCCTCCTCCGACAGCTCGTCGATGCCGAGGATCGCGATGATGTCCTGCAGGTCCTTGTAGCGCTGCAGGATCTCCTTGACCCGGGCGGCGACCGCGTAGTGCTCCTCGCCGATGTACCGGGCGTCGAGGATCCGTGACGTCGAGTCCAGCGGGTCGACGGCCGGGTAGATGCCCAGCTCCGAGATCGGCCGGGACAGCACCGTGGTGGCGTCGAGGTGGGTGAACGTGGTGTGCGGCGCCGGGTCGGTGATGTCGTCGGCCGGCACGTAGATGGCCTGCAGGGAGGTGATGGAGTGCCCTCGGGTAGAGGTGATCCGCTCCTGCAGCTCGCCCATCTCGTCGGCCAGGGTCGGTTGGTAGCCCACCGCGGACGGCATCCGGCCGAGCAGCGTGGAGACCTCCGAGCCGGCCTGGGTGAAGCGGAAGATGTTGTCGATGAACAGCAGCACGTCCTGCTTCTGCTCGTCGCGGAAGTACTCCGCCATGGTCAGCGCCGCCAGCGCGACCCGCAGCCGGGTGCCCGGCGGCTCGTCCATCTGACCGAAGACCAGCGCGGTCTTGTCGATGACACCGGATTCCTTCATCTCCCCGAACAGGTCGTTGCCCTCCCGGGTGCGCTCCCCCACCCCGGCGAAGACCGACACGCCACCGAACTGCTCGGCGACCCGGTTGATCATCTCCTGGATCAGCACGGTCTTGCCGACCCCGGCGCCGCCGAACAGGCCGATCTTGCCGCCGCGGACGTACGGCGTGAGCAGGTCGATGACCTTGATGCCGGTCTCGAACATCTCGGTCTTGCTCTCGAGCTGGTCGTACGGCGGGGCGCTGCGGTGGATCGGCCAGTAGGTGTCGGCGTCGATGCTCTCGACGTCGAGCGGCTTGCCCAGGGTGTTGAACACGTGCCCCTTGGTGGCGTTGCCGACCGGCACGCTGATCGATGCGCCGGTGTCGGTCACGGTGGACCCGCGGACCAGGCCGTCGGTGGGCTGCATCGAGATGGCCCGCACCATGTTGTCGCCGATGTGCTGGGCGACCTCCAAGGTGAGTGTGGTGGTCTGCTCGCTCAACGTGCGGTCGACGTGCAGCGCGTTGAAGATCTCGGGCATCTCCTCCGGCGCGAACTCCACGTCCACCACCGGGCCGATCACGCGGACCACCCGACCGGTGTTGCCGCCCGTGCTGTTGCTGGTGTCTTCCAGCATGGTGCTGCTCATGTCGTTACTCGCTTCCGGTTTTCGACAGGGCCTCGGCGCCGCCGACGATCTCCATGATCTCCTGCGTGATCTCTGCCTGCCGAGCGGCGTTGGCCCGCCGGACCAGGGACTTGATGAGCTCGTCCGCGTTGTCGGTGGCGGCCTTCATCGCCCGCCGGCGGGCCGCGGACTCCGAGGCGGCCGACTCCAGCAGCGCGCTGTAGATGCGCGCCTCGACGTAACGCGGCAGCAGCGCGTCGAGCACCTCCTCGGCGGAGGGCTCGAACTCGTACAGCGGCACCGGGCCGGAGGTCGGCTCCTCGTCGGTGTACTCCACGACGAGCGGTAGGACCCGGCGGGCCGTGGCGCGCTGGACCAGCGCGGAGGCGTACTCGGTGTAGACGATATGGATCTCGTCGACGCCGCCGTCCGCCGAGCCGCGCACGAACGCCTCGATCATCTCGTCGGCGACCTGCTTCGCGTGGCCGTACCCGGGCTGCTCGGAGAACCCGGTCCAGGAGTGGGTGACGTCGCGGCCGCGGAAACGGTAGTAGCCCAGCGCCTTACGGCCGACCAGATAGGGCACCGGGTCCTTGCCCTCGCTGCGCAGCAACGCGCCCAGCTCCTCGGCGGCCCGCAGCGCGTTCGCGCTGTAGGCGCCGGCCAGCCCGCGGTCGCTGGTCACCACGCAGACCGCCGCCCGGCTGGGATTCTCCCGGTCCGAGGTGAGCGGGTGGTCCACCGAGGTCTGGCTGGCGACGGCCGAGACCACCCCGGTGATCGCGTCGGCGTACGGCTTGGCGGCAGCCACCCGCTGCTGCGCCTTGACGATGCGGGAGGCGGCGATGAGCTCCATCGCCCGGGTGATCTTCTTCGTCGACTGCACCGAGCGGATCCGGCGGCGGTAGACCCGAAGCTGGCCGGCCATCGCCTCAGCCCTCCTGCTCCGGCGGCCGGCGGCGGCGGGCCCGGATCGACTCCTGGCCGACCTCGTCGCCGTCCATGGCCCGCGCCTCGGCCTCGTTGACCGGACCGGCCTCGCCACCGGGCTGGAATTGCTGCTTGAACTCGGCGATGGCCTTCTTCAGTCCCTCGACGGTGTCATCCTCGAGCTTGCCCGTCTGGGTGATCGCGTCGTAGATGCCCCGGTGCGACCGGCCGATGAAGTCGAGGAACTCCGCCTCGAACCGGCGGATGTCGGGCACCGGGATGTCGTCGAGCTGCCCGGTCGTCCCGGCCCAGATCGAGGCGACCTGCCGCTCGACCGGGAACGGCGAGTACTGCGGCTGCTTGAGCAGCTCGACCAGCCGGGCGCCACGCTCCAGCTGGGACTTCGAGGCCTTGTCCAGGTCGGAGCCGAACGCGGAGAACGCCTCCAGCTCACGGAACTGCGCGAGGTCGAGGCGCAGCCGGCCGGCGACCGCCTTCATCGCCCGGACCTGCGCCGCCCCGCCGACCCGGGACACCGAGATGCCGACGTTGATGGCCGGGCGGACACCGGAGTTGAACAGGTCGGTCTCGAGGAAGATCTGGCCGTCGGTGATCGAGATGACGTTGGTCGGGATGTACGCCGAGACGTCGTTGCCCTTCGTCTCGATGATGGGCAGGCCGGTCAGCGACCCGCCGCCGAGCTCGTCGGAGAGCTTCGCGCAGCGCTCGAGCAGCCGGGAGTGCAGGTAGAACACGTCGCCGGGGTAGGCCTCCCGGCCGGCCGGGCGGCGCAGGAGCAGCGAGATCGTCCGGTAGGCGTCGGCCTGCTTGGACAGGTCGTCGAAGACGATCAACCCGTGCTGGCCGTTGTACATCCAGTGCTGGGCCATCGCCGAGCCGGTGTAGGGCGCGACGTACTTGAACGCCGCCGGGAACGAGGCCGGCGCGGCGACTATCGTCGTGTACTCCATCGCGCCGGCCTCCTCGAGGGCGGCGGCGGTGCCGGTGATCGTCGAGCCCTTCTGGCCGATCGCGACGTACACGCACTTGACCTGCAGCTTCGGGTCGCCACTCGCCCAGTTGTCCCGTTGGTTGATGATCGCGTCCAACGCGACAGCGGTCTTGCCGGTCTGGCGGTCCCCGATGATGAGCTGACGCTGGCCGCGGCCGATGGCGGTCATCGCGTCCACCGCCTTGATGCCGGTCTGCAGCGGCTCCTTGACCGGCTGGCGCTGCACCACCGAGGGGGCCTGGATCTCCAGCGCCCGCCGCTCCGTGGTGGCGATCTCGCCCTTACCGTCGATCGGCCGGCCGAGGGGGTCCACCACCCGGCCCAGGAAGGCGTCACCGACCGGGACGGAGAGGATCTGGCCCGTACGCCGGACCTCCTGGCCCTCCTCGATGTGGTCGGCGTTGCCCATGATGACGCAGCCGATCTCGCGCACGTCGAGGTTCAGCGCCAGCCCCAGCACGCCACCGTGGAACTCGAGCAGCTCGTTGGTCATCGCCGAGTGCAGCCCCTCGACCCGGGCGATGCCGTCGCCGGTCTCGGTGACCCGGCCGATCTCTTCCCGCATGGTCTCCGGCGTGTACGACGACACGTACCGCTCGAGCGCGTCACGGATCTCGTCCGGCCGGATCGTCAGCTCCGCCATCGTTGCTGTCCCTGCTTCCCGTTCGCTGCGCGTGTCCGACATGAGGTGGTCGTGGGCGCGATCATCAGCGCAGGCCCCGGCGCGCCGCCTCGAGCCGGCCGGCGACCGTACCGTCGATCAGTTCGTCACCGACCCGGACCGAGATGCCGCCGAGGACCTGCGGGTCGATGTCGACCTGCAGGTCCACGGGGTGACCATAGATCCGCCCGAGTGCGGCGGCGAGCCGCCGGCTCTGTTCCTCGGTCAACGGCACCGCGGAGCGGACGCGGGCGACGACTCGGGACCGCTGTTGGGCGGCGAGCCGGGCGTAGTCCTCCAGCGCCCGGTCCAAGGTACGGCCGCGGGGCTCGGTGACGATCTGGCGGACCAGTCTGATGGTGGTGGGGTGGGCCCGCTGGGCCAGCAGGTCGCTGACCAGCGCGACGCGCCGGTCGGCGGCCACCGAGGTGTCGGTCAGCGCGGCCCGCAGCCGCGGCTCACGATCGACGACCCGAGCGAAGCGGAACAGCTCGTCCTCGATGTCGTCGAGCGCACCGTCGGCCTCCGCGGCGATGAACAGCGCCGCGACGGCCAGGATCTCCAGGCCGTCCACCAGGTCGGCGGGCTCGGACCACCGGGAGCTCACCACGGCGTGCAGCAGCTCGAGCGAGGAGGCGTCGACCTGACCGGCCAGCAGCGTGTCGAGCAGCCCGGTCTTCGAGCCGGTCGGCATGGAGGGGTCCGAGAGCGCCCGGCGCAGCCCACCCTCCCGGCCGAGCAGCGCGGACACGGCGAACAGGCTCTCGGCGGTGCCGAGCAGCTGGTCGTCGGCGCTCAGCCCGTCGAGTCGGCTCCGGGCGGAGGCCAGCGCCTCGCGGCTGGCGCCGTTCATCAGCGCACTCGCTCGCCGCTGTCGTCGGACCCGGTCGGCGGTGCACCGCCGGGGCCACCCGGGGCCGTGACCGCGGCCGTGGCGGCGGCCCCGCTCTCGAGGTCGTCGAGGAAGCCGTCGATCGTGCGCCGCTGCCGGTCGCCGTCGGCCAGCGACTGGCCGACGATCCGCTCCGCCAGCGTCACGGCGAGCCGGCCGAGGTCGGCCCGCAGGGCGGTGACCACCTGCGCCCGGTCGGCCTCGAGCTGGGCCTCCCCGCGAGCCGTGATGCGCGCCGACTCCTCGCGCGCCTGAGCCAGGATGTCGTCCTTGATGCCCTGCGCCTGCACGCGCGCCTCCTCCCGGATGCGCTGGGCCTCGCCCCGGGCGTCGGCGAGCTGGGCGCGGTACTGCTCCAGTGCGCGTTGCGCCTCGGCCTGCGCCTCCTCGGCCCGCCGGATGCCGCCCTCGATGGCTTCGCTGCGCGCAGCGAACGTCCGCTCGAACATGGGGAACACGCGCCTGGCCAGGATGGCGTAGAGCAGGCCGAAGGCGATGAGGCCGACGATGATCTCCGTGGTGTGCGGGATCAGCGGGTTGGGCGCCTTGTCCTGCGCGCCGAGAAACATCACGTCTTCGCCGGCTACAGCACAAACGCGAGCACGAGACCGAACAGCGCGAGTGCCTCGGCCAGCGCGAAGCCGAGGAAGGCGATCGGCTGGAGCACTCCCCGCGACTCCGGCTGGCGCGCGACGCCGTTGATGTACGCCGCGAAGATCAGCCCGATGCCGATACCCGGTCCGACGGCCGACAGGCCGTAACCGACGAGGTTGAGGGTGCCTTTCATGGGCTTCCTTTCGGGGGAGGGGCGCGCGGGGTGCGCGACGGTCAGTGCTCCGCGGCCAATGCGCCGGCGATGTAGAGCGCGGTCAGGAGCGTGAAGATGTAGGCCTGCAGCACTTCGATCAACGCCTCGAAGAACGTCAGCACGATAGCCAAGAGAAAGGCGAACGGGCTCGTGACCGTCAGCAGCCCGCCGGAGACCAGCAGGTGCTCACCGCCCAGGATGAAGACCAGGAGCAGCAGGTGGCCGGCGAACATGTTGGCGAAGAGCCGCAGAGCCAGCGTCAGCGGGCGGGTGATGAGGATGGTCGCCAGCTCGATCGGAGCCACCAGCACGTATACCGGCAACGGCAGACCCGGCGGGAACAGCGTCTCCTTGAGGTAGCCGACGAGACCCCTCCGACGGACCCCGATGTAGTTGAAGATCAGCCAGCTGATCACGGCCAGAACGACGGGGAAGCCGAACCTCGACATCGTCGGGAACTGGGCGATGGGGATGATGCCGAACAGGTTGTTGACCAGGATGAACGCGAACAGCGTGACCAGGTAGGGCACGTACGGCCGGAACTCCGGACCGATGACGTCGCGACCGACGCCGTTACGGACGAAGCTGTAGACCCCCTCGCCGGCGAACTGCAGCTTGCCGGGGACCAGCGCCATCCGCCGGGCCGCGAGAAAAAAGAACACCGCGATGAGGATCGCGCTCAGGATCACCAGCAGCATCGGCTTGGTGAGGAACGTGCCGCCGATGCCCGGCAGCTCGAAGTCCCGGCTGGTCGGCGGGTTGAACACGTCACCGCTCGCGGCGAGCACCAGCGCGCTCACACGAACTCCCTCCATGAACGCAGGTGGCAGCCCGCCGGCACCGGCGACCCCGTACCCATCCGGCCGCGGATCACGGCCTACCGTACCGGACGTAGATCAGGTAGATCGCTGCGGCCGACCCCACCAGCAGACCGACCAGGACGAACAGGCGGGTATGCAGCCAGCGGTCCACGAGCAGACCGACGCCGCCCCACACGAGCAGCCCGGACAGCAGATAGCCCGTCACCGTCCACGCGTCACCGGGGTTGCTGCGACCCGATCCCGATGGCTGCTGGCTCATCGCGGCACGGACCCTAGCAGCCCCACCGGCCGACCGCGGACGGCAGCGCGTCGGCCCGGTCAGCCGGAGTCGGTCGGCTCCACCGACGGGATGCGCAGCCGCGTGAAGGCACGCACCTCACCGGCCAGCCAGGACCCGGCGCCGGCGAGTGCCGCAGCGGCCAACCACCGCCGATCGAACAACGTGGTGCCGCGGAAGACGACCAGGAACAGAGCCAGGAAAGTGATTTTGATGACGTACGTCGACGTCGCGGCGACGAAGACGCCGGCCGGCGAGCTGCGCGCCGTGGCGCGGGCGATCAGCAGGCCGGAACCGAAGAACGCCACGACCAGGGCGGTGCCGACCACCGCGCCCACCAGGCCGGCGTACCCCGCGGCGACCGCGGCGGCGACCGCGACGGCGGCACCGACGACCAACGTCGGCAGCGCCCCGCCGCGCAGCATCGCGGCCGGGGCAGCGCTGGCCTTCGCGGTCATCGGCGGACGGCACGCAGCCGTGGCACGGTGCTGGCCACCGCCACGACGACCGCGACCACCGAGGCCACCCCGAGCACGAGCAGCGGTCCGCGGGTGAGGGAGACCCCGACCGCGGTGAAGGCGAGCAGCGCCGACCAGACGTACATGATCAGGACCGCCCGGGTCTGGGAGTGGCCGATCTCGAGCAGTCGGTGGTGCAGGTGCAGCTTGTCCGGGGAGAACGGCGACCGGCCGCTGCGGGTCCGGCGTACGACGGCCAGCAGCAGGTCCACCATCGGCACCGCCAGCACCGCGATCGGGAGCAGCAGCGGCAGCAGGACCGGGAACAGGTCGAGGCTGTTGACCGAGCTCGGGTCGATGGTCCCGGTGACGCTGATCGTCGCAGCCGCGAGGAACAGGCCGATGAGCATCGAGCCGGAGTCGCCCATGAACACCCGGGCGGGGTTGAAGTTGTGCGGCAGAAAACCCACACAGGCCCCCACCAGCACCGCCGCGAGCAGCGTCGGCGGCACCGCCCGGACCAGCCCGTGGACGACCGAGAGCTGGTAGGAGTAGACGAAGAAGGCCACCGAGGCGATGCCGACGACCCCCGCGGCCAGCCCGTCCAACCCGTCGATGAAGTTCACCGCGTTGATGGTCAGCACGACCAGCAGCACGGTCAGCGGGACGCCGACGTCCGGGCCCAGCGAGATGAAGCCGTAGCGGCCGGTCGGGTCCGGCAGGTAGAGCAGCTGCACGCCCTGCAGCACCATCACGCCGGCGGCCAGGATCTGGCCGGCGAGCTTGGTCAGCGCGTCGAGCCCCCAGCGGTCGTCGATCGCGCCGAGCAGACAGATCAACCCGCCGGCGAGCAGCACCGCCTGCGGCTCCCGGGACTCGGTGAACACCGACTGCAGGGCCGGCAGCCGGGCCGCCACCAGCAGCCCGGCGGCAATGCCGGCGTACATCGCCAGCCCGCCGAGGCGCGGGGTCGGGATCGCGTGCACGTCCCGGTCCCGGACCCGGGCCATCGCTCCGACCCACACCGCGAAGCGGCGGGCCAGCGGGCTGAGCAGGTACGTGACCCCGGCGGCGACCGCCAGCGTCAGCATGTACTCGCGCACGAGGCGTCCGTCCGGGGCGCGCGCTCAGCCGCGCGGGTAGGCGGGGTGCCGCCGGACCAGCGCCTCCACGGCGGTGCTGATCTCCGCTGCGGCGGCGGGGTCGGCGGTGCGGATGGCCCGGCCGATCAGCCCGGCGACCTCCTTCATGTCACCTTCGGTCATCCCCTGCGTGGTGACCGCCGGCGTGCCCACCCGGATGCCGGAGGCGGTCATCGGTGGCTGCGGGTCGTAGGGGATCGCGTTCTTGTTCAGCGTGATCCGGGCCGCGTCGCAGCGGGTTTCGGCGTCCCGCCCGGTCACTCCCACCTCGCGCAGGTCGAGCAGCGCGAGATGGGTGTCGGTGCCGCCGGCGACCGGCCGCAGCCCTTCGGCCGCGAGCCCGTCGGCGAGGGCCTGGGCGTTGCCGATGACCTGGCGGGTGTAGCGCTGGAACTCCGGGGAGGCAGCTTCCCTGAGCGCCACCGCCTTGGCCGCCACCGCGTGCATCAGCGGACCGCCCTGGCTGAACGGGAAGACCGCCTTGTCGATCCGCTGGGCCAGCTCCTGCCTGCAGACGATCATGCCGCCGCGCGGGCCGCGCAGCACCTTGTGGGTGGTGAACGTCACGATGTCGGCGTAGGGCACCGGCGAGGGGATCGCGCCGCCGGCGACCAGCCCGATGAAGTGCGCGGCGTCGACCATCAGCGCTGCCCCGACCTCGTCCGCGATCGAGCGGAACGCGGCGAAGTCGATCAGCCGCGGGTACGCGGTCGCTCCACAGATGATCATCTTCGGCCGGTGCTCGCGGGCCAGCTCCCGCACCTGGTCGTAGTCGATGAGCTCGCTGTCCGGCCGCACCCCGTAGGGAACGATGTCGAACCATTTGCCGGAGAAGTTGACCTTGCTGCCGTGGGTCAGGTGGCCGCCGTGGGGCAGCGACATCGCCAGCACGGTGTCACCGGGAGCGAGCACGGCGGCGTACGCCGCGAAGTTCGCCGACGCCCCGGAGTGCGGCTGCAGGTTGGCGTGTTCAGCGCCGAACAGAGCCTTGGCGCGCTCGATCCCGATCGTCTCGGCCTTGTCGACCTCCGCGCAGCCGCCGTAGTACCGACGGCCGGGGTAGCCCTCGGCGTACTTGTTGGACAGCGTCGAACCCAGCGCGGCCAGCACCGCCGGCGAGGTGAGGTTCTCGCTGGCGATCAGCTGCAGACCGCCGCGCAGCCGCTCCAGCTCACCGAGGACGACGTCGGCGATCTCCGGGTCCTCGGCCGCGAGCTGGTCGAAGTCCGGTCCCCAGAACGGCGTGGTCGTGCTCATCGCGTCTCCCTCGCTCCGGCCGGCGGGGCCTCACTCTACGGCCGCGACCGACCGGTGCCGGGTATGCGCCCGGCCGTCAGCCGGCGTCGCGCAGCGTCGGCGCGACCTCCCGGAGCCGGTCCAGCGGCAGCGCGCCGGCGCGCAGCAGCAGCGGTATGGCGCTGGTGAGGTCCACGATCGTCGACGGGACGGCGTCGGCGCAGGGCCCCGCGTCGAGGTAGACCGCCACCTCCTCGCCGAGCTGACTCCGCGCGTCGGCGGCCGTGGTGGCCGGCGGCGAGCCGCTGCGGTTGGCGCTCGACACCGCCAGCGGGCCGGTCTGGGCGATGAGCTCGAGGGCCACCGGGTGCAGTGGCATCCGGACCGCGACGGTGCCGCGGGTGTCGCCGAGGTCCCAGCTCAGGTGCACGGTGTGGCGCAGCACCAGCGTCAGCGGCCCCGGCCAGAAGGCGTCGGCCAGCTCGCGGGCCAGACCCGGCAGGTAGTCGACGACGCCGTCGAGCATCCGCCGGGAGGCGACCAGAACCGGGACCGGCATGTCCCGGCTGCGGCCCTTGGCCAGCAGCAACGCGTCCACGGCCGGCGGGGTGAAGGCGTCGGCGCCCACCCCGTACACGGTGTCGGTGGGCAGCACGACGAGCTCGCCGCGACGGACCGCCGCGGCCGCGTCGCGCAGGCCCTCGTCCCGCTGGGCCGCGTCGGCGCAGTCGAACAGCCGGCTCATCCCGACCTCCGGGCCGTGGTGAACCGGTCCCGGCCGAGCAGGTCGCGGTGGTCGGTGACGTCGCGCCAGCCCCCGGCGGCGACGAACAACGCCGGCACCGACAGACCCTGCCGGTCGGAGTGCTCGACCACGACCTGGCCGCCGGGTCGCAGCAACCGGCGGGCGGCGCGCTGGACAACCCGCAGGACGTCCAGCCCGTCCGCGCCCGCGAACAGCGCGACCTCCGGGTCGTGCTCGCGCACCTCCGGGTCCACCGCGGCCCGCTCGTCCGCGCCGACGTACGGCGGATTGCTGACCACCATGTCCAGCCGCCCGTCGAGGTCGGTCAGCGCGTCGGCGGCGTCCCCGAGGTGCAGGGCCACCGGCCGGTCACCGGCGGCGGTCCGGGTGGCGGCGTTGCGCTCCAGCCAGCCGTACGCGCCGGGGTCGCACTCGACCGCGTGCACCAGCGCTGCCGGGACCTCGTGCGCGATGCTGAGGGCGATCGCGCCGGACCCGGCGCACAGGTCGACCACGACCGGCTCGGGCTGCTCGCGCAGCACGTGAACGACGTACTCGACGACGACCTCGGTCTCCGGCCGGGGCACGAACACCCCGGGCCCGACGGCGATCTCGAGGTAGCGGAAGCCCGCGCTGCCGAGCAGGTGCTGCAACGGCCTCCTGGCGGCCCGCTGCCCGACCAGGTCGCTCAGCCGGTCGGCCGCGGCCCGGTTGAGTTCACCGCCCAGCCCCAGCACGCCGCGCCGAACGCCGAGGACGTGCGCGGCCAGCGCCTCGGCGTCGTGGCGGGCGGACGGGACGTCGGCGGCGGCGAGCCGCTCGGCGGCGGCCCGGACCGCCGCGGACACCGGCGTCCGGCCGGCGCTCACTTGTCCGCTCCGGACAGCGTGGCGGCGGTGTCGGCGTCGACCAGCGCCTGGATCACCGCGTCGAGGTCGCCGTCGAGCACGTGGTCGAGGTTGTAGGACTTGTAGCCCACCCGGTGGTCGGAGATCCGGTTCTCCGGGAAGTTGTAGGTGCGGATCCGCTCACTGCGGTCGACCGTGCGGACCTGACTGGTCCGGGCCGCACTGGCCTCGGCGGCCTGCGCCTCCTGCGCCTGGGCCAGCAGTCGGGAGCGGAGCACCCGCAGACCGGCCTCCTTGTTCTGCAGCTGCGACTTCTCGTTCTGCATCGACACCACGGTCCCGGTCGGCAGGTGGGTGATCCGCACCGCCGAGTCGGTGGTGTTGACGCTCTGCCCGCCGGGGCCGGAGGACCGGTAGACGTCGATGCGCAGGTCGCCGGGGTCGATGGAGACCTCGACGTCGGCTGCCTCAGGCAGCACGAGCACACCGGCGGCGCTGGTGTGGATGCGGCCCTGCGACTCCGTCGCCGGCACCCGTTGAACCCGGTGTACGCCGCCCTCGTACTTCAACCGGCTCCACGCCCCGTCCGCGCCGCGGCCGCGGACCGCGACCGTGACGCCCTTGTAGCCGCCAAGGTCGGACTCGACCGCGTCGAGGATCTCGGTACGCCAGCCGTGCCGCTCGGCGTAGCGCAGGTACATGCGCAGCAGGTCGCCGGCGAACAGCGCCGACTCCTCGCCGCCCTCCCCGGCCTTGACCTCGAGCAGCACGTCCTTGCCGTCGTTGGGGTCGCGCGGCACGAGCAGCCGCTGCAGCTCTGCCGCCAGCTCGTCGTGACGCGCCTGCAGCTCCGGGACCTCCGCCTGGAACGACTCGTCCTGCGTCGCGAACTCGCGGGCGGTCTCCAGGTCGGCGGCGTTGGCCCGGTACCGGCGTACCGCGTCCACGACCGGACCGAGCTCGGCGTAGCGCCGACCGAGCGCCCGGGCCTGGCCGGCCTCGGCGTGCACGGCCGGGTCCGCCAGCCGCCGTTCGAGGTCGGCGTGCTCGGCGAGCAGCTCCTCGAGCGGGTCGGTCACGGCGGGCTCCCAAAGGGTCCGGGGTGGGCCCCGGCGGGCAGGGGTGGACACGACAAACGGCGCCGGTTGCGGGAACCCCCGCACCCGGCGCCGCGGCTGAGCTAGCGCTTGGCCGTGCTCTTGCCGAACCGCTTCTCGAACTTCTCGACCCGGCCGCCGACATCGAGGATCTTCTGCTTGCCGGTATAGAAGGGATGACAGGCGGAGCAGACGTCCGCATGGATCGTGCCGTTCTTGGCCGTACTGCGGGTGGTGAACGTGTTGCCGCACGAGCAGGTGACGGTCGTTTCGGCGTACGCCGGGTGGATGTCGGGTTTCATCGCAGACTCCTCGGGTGAAGCAGTCGCCGGGTCGCCCAAGAAGGGCGTGAACCGGTACCGCGGTCGCGAGTGGAAGTGTGCCAGAGACTGACACGTCCAGCGCAACGCCACCGGCGGCAGCGGGATTCCGTCGGCGGCAACGACCGCCAAGCCTAATCCTGCGGGCCCACCGTGGTCTTCTGGATCTGCATGAGGAACTCGACGTTGCTCTTCGTCTCCTTCATCTTGCTGATGAGCAGCTCGAGGGCCTGGCCGGACTCGAGCGCGTGCAGCACCCGGCGCAGCTTCCAGG